>JAVBTA010000010.1:0-57466 GCA_031556375.1 Bacteroidales bacterium | reverse complement strand
GGATCAGCGTAAAAAGTTGAGGGAAAAAATTATAACTTTATCTTTGCAAAAAAAAGTAGTGTTATGCAGAAAGATGGTTATAGTTTATTGTTGCCCTCCGGCCTATTAGAATATTTTGAGATTACAGAAGTAAAAGAAAATCCTGGAGTGGTTATTATTTATCTGGAAGAATTGAATAATATCAATAGAGCTGATTTCTCAATAAAATTAGAAAGTAAAGGCTTTTATCCGAACGTATTGGTGAATGACTTTCCTGTTCGGGGCAAACGATTATTATTGAATATCCGCAGGCGAAGATGGATCAATAAAGAAACGGGAGAATACGTTGACCGTGATTTTCATATAACAGCAGAGGGGACTCGAATGACGCAAGAATTTGCGTCTTTTTTAAAAGGATTACATCGATAATCACGCTGTTAGTTGTAAGCTTATTGGAGAGCTGTTTGGATTGGATGGCGATTTACTTGAGCGACAGTATCGGGAGCATTTGAGTGGTTACCGGCAATGGGATCAACGCCCTCATGCTGAAGATTGGATCCTTTTTCCCAAGAATATGGGCAGTTACATCGGCATAGATGAAGTTGCCTTGTCCCGAGGAGAACTTTACACCGTTGTAATCAATAAAGAAGCTAAAGGTAAACAAGGCAGTATTATTGCCATAGTGCATGGCACGGATTCTCAAACAGTCAGTGAAGTATTGCTCAGGATGCCCCGCCGTCGACGTTTTCAAGCCCGGGAAATAACACTGGATATGGCTCCCAATATGGAATTGATAGCTAAAACATGCTTCCCTGCAGCCAAACGGGTGATTGATCGTTTCCATGTGCAACAGTTAGCTTTTGAAGCGGTACAGGAAATGAGGATTAAAGCCCGGTGGGAAGCTTTAGATAGGGAAGCCATTGAAATCCATCTTGCCAAGACAAAAGGGGATAAATACATTGCTCCGGTATTCAAGAATGGTGATTCCCTGAAACAACTATTAGCCCGAAGCCGTTACCTGCTATTCAAAAAAGAATCCCTGTGGACAAGCTCCCAAAAACAGAGAGCCGATATCCTGTTCAAAGAATATCCTGATATTAAAAAGGCCTACTATTTATCCATGCAATTGGGACTGATTTATCATCAATGCAACTTCAAGGATGTGGCATTAACCCGGTTAGCCAGATGGTATGACCAGGTAGATAGATCAGGATTCTTATCTTTTGGAACGATTGCCAGAACAATACAATCACACTATCAGAATATTATTAACTTCTTTGATAAACGATCCACGAATGCGGCTTCGGAATCTTTCAATGCCAAGATTAAAGCATTTAGAAGAGTGTTTAGAGGAGTGCAGGATAAAGCGTTCTTCTTGTTTAGATTGTGTAATCTATATGCTTAGATTGAAATCCCTCAAGTTTTAACGCTGATCCTCAGCGGATCCATTTTTTGTGCCGATTATGGCGGTTTAAAAGAAAAAAAGGCATCAATTACACTGTTAAATAACAGTAAATTAACACCTTTTATTTTGTCGAGGTACCAGGATTCGAACCTGGGACCCCCTGCTCCCAAAGCAGGTGCGCTAGCCGGGCTGCGCTACACCT
Source organism: Bacteroidales bacterium (assembly GCA_031556375.1). Lineage (GTDB taxonomy): Bacteria > Bacteroidota > Bacteroidia > Bacteroidales > Azobacteroidaceae > BNXB01. Next base: position 55,880 of record JAVBTA010000010.1, on the reverse strand, counting down.
CGATTTTCGCAATCAACTTTATCTCTTTTGCGAGTGCAAAGGTACAACACATTTATATATCTTCCAAATTTTTTACGAAATATTTTAAAAAGAAATACCATTAAGATAAAAATTACAAAAATCAGGGAATCCGAATGAATAAAATCATCTTTCAAATAAACTTTTAAAATCAGATTATGTTTTAGAACATAAGACAAGGGAAAGCAATTTGCTCATCCTTAATCTTTTTTAGGTTATCAATTTAGTAAGAGCGCTCAAAAAAGCAAGCAAAATGAAAGGAAAAGCTCTTAATGTGGTTTTTATAAGGCAATATACCTGGATTGTATTTTTGTGGGGTATCATCATTCCGGTTTCTGCAAATACAGAAAGAGAAATTATTACGAGCTTGTCAAAAGCAGGGTTCGAGAATATCCGGATACATGAAGAAAATTCTTCTGTATATATTTCATTCGAAAACACAATTTACCGTTGGAACGTAAACGGAATAATCGTTGCTCTGGATTCGATTTCTGCCTATGCAGAGCCGAAACAAGAATTGTACGTCGTTGTACTGGCACTTGGAATCCCTCAGGTTGTTATCCGGACAAAAGCAGAAGACTGGAATGAATTTCGAAAAAACGAACTTTCTCCGTCCGAATTCTCAGCTCATTTCTCTATATCTTATAATACATCTCCGGCATGGAATAGATTAAAGCATCTGAAATCATCGGATAAATCATATGGAAAACTGGATTTGGTTTTATATCCTCAGGTAAAACTATCGAATACTTACTACGACCAGTTTTTCGATACTCAGGTAAACATTGCTCCAACCCTGGAATTGTCGCTTTGGAAAGGGGCCAAAGGGACGCTTCAAACAATAATCCCTATTACCAATTCTGTCAGAGTCTTCGGAAAAGAAGGAAATTCTGTGCGTCCCGGATTCGCCACAATTACACAACAGTTCAGACTGCATCCGAAATGGTATACCAATATTGCAATAGGATTATTCAACAATTACCGTAGCGGTATTGATTTAGAAGGGGTTTATCATTTGAATAAGTACGTTTCACTAAAAGCGAAAGCCGGATATACAGGATTTGTAAACATAGGAGGGTATCTTCCCGACGATTGGACGTTTACTACCTGGGATCGACTTACTTGGTCTACAGGCGGCTATTATTTCAACAAAGCACTTTCTTTACAAATAAGTAGCTCAGTCGAACGCCTGGTAACCGGAGATACCGGATTACGGGCAGATTTAACACGTTTTTTTGGAGAAGTATCCATCGGATTTTATGGAGTGATAACAAATGATGAAAAAAATGCAGGATTTCATATTGCCATACCCCTACCTGGCAAAAAGCGTCCACATTGGGAACGTTTCAGAATCATGCTTCCGAAATATTTTGACTGGGACTATACGGTAGCGAATAATGATATAAATGGAGCCTCATTTGAGGTTCATCCGAACGAAAATCCGGTTGAGCAATTTTTCAATCCGGAATACTTAAAATCTCAGATATTAAAAAACTGAGATGTGCGTGTTGTGTGTATTAAAATGTGTACGTATATGTTTAATTTTTAATTTGTTTAAAAAATGAAAAAGAATTTATTTATCTTAGCAGCATCCGCTTTTTTAATTTTAGGCGGAGTGGCTTTTACAGCCTGTGATGATGATCCGGATACGACTCCCACTCCTCCGGGTGAAGATATTGGAAAAAAATTGATTACAATACAAGTAATCAATGAATCGGATCAACCGGTATCTGCCGATGTGGCAGTAACCAAAGACGGGACATCAGCATCATCTGTTGGTGTTTCGGGAAGTTATTCGTATGATGTAAGTAAAGTATCCAGTGGTACTGTATTTACATTTAAAGCGACTCAAAATGGATATTTTGATTCAGAAGTTGAAAGTGTAACTCTAAATTACTCAAACACTTCCGAGACTTTCACATCCATAGTAACATTGCAGATTACAAAAAAAGGTAATCCTGTAACATTAAATCCAAATCAGGACAATAATTTTGAGGTTCCATCAGCTAAAGGAGGAGCTGCAACCAAAGTTAGCGTCCCGGCAGGAGCAGTTGACAGAGCAGTAACTCTGACTCCAACTTCAATTCCGACGGCTGCATCTAGAGGAAATATAGCTGCGGACTCTCCTAACGGAAGTTTTTCACTAAAAACGATCGATCTTGAAAGCGACTGGTCCGGCAGTTTTCTAAACGGCCAAAAAGCAACTTTTACATTCCCTTTGACACAAGGTATCATTGATGCAACGGTAAAAAAAGGTATTCCTCTATTGTTTGGTTCTAATTCCAGCGGAACCTGGGAATCTTATCCTGTTACAGTAAATGAGTCTGCCCTGACCGGAACCGTTTCAATTCCTCACTTTTCCAGATGGTATCTAACAACTGAAATAATGATCAATATCTCTGCAGCACAGACTTCTCTGGAAACCTTAGGTACCGGATCTTGTGGAGAAAATCTTAATGTAACGTTTACAAAGACCAATCCTCCTGTACCGGAATTTTATAAACAATTGTTCGGATGGACCTCTATTCCGGATGTTGTACAGCCAAATTCCGAAGCCGGACAAAACAGTAAATCCTGGGTTATCAGGGGACGTTGTTTTCAGGTAACAGTTTCAGTGTCAGGAGTAGATGGAGTTCCGGCCTACACATTCTTCCGTAATCCGGTAACATTCTCCTCCTCTGCAATCAGTTGTACCCACGAAGGTGGCGGCGGATCATAGATGAAAACAGTGCTATTCACGATTGTAGCCGGCTGTCTGTGTTTTTTTAATGCAAATGCACAACACACAGCCGGTACTTCCGGGTTGTTGAACACGCCATCGGCCGATTTCAATCCTGACGGCACTTTTTCTTTGGGAATAAATTACCTGCCGGAAACAGTCACACCTGATAGATTTGACTATCCGACAGGTAATTTCTTTGTCAATATCACCTATTTTTCTTTTCTGGAAATAAGTTTTCGTTCTACCTTACAACGAGTACCTCAAAATGGGAATAAAATGACAAATCAGGATCGTTCTCTATCCCTGAGACTTAGAGCTATAAAAGAATCCCGGCATATACCGGCAATCGTCATAGGAACAAACGATATCCTGACTTCCAAATTCCTGACATTTACGGATAATGAGAGACAGGACAATCAATTTTTTGCTTCTGTTTACGGAGTTGCTACAAAAAATCTTCCTATCAATGACAATACTATTGGCTTAACAATAGGATACGAATATGCGACGAACAGAATGCCACAATTCACCGGTGTTTTAGCCGGTTTTCGCTTTTCTCCCGCATTCTTCAATCCATTGTCATTAATTGTAGAATACGATGCTTCCAATATCAATGCCGGAGCGTCTGTTCTTTTATTCAAACACATCTATATACAAGTATTTACTTCCGAATTCAAAAATATCTCAGCAGGGATTTCCTATAGAGGAAGGCTGTTGAATTGAAAATAAGGCTTACGCACAAATCATTCTCATTTTTCAATTTTCAATTCAACAAATCCGCTTCTGTAAATATTCCTGAGAAACAATACCACCCGGTTATTGTAGTCTTTCTCCAACTGGGCAGTATCCTTTAATGCAGTAAGGATTTCTCTGATTGATTTTTTTCCATCGATTTGTAGCCATACAGTTGTTCCGTTGACATCGAAATCGACTTTAATTTCATTCGATTTATTTTTCGAAAGAAAAAGTTTGGCCATCCATTCTTTTTTGAAACGGGGAAAGCTTATTGAAACCAATCCGTCATCATGAACAATGGTCCCGATAGATTTCTTCACCACCGGAACCATGTCTAACCAATTTTGTTCACTTATTCTCTTAAATGCCATCAACTCACCAGATTTCTGAAATGGTTGAATATTTTATCTTTAATAGACTTGCTTGGTTGAAAATTCGAAGAATTATCCATCGCTTCCAGAGTCGCTTTTTGATCTGAGGATAAAGACTCGGGAACATAAATACTGATATTCACGAGCAAGTCTCCTGTTCCATAATGATTGATTGAAGGTAATCCTTTATTACGAAGACGAAGAACTTTCCCCGGTTGAGTTCCGGGATCGATTTTCACTTTGGCTTTTCCGTCGAGTGTAGGTACTTCGACTTGTCCTCCTACTGCTGCCATTGGGAAACTCAATAATAGATTATAAATAATATCACTTTGATCGCGAATCAATTCCGGATGTGGTTCTTCTTCAATAACGATCAATAAATCGCCATTTACACCACCTCTACGGGCAGCATTTCCTTTACCACTCAGGGACAGCTGCATACCTTCAGCTACTCCGGCAGGAATATTTATAGTGATTACATCATCATCTTTGAGGATACCTTCTCCGTTACAGTGCGGACATTTCTTTGTAATTATCTTTCCATCACCACCACAACTCTGGCAAACAGAAGTTGTCTGCATCTGTCCTAAAATAGTATTGGTTACACGTGTCACATGTCCGGAACCTTTACAAGTCGAACAGGTAGAGTATCCGTCCGAACCCTCAGCACCGGTTCCACTACAATGAGAACAACTGACGTACTTCTTTACTTTGATTTTTTTCTCAACACCTGTGGCAATTTCTTTCAGTGTAAGTTTCACTTTCACTCTGAGATCTGATCCGCGATTGACACGTTGAGAAGAATAACCGCCGCCGCCAAATCCTCCGAATCCACCACCAAAATGGCCTCCAAAAATATCTCCGAAATGGGAGAATATATCATCCATCGACATACCACCGCCAAATCCACCGGACGACGCAGCACCTCCTACTCCGGCATGACCGAATTGATCATATCTTCTTTTTTTGTCTTCGTTGCTTAAAACTTCGTAAGCTTCTGCTGCTTCCTTGAATTTTTCTTCAGCATCCTTATCGTCAGGATTCTTATCAGGATGATATTGTATTGCTTTTTTACGATACGCTTTCTTTATTTCTTCCGCCGAAGCGGTTTTAGAAACTTCAAGTATTTCGTAATAATCTCTTTTAGCCATTTTTACCTTTACATTTTTATTCTGCGACTACCACTTTAGCGTGACGTATCACTTTATCATTGAGCATATAACCTCTTTGCATACAATCTATTACCAGACCTTTTTGATCTTCTTTTGGAGCGGGGATTGTAGCTACGGCATCATGAATCTCATCATCAAACGGATGTCCGTTGGCATCAATAGGTTTCACCCCATTCTGATTCAGGAAAGAGATGAACTTATTGTAAATCAATTCAATGCCTTCAGTTACAGACTTTACATCAGTCGCTTTATCAACATTTTCCAAAGCCCTTTCAAAGTCATCCACTACGGGTAATAATCCGGTAAGTACCCTTTCTCCTCCGTTTTTGATTAATTCGGCTTTTTCCTTCATCGTCCGCTTACGATAATTATCGTATTCTGCCATCAAACGGAGATAAGAATCCTTCATTTGTGCCAATTCATCCGACATACTGTCAGTTCCAGTTGGTTCCCAATCCGGATTTTCCCTTCCGATCTGCTCATTTGTCTCATTTTCTGCTATATTGTCAGCTGGATTCTCAACCTGATGAGCCTTTTTTTCCAAGTCTTCTTCTTTCATGTCTATATTTTGTTTATTATTAATCTTATTAATAGTCAGTTACAACTAACACGACAAGAGTTCATGTCTCTTGCCTTCATTTATGCATCAAATATATTGCCAAAGAGTTTAAAAACACTTAAACCATGGAAAACATCTGGAAAAACTGGAAATAATTTTAAATATATAATTCATCATATTAATTCCTTTCTAAAAATACTATCTAAAGCTTTCAGGTATTTTTCTTCCTGATAATGTTCCAACGCATGCCATATATTCATATTTTGTATCATTTGAAGTCGTTCCGGATGTTCTGCAATCTCATCCAGCGCCTCAAAAAGAGCAATTGTAGAATCTGGCTCGATTAAAACTCCATTATTATTTGAAACGATGGCAGGAATAAAGCGGTGATCAGTTGTCAGAATAAAATTACCTGTTCTCAGGGCTTCCAAAATAGAAATTGGGAAAGCCTCTGTCGGATAAAATGTAGGCAATACAAATACATCCGAATTCCACAGTAATTGTTTCTTAGCTTCTCCTGTAACGACCCCCAGATAATCGATCTTATCCGGATATTTTGATTTCAACTCTCCATAACTCTCATAAAATAAGTCTGCAATTTCTTCTTCGGAACAATATATATCACCAATAGGAGTACCTGCAATAGACAGGTGAATATTTTCATATTTTGAGAAAATAACCTCTATAACATCCAGAAGATGTAGAATACCCTTCATCTTCATAATATTAGATAAATAAAGTAAACGTATCGGCTGAGACGGCTTCCATCTTTTTTCAACCGGGCAAGTATCCAGATCCGAAGAATAACTATTGGATACAACTGTCAATTTCATTTTGGGAAAGTCTTCAAAATTCTCTTTCATGCCTTCCGTCAGAACGATACTCTCTCCCACTCCATGATAACACCACCTTACAATCGAACGATACCAGGGCGGTAGTCCATCGTAAAAATTCTTAAAATCGCCTCCATGTAAATGATTTACAACAGAAATATTGCGTGTGCGTGCACAAAACAACAGGACAACATCCCTTATAGAGCCGAAAAAACTCCGGCTACAAGTAAAATAGATCAAATCAAAACGATAAAAAGTCAAAGTATAAATTATCCTGAAACAAAGTCCGATACCCGACAGAACAGTATCTTTCCCTGAAATATCGATTACCTTGCTTTTTTCATTTTTCAAATGATCGACTACTGCAGAAAATGCAATCGATTGTCCCGTATAAGCAGGTGGAAGAGGCCCGAAAAATAAGATACGCTTCATAATAATTGTTTGAGTATTTTCATTTGATAATATGGATTAAATCTCTCATCAATCACTTTAAAACAATCATTCTTTAAAAATTCATCTTTAGGATAATGTTTATTCAGCCATACTTCAATAGCTTTTGCCAAAGAACCGACATTTCCATATTCAAAAAAGCTACCGGTAGTTCCCATTTGTATAGCTTCAAATTCAGGCATTTGCTGAGTAAAATCAGAATGAGTAATAACCGGACAACCATACATTAAAGAATGAATGGCTGTTAAACCTACATTTCCCGGCGAAATACAAACGGCGGCATTATAATACAATTCACCGATCACAGCCTCATCATAACAAGGTCCATAAAACCAATAACGACTTGAAAGTCCGGCTTTGGAAGACTGACTCTGAAGATTTTCCTCTTCAGTACCGTCTCCAAGTATTACTACATTAAAATGAATTTTTTGGGATGACAAAACCTTATGTGCATCAATCAATTGATCCAGTTTTTTAACAGGAGTCAGACGACCGGTAAAAATCAGAACCGGATCTTTATTTCCAAAATAATTCTGATAAATACTTGTGTATCTGAGGTCTGTACGTATCTTTTTTTGCAAATCATAATCCAGAGAATTATAAACCACGTTCATTCTTTCATTCTTAAAACCTTCTTTCAGCATTAACTTTTTCGCATAATTACCATACAAAAATAAACCAGTTGATAAATTATAGAATGCTTTCTTGACCAGAGTCTTAATCCGGCTTTCACCGCCATACCAGCCATGTGTCCACAAATAGGCTTGTTTTCCGAGGATACGTGCCGATATTAAACAAAGCCAGGTAGACAAACAGTACGGTTCACCTACCAGTATAAATTTACGGTAAGGTTGGAAAATCAAGGAAACGGCCCCTCCAATCCAATTAAAACCAAAAGGTAAACGAGTGGTTGTCAGATCTTTAATCGGCTTACTAAAGTGAGAATAATTGATCGGTCGAATACGACCTTTTTCAATATTTCCAAAATAAAAATCACAATCCAGCTCCTTCTCCATCAAGCGATAAATCTGCTCGCGGTAATGAGGCGGATAGTTCAGTATACAACATATATTTGAAGTCTTCATGTTTTTAAACTTATTACTTAAAAATCAAGGAGCAAAGGTATTTCCAATAACTGTAGTCCTCTTTCTTTGTTTTTAATTCTTCATAATCTTTAATTTTCTCTTTACTTAATAAGTGATACAAATAAACATTTTTCGAAGTCAGACGATTTTTACTCCAAGACGATTCATGTCTTTTTCTTGTATATATTCCGGGCATTGCTTTCAGAAACGGCAATAAATAACCGTTCTTAAGAGCAAAAAAAGGATACCTGAGTGTAAAATACAGAAAAAAGATGCTTCTGTATTCCACAGGCATCAATTGCATATAAGTATAATACATATTTGAGCAGGCACTAATAAAATTAAATTGTCGCGGACGTGCCGAATCGGATTTCCTGTGCCAAAGAACTACGTTATCGGCATAATATACGTATTGATCGATAGTTAGCAATCGTAAGGACAGGTTTGTTTCTTCCCCTCCATACATAAAATCGGCATTATACATTCCTATTTTATCATAAATGGAACGTTTGTGCATTGATACTCCTCCGGAAAACCCGTGGGAATACCAGCCTTTATACTCTGGGGAATCCTCACTACACTTAAAATGACCGGAAAAATCTTTTCCGTAAAAAATGATTTTTCCGGCAACAATACCGACATCCTCATTCTCCTGAAAGATCCTGTAAGCATTCTCTAAAGCATGCATTTCCAGTATTCCATCATTATCTACAAAAAAAATGTAATCACCTTTGGCTTTTTTAATACCTATATTTCGTCCTCCCGGACAACCATAATTCTTATCCATCCTATAGAATTGAATTCCGGGATAAAGCCGGGATAAAGAATCCGAACCGGGTTCATCAGAATTATTGTCAATCAAAATTATTTCAAAATCAGGATAAGTCTGTCTCAAGACACTCTCAATGGCCCGTTTGGTATCTAGCAGACGGTTCCAATTCAGGATGACAACCGATATAAGCGGATATTTTTTCATAATTTATACAATTTAGAAGACACTTGTACTTCACTATAGTCCGTCAATGGTATTTTTTCACTCAAATTGTGCAATAAAAGAATAAAGAAAAACCAGGTAAGCTTAAGTGTAAGTAACGACAGAAAAAATAATTGGGAGACCACAACCAAAGCGAGAATAAGATACCCGGCTTCCGTTCCTTTCTTTAGTACATCGATAAATCCTCCTACTTGTGCAATCACCAGCAGAATGACAAACAACGAGCCAAACAGAAGACCCGATGTCAGCAAAGTATCGATATAGGTATTATGAGTAAATTTTGCTTCAGGACGGTCTTCCAGATCCGTACCGAGAGGAGTAAGAGGAAATTCCAAAATATCATGGACATTTTCCCTCCAGATATCTCGTCGTCCGCTCCCTTCAGAAAAATCATCTGTGTTAAATCGTGCAAGCATGTTATGGAATGACGATTGATAACTACCGGGAACATCAGTAAACTGGCGGGCATATATTAAAAATGAAGATACCGAGACAATCATTAATGCCGTCGCAAGAAACTTTTTCTTCCCCGGTATAAAAGCAAACATCTGCAAAGCCATCAGAGCAAAAAGACAAAGTAAACCTCCACGAGACATTCCCATGATTACCAGCCAAATATCTAAAGAAATAGTTGCAAGTGTTATTAATTTCCATATAATATGAGATTTAGCAATCCATACATACTGAATCTTAGATAATACAGCAATAGAAATAAAAATCGTCATAAAATTAGGATCCCGGTGAAATCCGAAAAAACGCATAGAATATCCCATCGTATAATCCGACCAGGAAAGTACTCCTCCTAAAATCAACAGGTACACCAATTCGTGGGGTAAAGCAAACCAATATGTGTATTTGTAAATCGAGTTTAACTTATCCGGAAAAGATGAAAAATATTTTATCAGGAAAAATGAAAAGACCGCAATCAATAAATAAGTAATTGAATCTCCAGGATTCCCAATAAAATAACTACTTCCGACAACCCAAGCAAAGTAAAACAATAAACAAAACCAAAGAATAGTTGAAGACTGTTTCAGATTTAAATTCCGCATCAGGAGAAGTCCTAAAACAGATAACGGAAATATCAATATTCTGAACACACTGAGTCCCTCTCCGAATGTCAGATATTCAATGGAGAGCAACAACACGACCACAGCAAATACACGATGAATATTTTTCATAAGAAACAATATCTAAACACGTTTGAAATCATTGTATCACACACAATAAGGCATCGCTTTGTAAATGGGATTTCTTTCAACGACAGAATAGTTCCCAATTTTCTGAAATAATTTTTTTTTTCATTTAGCGACATTAATTTAAAAAATACAGAACGGCGTTCGGGAAGAAAATTCTTCGATTGACGACGTGCAACAGCTTCCATATTACCAAACCTTTCTTCTTTAAATAATTTTGGAAAGCGATTAACACTTCTTTCTTTTATTTTTTTAAGAAAAGAAGATGTTTTTTCGCTATATTTTCCATAAACATTACAGGAATGATGACGATAATATAATAAGGGTTCTCCTATATAATATTTATAACCGGTCATAGCTGCCGTCAATCCGATATACAAATCGAACATAATTTCATTATCCGGAGGTAACGGTATTATCTTCTCGGCAAGCGCATGGTTCAACATCATCGAACATCCCTGGGAATTATGACCGAATAAAGTCGTCAGGTAAAGATCCGAATCTTTGACAGTTCTCGCTTCACTTATAGGTTGAAGCTTACTGTCCACATCAATCCTTGCCGATGATACCAGAGCCGGGATTTTATTATCTACAGACATAATTTTATGATAACACCTTTCCAATTTATATGGCATCCAGACATCATCCTGATCACTTAAAGCAATCAAATCCCCTGTGCACAAAGAAATTGCCTTTTCAAAATTTCTATTTACTCCTAAATTCTTTTCGTTGACAAAATATTTAAGTCCGTATAATTTTTTATATTCACGGAGTATCTTTTGCGTATTATCAGTAGAACAATCATCGACTACAATAACCTCATTAGGAGCCAGAGTTTGGGTGTAAATACTGTCGAGTTGTTCGCGCAAGTAACGTTCACCATTATAGGTAGTCATTGCTATAGATATGTTATGAGTCATAATAATTCCGATATTTCTTCTATTGATTTTTCCGACAACCGGATTTGATATTCCCGGTTGCTCTGTAATTTAGAACGATCGATATTTAATGCTATCGACACTTTCTTATCCCAATTATCAAAATTGGCATCACCTTTCAATTCATCGATTCCCCAGGTACTAATATAACTGTTCACCTTATTCAGGTTACCGACAGACAGATAAGGAATCCCAAAACTCATACAAGTGATAACTCCATGTAAACTGCTGCCAATATACAGAGAAGCACGTGAAATCAGGGACATAATGTCCCATATCGACGGATCCTTCACTAAAAAGGTTTGTTCTTCAGTCATTTTTTCGTATATTTGTTCTAATGGAACGTTGTCTTCGTGACCTAAGGCCGTTCCAATGGGACAAAGAATAATCTTCTTACCTGTCATTGAAGCTAAGTTTTCCAGTCTTCGCACGATATTTTCGACTCCCAATTTCGAAGCAATACCTTTATTTATCTGAAAAAAAACATAGTCATTTCTCCAATGAGAAGCAGGTAAATTAATCGATTTTTCATTTAAAAAGTTTTCATTGAATATCGTAGACATCAGAATCGCAGAGTCCGGAGACAATTTCAATTGAGGAACATCTCCCTGAAGAGATTGAAATGTTCTTTCATCCCGGCAGGAAACAAAAAGGCTTTTCCTCAAAATTTTCTTTATTTCTTGCGGATAAGATTTAGTACTGACTCCTCCTGTTGAATTATATATTATTCCTTTCAAATAGGGGAAAATATCCGGATCGATCACAAAAGGGCGGACTGTTTTTGCCCTCAACAAACCCTTTGCTATCAGGTTATTTACTCCAAAAGAATAACGTCTCAAGGTACGATTGAAAAAACTATATATTTTATGAAATTGAGGATTGAGATAAGAATAAATTGGTCCCCATGGAGCCTGTAAGACCTCCCCACCGGCAACAATGACAACTGCATCCTTTGTCTTTTTACAATCATTATAAAAATCTTTTAACGAATGGGTCGGCACAGCTCCTATCGCAGACAAATCACTCTCAATAATCCCATAATAAGACAATTGCAAAGATTCCTTTTTTCCCAACTTTTCCTTCAAAATCAAGGGAAAAAGAAGATCTCCGTAATTAAATCTATCAAAAGCGCCGTATATAAATATTTTCTTCATTTCAAATTCTAATTATTAAATTGATTTGTGACCACATCATTTCGGACACGACGAGGTATAAGCCGAAATACACGTTGTAGGAAAGAATGTACCAATTGCTTTTCATCATCACATAATCCTGTAAAATAAACACTTACTGTAAATGACAGCATAGAAGCAGGCAAGGTTATCAGAAAACGGTAAGGCATATTCAGAAAATATGTGCATGCAAAAGCTGTCAGGATAATGACTGCCATAGGAATCATTTCCCTGAAGAACACCTTCTCGCAGTATTCACGGATTGAAAGTCCTATCATTTTTTTAGCAAGATACAACCTCATCACACATGCAGACGATTCTATCAGTAAATAACTGATTAACACAACATAAGGGGGATGTCCCGCTTTCAGTAAAAAATACGCAATCGGTAGGTTCAATAATAGCAAAATACCTACAAGTACCTGATATACTTTAATTTGCCCCATGGCTTGAAAAGACGACTGCAAACCAACGGTTAATTGGTTAATCAGAATAGTAGTCAATATCAATGAACAGAAAATCGCAGTATAATCGGGAACATTCTTCAGCCAGAAAGACAACAAATAATTCATCTCAAAAATGCTGGGTATAGCAAATATAGCTAAAAGAAAGAACGAGAATTTTCCAGCCATCATCGATAACCTCAACATGCGCTGACGGTTATTTGCTCCTTCGCTCTTCATAATCTGAGGATTAATCGCCCGGAGCAACATTGCAGAGAAAAGATTCAATTGTAACGATATCTGATTAGCGACACCGTAAGCTGCATTAATTGTTGCCCCGAAAAATATATTCAGGATAACAGCCAATCCCTGCATACGTGCTGTGCCACAAAGGGCTCCGAAGACATTCCAACCGGCAAAAGAAGACAGTTCTTTCAATAATTCTTTCTTTTTACTACCGGACTCATAACGGCATTCCGGATATTTTTTCGAGCAATAAGTTCCATATAAAATGAACGATACAACTGTAATTAAAGCAGTGTATAATCCAAAATAGATCAGTTTATCGTTAGAAACAAAGAGAAGTAATACTGTCGCCAGTAATCGCAAGACCGTTTCTACAGTGTTTACAATAGCGATCCAAAGCATGTTTTCCCTGGCTGTCAGAGCTGCATTGTACGGAACTGCAAGAACTGTAAAAAATACCGATACCGCAAAAAAATGATAGATGAGCTTTGCCGTAAATATCCGGTCATCAGGAATATTCAGAAAACCACTGAACAAGAATATTCCCGCTATTTCAAGGAGAGCTACGATTGCAATTCCGACGACAAAATGTAATTTTATGCTTTCACTGAACACATTTCTTTGCATTTCAAGATCTCCTTTTCCCTGAGAATAAGACAGATAACGCTGTGTAGATGTTGTCATTGCCGTATTCAGGAACGATAGCATAGCTACCACTCCCGAAATCAGATTATAGATACCATAGTCCGAAACTCCCAGTTGTTCGAGCAACAATCTTGTGGTGTACAGGCTTATACCGGCTGTCAGAGCCATTTTCAGGTATAAAATCCCAGTATTGTATATTACTTTATTTGAAGCTGTCATAATTTTAAGATTGAATGCTTATAGACAGAATGATCGGTTCTAGATAAAAAAATTTAGTCTGTAACCGGAATAGATTCTTTTGCCTTTTTCTTTTGCAAACTGGTCAGTCCTTCCGTACTACTCTTCATAAAAAGAATTTTCACAGTTTGTAATACAATGATAACATCCTTAAGAATAGAATATTGATTGATATACATCAGGTCATAACGCAATTTCTGTGTTACATGTGTGTTATACTTTCCCTGTATCTGGGCGATTCCTGTCAGTCCGGCTTTCACTTTCAGCCGGTAACGGTATTCCGGAATTTCTTTCGTAAAACCATCGGCAAAGAACGGACGTTCCGGACGAGGTCCTACGATACTCATATCTCCAATTAGAACATTAAGCAATTGAGGAAGCTCATCCATACGGGTTGTTCTCAGGATTTTACCCAAACGGGTAATTCTTGGGTCGTCTTCATCAGCCAAAACAGGTCCGGAAAGCTGTTCGGCATTGGGAACCATCGATCTGAATTTATAAACTTTGAATATTTTTCCGCCTTTGGTAAGACGTTCCTGAGTATAAAAAACAGACCCTCCATCTAATTTTTCCAGGATCGAAACGATGATTAAAACCGGAGAGAACACTACAGCAGCGAGTCCGGCCACAATAAGATCAAAAGCCCTTTTCACAATGCGTTCTTCAAAAGCAAAATCCAGTTTTGAAATGCGATAGGTCGGTATATCATCCGTTTTGAACAAAGAAGCATGAATAATTCCTATATCGCTGTATTTAGGGATAAAATAAACACTGACTCCATGTTCAAACGCGTAATGAAAGATCTCATCCCTCATATTTCCTGAAACTTTAGAGGTGAGAAATATAGTACCGACCTCTTGCATTTTTTTCCATAAATCCGGATCATTTTCTTCAGAAATATATTTCACACGATAAGTATCGCTGTGTACATATTCAATATGGCGAGCCAGGTTTCCACCACTTTTTCCGATAACCAGTACTTCCTTTATTCCATGGCGTTCCTTTGCCATTTTCCATTCAAACGAATGCCATACCGACAATGCCGACCCATAAAATAACATTCCTAACAGCAATACATTAAGCGGAAATTCTCTAACCTCGTTCCCGATTACATAACAGGAAGCCATCGTCCCAACAGTCATTGCCAGTGTAATTAAAACAACAGTGTATATCAGTTCCGGAAGATGCATTCTCCTGTTGTTATATAATCCGAAAATGTATGCAAACACAAGAAATGATACAGCTTCAACTACACAAACAATCAAAAATACTCCGGTATTCGCATTGTTGTCTTTTCCCCACCCAAGAAAAAGGAGGGCAAAAAACATACAAACATAAATAATCATTAAATCAATTGTAACTATAAAAAAACGTTTCATACGGTTTGAGTATTAAATTGTTTTAATTTCCCGAGAAAACGGGATGCCAAATATCCAACCGGATTAACTTTAAAATCATGTTTTTTAAAGGCTTTCAGAACACTGAGATTACCTTTAATGATGTTTCGGATAGATCCGGTACTTTCACCTCCATAAGTCATCGACACTAATGTTTCCGGAATATATTCCACCTTGATATGTTGTTTTTCAATCAAACGAAGCATCAGTTCAAAATCCGCTGAAATACCAAAATCCGTATCAAAAGTCCCATATTTATCGTATAATGAGCGTTTTACAAAAAAAGAAGGATGAGGTAAATGCCAGCCATGAAGAAAACCTCCCGGAACATAAGGAGAACTTTTCCAGAATCTCATCACTCGATTGTCATCCGGAGATACAAATTCTATATCTCCATAAACAGCATCACATTTTTCTTTGTTAAAATACTTATATACAGTACTTAAAACATATGGCGACTTGTAAAAGTCGTCCGAATTCAAAATACCGACAACCTTCCCCCTAGCCATTGCGATCCCCTTGTTCATTGCATCATAGATGCCTTTATCCGGTTCACTCAGCCATGACAAATGACCTCCGAACAAAGTTTCCTTTTCTTTGATAATATCGACTGTTTCATCCGTTGAAGCTCCGTCAATAATAATATATTCAAAATCCTTGAATCTTTGGGATAATACAGACTCAATCGTGTGGGCAATTGTTGCTGCACTATTGTATGATACTGTAATAATTGAGATTTTCATATCTGAATAATTTATCCCCAACCCCCTAAAGGGGGCTAAGGCGGTTATATCTTAAAATTTTGAACCTTAAAAGTCCCCTTTAGGGGATTTAGGGGTACTACTATATCCATAACTGTATCCGTAACGATGCCCATATCCGTAGCGGGATGTAGGATTGACGGACACTCCATTGAGGACTAACATCATTTTTTTCAAACGATTGTCTTTTTTTATATCATTGATCACAGAAACTCCTGTTTTGGGCGTATAACCGCTACGCACAACAAATAAGGTAGCATCTGTAATCCTATCAGCCAGGAATGTATCGGACACACTTCCCACCGGAGAAGTATCCACGATGATATAATCATATCTCTTGCGTAACTCCTCGAATAGCCTATCCAGAGTAGGCTCCATCAATAACTCATTAGGATTTGGCGGTATCGGCCCGGACTGAATAATATCCAGATTCTCGCTCATGCCACTCGGAGCAATAATTTCATCAATATTATCAGTCAACCCACTCAGATAATCCACAACTCCGGGTTTACTTTTATCCAGATTCAGATAATCTCCTAATTTCGGGCGACGAATATCCATTCCAACCAATACTGTTTTGTACTTGAGAGAAAATGTCATAGCCAGATTCATCGATACGAAAGTTTTTCCTTCCCCACTAATTGATGAAGTAACCAGGATCACTTTTTTATCCGGGGAATGTAATGAGAACTGGATATTTGAACGGAGTAAACGGAATGTCTCTGCCACCGGAGTTGCAGCATGAGGAGTTACAACCATGTGTTTCTTGCTTTTATCCATCGGCAATCCGACTAATAAAGGTACATTTGTCTGACGTTTGATGTCATCTTCCGTTTCCACATTAAGATTGAACCAGTCTTTTACTCCAATAATCGAAGCAGGGATGAATAAACCTAACAAGAAAGACGCTAACACTATTACATTGGGCTTGGGAGCCACCGGAGCTTCACCTGCCAAAGGCGATTCTATTACTTTCGCACTTGGAGCGGCAACAGCCAGGGATAAATTGGCTTCTTCTTTCTTCTGCAACAACATCATGTACAACGTTTCCTTAATTTGTTGTTGACGTTTTTTCTCCGTCAGCTCTCGTTCCCTCTTCGGGATATTACTTATCTGACTATCATATAAGTTAGCCTGACGATTAAGATTTTTTCCTTTTGCAGTAAGGGCGACTTCTGCTCCGTCTATACTGGATGCGATATTATCCCTGAGAGACGAGATTTTTTCATCCAAAGTGGTTACAGCCGGACTATTCGCACTGGAATATTTCAGTAAACGATCCCTTTCGGAGACGGCTGTATTATACTTATTAATCGCATCTGATAAATTCTGATCCGTAATACCGATAGTCCCAGGAAGAAGACCTTTAGTCGATGCCACTTTATTCACTTCGTCCTGTAAAAAGCCGACTAATTGAAGTTGTATTTGATTCTGAGATAGTTGTTTATCATAATCATTACCTTCCAACAGAAATAAATTAGACTCGGAAGCAATATCCGTAAGACGATTATTCCGTTTGTACGCTTCTATATCTGTTTCCGAAAAATTCAGGTCTTCATTTATGTAACGCAGACGTTCGGTAATAAATTCGGATGCACTCAAAGCAGCTTTGTTCTTATCTTCAATAGCATCACGGTTGTATAAGTCGATCAACGTAGCCAAAAAGTCTTCACCTCGTTCCGGATTCGTTTCCAAAAGGGATAAACGAACAATACTGGTCGTTTTACTGGCAGGAGATACCTGCATATTAGCAATATACGATTTCGCTACTGAAGTCGGGTTCTTAATTGTTATCTTGATCGGATAATCAACTTTCAATTTCACATTTTTGGATGGTGTCAGCCTAGCCTCTCCTACCGGCGTATCCAAAATTCCGGGTTTGTCAGGATAACCTTCTACTTTTTTCCGGTTGTCTTCGCCTATCAAACTCTCAATCGACTGTAGATGTACCTCACCCACAGGAGTTTGCATAATGGCAGGAAGTGCGGCATATACCTTTGAAAAACTTTCACTACCATATTCTCCTTCAACTAAAATTGAACTATCCTTCATCAGACTGACATCCAGCACAATAGCGCCCGATATCTGATCTGCCTTATCCGGCGACATGTAGACATCAATCGGAAGTTCAGGATAGTGGGGATTTTTATTCCCATAAATCTCCTGACTATTCAATCCATTATTAATAAGGTAATTAATGTACAATTTCTGTTCTTTAACAACCCCTTCCACCAGATTTCTCGATTTGAGCATTTCCACTTCATTATCCACATTGTTATTGGTATTCAGAAGCCCCATATCTTCAAACAGTGACAATTCACTGTTGCCAAGCCCACCTTTCTTCTCGTCTTTCAGTATGACACTCGCATTAATCTTATATATATTTTTTGTATACTTCAAATATAAAACACCTAATGCAATGCATATGATAAGCGAAAGAACAATCCATTTCCAATGTATCAGTATATTGATTATAAACCATTGGACATTGATTTCCTTCCCCTCTGTTGTAGAGGAGTTTATCTGTCTATTATTTTCCATTGTAAATAAAAGATTATTTCGTAAGAAGCACCACTAAATTGACAACCCCCAACAGTAACGATCCCAATGAAATCAATACTGTTGTCTGCGCACTGATATCCGAAGACTTAGCTTTCGCCTTATTCGGTTCTACATAAACCACATCATTCTGTTGAAGATAAAAATACGGAGAAGATAAAACTTCCGTGGAGTTCAGGTCCAGTTTTATAACCTTCAGTTCTCCCTCAGGAGTTTCACGCATTATTGTAACATTATCACGTTTACCGAAAATAGTCATATCTCCGGCTAACGATAAGGCTTCCAATACATTGATTTTATCACGGGATACAGAGTATTGTCCCGGACGGGCAACCTCTCCAAGTACAGATATCCGGTAGTTCATCAATCGAATTGTAATCACCGGCTCTTCCTTAATATATTGTTTAAGCTCTTTCTTTAGATAAGCTTCCAATCCCGCACGATCCATTCCGGCTACCTTGATAGTTCCCAAAATCGGGAAATCAATTTCTCCGGAACCAGTCACCAGGTAAGTCTGACGACCTAATCCCTGAGACAAACTTTCAGTAGTTCCATCATAAGTCGTTGCCGAAGGTTGTATCGGCAGGTTAAAAGCCGAAGCAACAGACGGTTCTCGACTTGAATTAACTGTAATACCCAGTACATCTTCCGGTTGATATTTCACATTAGTGCTTTTTGTATAAACCGGGAAATTGCTCTCCCTTGAAGAATCCGGTTGTTGCAGATATGGAACCTTTTTATAGGAACTACAAGAACTTAATGCACCAATTGTCAGTAACACGACAAAAAATTGCGCTTTATATCTATTCAACATCTTTTTTACTTTTTTTGAGTCATCCGAACCAAAACCATCTGCATTTTTTATTAGCAAAATAGAATGTTCTGTGACAACTGATAACCTAAAACTATAATAATCTCGCAAACTAAGAATCCTGCGCCTGATTCAATATCAAAAGGTTAGCGCTCCCTTTCGATTCTTTTCTTAGTTTCTGGTATAACAACCTCCTGGAAAATTTGTTCTTCTAAATATGTTATAAAACATGTGTTGTGTTACCCGTTTTAAGTTAAAAATTATAAACGACTGATTACCAGAAACTTTCAATGATACCACATCAAACATATAACTTTAAACTTAAAACTAAATTCATTACCTTTGTTCATTAATCTATCATAAATCTATTTATCATGACAAATATTAAGCAATACATCGAAGAGAACAAACAGCGTTTTCTCAATGAATTATTCGGGCTAATTCGTATCCCATCCATCAGTTCGGAAGAAAAACATAAACCAGATATGGTTAAGGCTGCTGAATACTGGAAAAAACTTCTTCTGGAAGCCGGAGCTGACAAGGCCGAAGTGATGACAACTACCGGAAATCCGGTCGTTTACGGAGAAAAGCTAATTGATTCTTCAGCTCCTACGATTTTGGTTTACGGTCACTATGACGTAATGCCCGTCGATCCGTTGGATTTATGGCACAGTGATCCGTTCGAACCTGAAATTCGTGACGAAAAGATTTATGCCCGTGGAGCAGACGACGATAAAGGACAAAGCTTCATTCATGCCAAGGCTTTTGAATACATGGTTCGCAACAATACGTTGCCTTGTAATGTCAAATTCATGTTCGAAGGAGAAGAAGAAATCGGCTCCCCTGCGCTTGTAAAATGGTGTGCGGAACAAAAAGAATTACTGAAAGCAGATGTTATTTTGGTTTCGGATACCAGTATGATTGCGCAGGATATTCCGTCTATCACCTGCGGATTAAGAGGTCTTGCTTATCTCGAAGTAGAAGTAACCGGACCTTGCCGCGATCTTCATTCCGGTCTTTTCGGAGGTGCAATAGCTAATCCTATCAATATCTTGTCCAAAATGATTGCATCCATGCAAGATGAAAATGGTCACATCACAATCAAAGGTTTTTATGATGATGTGGAACAATTAAGCGCTGCGGAACGAGAAGAGCTGAATAAAGCTCCTTTCAGCTTAGATAATTATAAAAAGGCATTGGATATCAAAGAAGTATGTGGTGAAGCCGGTTATACGACAATAGAACGCACCGGAATCCGACCGACGTTCGATGTTTGCGGAATCTGGGGCGGATACACAGGAGAAGGATCTAAGACCGTACTGCCGTCAAAGGCTTATGCAAAGATCTCCATGCGTCTGGTTCCGAATCAACAACACGAGAAAATCGCGGAATTATTTGCCGTACATTTCAATTCAATTGCTCCTGAGTGTGTAAAAGTAAATGTTACCGCACTTCACGGAGGTGAAGCATATGTATCTCCGACGAATTCTGTTGCATATCTGGCGGCAGCACAAGCTCTCGAAACGACTTTCGGTAAACGTCCGATACCATTCAGAAGCGGAGGAAGTATTCCAATCATTGCAACTTTCGAGAAAGTATTGGGAATCAAGTCGATCTTAATGGGATTCGGCCTGGAAAGCGATGCGATACATTCTCCAAACGAAAATTTCCCATTGTATAATTTATATAAAGGGATTGAGACGATTCCGTATTTCTATGAGAATTTTGCAAAAATGATGAAAAAATAATATGAACCTATTCCACGAAACATTACCTTTTGATAAAGCGTTTATAATGAAGTATTAATAAAACATAATCGACATGAGTACTTCAAAAATTTCCGCCTTATTAGGAGATAAATCGGAATTTTATCTCAATCACGAATGTAAAACAATTGACAAGTCTTTGATCCATACACCTTCTCCAAATATTATAGAGGAAGTCTGGACTGATTCCGACAGGAATTTACCAACATTAAACAACTTGCAACGCCTCCTTAATCAAGGACGATTGGCAAACACCGGATATTTGTCTATTTTACCCGTAGACCAGGGGATCGAACATACCGCCGGAGCTTCTTTCGCTCCAAATCCTCTTTATTTTGATCCTGAGAATATAGTCAAGCTGGCTATAGAAGGAGGTTGTAACGCCGTCGCATCTACTTATGGCGTGTTAGGTGCAGTTGCAAGGAAATACGTCCATAAAATTCCATTTATAGTTAAAATAAATCATAACGAATTACTTACTTATCCGAATTCTTACAATCAAATCATGTTCGGAACTGTAAAAGAAGCATGGAATATGGGCGCTGCTGCCATCGGAGCAACTATTTATTTCGGTTCGGAAGAAAGCAGGAGACAAATTATCGAAGTTTCCGAAGCATTCGAATATGCCCATGAATTAGGAATGGCTACTATTCTATGGTGTTACCTGAGAAACGATGGATTCAAGAAAAACAATGTGGATTATCATTCTTCAGCAGACATGACCGGACAAGCTAATCATCTTGGAGTTACCATCCAGGCAGATATTGTTAAACAAAAACTGCCGGTCAACAACGGAGGTTTTACTGAAATCGGTTTTGCAAAAACAAGCAAGGGTATGTATGACAAATTATCTACCAATCACCCTATTGATTTGTGCCGCTATCAGGTTGCAAACGGATATATGGGTCGTGTAGGCTTGATCAATTCCGGTGGAGAATCACATGGGGATTCAGATTTGAAAGAAGCCGTAATTACCGCTGTTGTAAATAAACGTGCAGGAGGTATGGGATTGATCAGTGGAAGAAAAGCATTCCAACGTCCTATGAAAGAAGGAGTTGAATTACTAAATGCGATACAAGACGTTTATCTGGATAAAAGTATAGGCCTGGCTTAAGTATAAAAATTTTAACGTCATCCCATTAAGAATACCATATTGGCAAGCAACATCTCAGATGTCAATATGGTATTCTTAATGGGATTTTTATATAAAATCTGAAAACATGTTATAAAACATTCATCAAAAACACATAATATTTTAAAAAAACAATACGTTTGTAAAATCAAGGATAAACTTTTAAATATATAAACACAATGATTATGAAAGCCAAATCTACAGTTGCAATTATTTCAATTGCATTGATAACAATTACGTCTCTAAACTTGAGTAAGAATAGTCAAGGAGATAATTTGAGCAATCTTACGCTAACAAATATTGAAGCTCTAGCAAACAGTGAATCAGGAGATAGTGAAAAAATAGGTTGTTATCAAACAATCGGTTATCTGGGAGACGACCTGAAATCATATACACATGAACTAACTTATTGTGGAACATGCACACACATTAAAGCTCATTATGCAAATGAATCTCATTATTGTACCCCGAAATAAGATTCGTTCATTTAATAAGACGTTTAGTTATGATTACGACAAAAAAAAATCTTAGAATAACCAGTGTATTTATTTTAAGTATATTTATTCTTAATGCGTGTGCAGCCCCCCCGACTCCTGAAATAAAAAAACAGTTTCCAAAGAGAATAACTCTAGCAGAATCTAAAAAAATATACATGGATGTAATCATTGCTTTTTCTGAAATTACAATAATTGATAATCAGTTATTAACCCTAAGCGATAAAACCGACACTCTTATGCATGTTTTTTCCTTGCCGGATCTTAAATTTGTAAAAAGTTTTGGTTTCAGAGGAGGAGGGCCTGATGATTTTAATCTAGCAAAATTTTGTAATAGCGAGTCTTCTTATTTATATCTTTTTGATTATTTTAATATAAACTCAAGGATTATCAAAAAAATTGACTTTCAAACATTTAAGAAATACAAAACAATTAAGAAATATGAAATAAAAGGATTTGATGATTTTTCAACTTTCTTCACTCCTCATATTCTCAATGACACATTATTGTATTTCGTTGATGTATCAAAAGGAAAGTGTTCTGTAAACTCATTTAATCTGAACTCACAAAAACTCATAAAATCAAAGAAGTTTGAAATAAGCAAAGACGAAACCGATGTTAATCCTTTCTTTTACATAAATAAAGGGATTATTAATATGAATAAACAAACTGTAGCATATTTCTATTTATACAAAGACCAAATCGATTTCTTTAACATTAACCTGAAACCAAAAAGAACTGCAAGAGGAGAGTGTCCTCCCCAAAATATTAATACCAATAATGCCCTTGAAAACAGGATATATTATATGTCCATGTTTGCAGGCAAGGATAAATTATATTTTCGGAATTGTAAAGGAAAGACAATCGAAGATGCTAAAAGGAGCCCTCAATATATAGAGGTTTTCGACAATGGAGGAAACCCTTTAATTGAATATAAAATAGAAAAACCCTTTGTACATTTTGTTGTCGATGAAAAAAACAACAAAATCTATGTAACATCCAAAGATGAAGATTATTTTATTGTCTATGATTTGTAACTATTAATTAATTGATTGATTTATTATGAAAAAAAATTATTTTATTCTATTCTATTCTTTTATAATGATTTGTATTTTCAATTTGAATATTAATCTTCAAAAGGATCAGGAACAGACAAATCTGATGTTAACTAACATTGAAGCTTTAGCTCAATCTGAAGGACCACATGGTGGATATATTCATTATCAAGGTTGTTTCAATGAAATTACGTACAAAGAAGACGAGAAATATTGGAAAGAACGAACTGTTTGGTATTGTGGAACATGTAGCGAATTGAAAGTTACAGACGTAAACGGAATTTCCACATGTAAAGGAGAGATATTTTAAACATTATTTTTCAATGAAAAATTCTATAAAGTTTCTTATAACATTAGCTTTAATCCTGTCTTCCTGTTCTTTTAGATCAGAGCAGAAAATTATTCGCAAACAATTTGCAAAAACAATACAACTTTCCCCTGTTCAGATAGTAGCAGTTAACACGCTTATTAACCCTCAGGGTCTTCCCGTTATTGCAGGAAATCGTCTTTTCCTTATGAACAAGGATCTGGATTCATTAATCACTGTATTTTCTCTTCCTCATTTTCAATACATCTCTCAATTCTGCACATTAGGTCAAGGGCCGGATGAGTATAATGTTCCTTTTTTATGTCAAAGCAATACAAATTATTTATACATTTCTGACTCTAAAAAAAGGTCGATTATATCTCAGATTGATACCGATTCAATCAAATTGAAAAATAAATTTGAACTGGATCAAACAGAATCGATCATCAGCCCACTAGTCATAAACGATTCCATTTTTTATTGTGTGAGATGGTTTCCTTTAAAATATTTAGAAATTGCTGCATATGATTTAAACAGAGGCAAATTACTGCATTCAAAAAAAATAAAAGTTCCTGCCAACGAGGTGGAGGAAGAAATCTTCATGTCTATTAATGAAGGAGGAATTGTTGCGAATAGACAAGCTCTTGCCTATGCCTATTTTTCTAAAGATCAAATAGATTTTTTAGATACAGAACTGAATACCAAACGATCTGTCATTGGAGATGCATCGCCCGAACACCTTTCAAAAAATTCAGATAAAAGCAAACAATATTACATGGCCGGATATGCAGGAAAAGACAAGTTATATTTTTATCACAAAAACGGAAGTATTGATAAGAAATCAGAAATTCGATCAATTGAAGTATTTTCAAGTAAGGGAGATTGCATTGTTAGGTATACACTTAAAACTCCTACGGATAAAAAACTGACAATGCCGATTTTCGATGACATCAACAATAAAATCTATTTCCTTTCAAAAGATGACAATGAGGAATATTATTTTGTTACCTACAACATGGAATAGTCTCTATTAGAACAGGTATTTCATTGAGATTATTTTCCTTTCTGCGGGTATTTTTTGAACAGGCTGCTCCATTTAAGCTGAATCACACCAAATAAAGCTTCACCGAAGATACCTCCGCTCATTTTAGAGACCCCTTCTACCCTATTCACAAAAATTATAGGCACCTCTTTAAGTATAAACCCACACTTATACGCCGTAAATTTCATTTCTATCTGGAAAGCATAACCTTTGAAATGAATTGAATCCAGATCGATCGTTTGCAATACATCTCTACGATAACATTTGAATCCGGCCGTTGTATCGGCTATTTTCATTCCGGTAATAAAACGTACATATTTTGAAGCAAAATAAGACATCAAAACCCGCGACATAGGCCAATTGACTACATTCACACCACTTACATAACGTGAACCGATCGCCAGATCCGCACCCTCTTTCGAACAAGCAGCATATAAACGAAGAAGATCATTCGGATTATGAGAAAAATCAGCATCCATCTCGAAAATATAATCATAACCATGCTCTATTCCCCATTTAAAACCACAAATATAAGCCGTTCCCAAGCCCAACTTACCTTTACGCTCCACCATATGTAAACGATCCGTAAATTCTGTTTGCAAACCTTTGACAATATTTGAAGTACCATCAGGAGAACCATCATCAATAATCAGAACATCAAACGATTTTTCGAGAGAAAAAACTGTACGGATAATTTTTTCAATATTCTCTTTTTCGTTGTACGTAGGAATAATTACAATGCTGTCGCTCATAAATCCATTCATTTTAAAGTTCAAAGATACGTATATTTGCGGTATTATCACTACTTTTGCATAAAATTTGTCACATTGGAAATTTCGGATTTACAAAAGGTATTCAATGCCCATCCCGGGGTCAGTGCAATAATATCACTACTTAAAGAACAACAACCCAATATCTTCCTGAAAGGCTTATCCGGCTCTTCTGAAGCCTTGATCATGTCCTCTGTTTTCGGTAAAACAAGGAATAATTTACTTTGTATACTCAATGACCTGGAAGATGCAGGGTATTTTTTTCACGATTGTTGTCAGGCTTTAGGTGATCAGAATGTCTTATTCTTCCCTTCGGGATATAAAAGAAATATACGTTACGGACAAAAAGATTCTGCAAACGAGATTCTTCGTACCGAAGTACTTGGCCGTATCCTCGACAAACAGGATCCATTGGTAATTATTACCTATCCGGAAGCTTTAGCTGAAAAGGTCGTTTCCGGTGAGGCCTTAAGTAAAAAAACACTTAAAATAGCAGTCGGAGAACGGGTAGACAGCCTCTTTGTCTCCGATGTTCTGGAATCATATGGTTTTGAATGGGTCGATTATGTCTACGAACCCGGTCAATATGCCGTACGAGGTTCTCTTATCGATGTTTTTTCTTTTTCGAATGAATATCCCTACCGGATCGACTTTTTCGGAGATGAAGTGGAAAGCATCCGGAGTTTTGATGTAGAATCGCAACTCTCGAAAGAAAAGCTGGATCAAATCGATATTATATCTCCAAATACAGGACAAAACGATACGACTTTATTTTCTTACCTTCAAAAAGGAGATACGATTTTGTTCAGGAACGAAAACTGGGTTTACGAGAAAATAACTTCCATCTATAATGAAGAACTTATCCTGAGCAATAACGAAGAAACATTTCAAACCCTTGATGAAATCAGAGATGTTGTAACTTCCGGATTACAGATACAGGCTTTAACAGATGATCATATCAAAATTCACCTGACCAATCCGAGTAATGAAGAAAAAGAGAAATCCGGTTCAGCAATCGTGGAATTCTCTACTGAAATGCAACCCTCATTCCATAAAAACTTCGATCTGGTTGCCGAAAACTTCAAAGAAAAACTGGAAAACAGTTATAAACTTTATATCCTGAGTGATAATGAAAAGCAAATAGCCCGTATCCGATCCATTTTTGAAGACCGTGGTGATAATATTTTATTTACTCCTATTCTCAAAGCTATTCACGGAGGGTTTACGGACAATACTATCAAGGCTTGTTTTTATACTGATCATCAGTTATTTGATCGTTTTCATAAATACAACCTGAAATCCGACCGGGCACGCTCCGGAAAGCTGGCTCTGTCTCTGAAAGAACTGCAACAGTTCCAGAGCGGGGATTATGTGGTACATATCGACCATGGTATCGGTAAATTCCAGGGATTGGTACGGACCGAACTCAATGGAAAAATGCAGGAAGTCATAAAATTAACATTTCTTAATAACGATGTTATTTTCGTAAGTATTCACTCCCTGCACAAAATTTCTAAATACAAAGGAAAAGAAGGAGAACCTCCCCGTTTGAATAAACTGGGTTCCGGTGTTTGGGAAAACCTGAAAAACCGGACAAAAAAGAAGGTCAAAGATATTGCTAAAGACCTTATACAACTCTATTCCAAACGATTGGAAGAAAAAGGATATGCTTATTCCCCTGATACATACCTGCAAAAAGAACTGGAAGCGTCATTTATATATGAAGATACCCCGGATCAGGAGAAAGCGACCAATGACGTAAAGCAAGACATGGAAAGCTTACGCCCGATGGATCGCCTGGTTTGCGGAGATGTGGGATTCGGAAAAACGGAAGTCGCCATCCGTGCCGCATTCAAAGCTGCGACTGATGGAAAACAGGCTGCCGTACTTGTTCCTACAACCCTCCTGGCATTTCAACATTACAACTCATTCAAAGACCGTCTGAGTGATTTCCCATGCACTGTCGAATATTTATCAAGAGCACGTAAAGCAAGTGATACCAAAGAAATACTTCAAAAACTCAAAGAAGGAAAAATAGATATCCTGATCGGAACACATAAACTGATCGGAAAAGAAGTACAATTCAAAGATTTAGGGTTGCTTATCATCGATGAAGAACAAAAATTCGGAGTCAGTGTCAAGGAAAAATTGAAACAATTGAAAGTAAATGTCGATACGCTTACCCTGACGGCAACCCCTATCCCCAGGACATTACAGTTCAGTCTGATGGGTGCGCGCGACTTATCGTCTATCACAACACCTCCCCCTAATCGTTATCCTATACAAACGGAAGTACATCGTTTCGGAGGCGACATTATCCGGGAAGCTATCAATTTCGAAATGAGCCGCAACGGACAGGTGTTTGTCATCAATAACCGGGTACAAACAATTCCGGAACTCCTGAAACTGATCAGTAAAGAAGTCCCTGATGCCCGTATTGCTGTCGGCCATGGACAAATGGAACCGGCCAGGCTGGAACAAATAGTAACTGATTTTGCAAATTATGAATACGATGTACTAATTGCCACAACAATTGTAGAAAATGGCATCGATATCCCTAATGCGAATACCATCATCGTAAATAATGCTCAAAACTTCGGATTAAGCGATCTGCACCAACTACGCGGACGGGTAGGACGAAGCAATAAAAAAGCATTCTGCTACCTTCTGGCGCCTCCTTTGCATACATTGAGTGTAGAAGGCAGAAGAAGATTACAAGCTATCGAAAATTTCTCCGAACTGGGTAGTGGAATTCATATTGCGATGCAGGATCTGGATATTCGTGGTGCAGGAAATTTACTCGGGGCCGAACAAAGCGGATTCATCGCAGACCTGGGATACGAAACATATCAGAAAATCTTGGCCGAAGCTGTCCAGGAGCTTAAAAATGAGGTATTTTCAGATATGTACAAAAACGATCAGAACATTGATACCGGTGCTTCTTATGTACTTGAAACCAACGTAGAATGTGATATGGAAGTCTTGTTTCCATCAAAGTATATCCCGAATGATTCCGAACGTATTGCAATCTACAGGGAATTAGACGGACTTGAGGAAGATGATGATATACAACAATTTATCAAAAAACTGGAAGACCGCTTCGGGAAAATCCCTCCTCAGGGAGAAGAATTAATCGATATTGTCCGCCTGAAACGAATGGCAAAGAAACTGGGTGTTGAAAAAGTCAGCCTGAAACAGGAACGGATGAATATTTTACTGGTCACAGATCCTGAATCTCCATACTACCAGAGTGAAGCTTTTGATAAATTGCTTGCATTTGTAAATAAGAATTACAAAATTTGCCAATTAAAAGAAACCAATAAAAGGAGGTCTGTCCTTGTTAGTAATATCAGGACTGTAGAAAAGGCCTGCAAAATACTTGAAGAAATAAGCAGCATAGAAATAGCAAAATGAGAGAACGAAAATTAACGGACTGGTTACCTACAACCAAAAAAGAAGTGGAGTTGAGAGGATGGGATGAATTGGATGTTATATTCTTCTCCGGAGATGCATATGTCGATCATCCGTCGTTCGGAGCCGCTGTGATCGGCCGTACGCTTGAGGCTATGGGATTACGCGTAGCCATTATACCTCAACCCAATTGGCGTGATGATTTGCGGGATTTCAAAAAACTGGGTAAACCACGGTTGTTTTTCGGAGTTTCAGCCGGAGCTATGGACTCTATGATCAATAAGTACACGGCCAACAAACGGTTAAGATCTGATGATGCTTACACTCCGGATGCTAGACCGGATATGAGACCGGAATATCCAACCATCGTTTACTCACAGATTCTCAAGGAATTATACCCTGACACTCCTGTCATTATCGGTGGTATTGAAGCATCTTTACGCCGTTTGTCCCATTACGATTACTGGCAGGATAAACTGTTACCAAGTATTTTGGTTGATTCAAAGGCTGATCTGCTGATTTATGGAATGGGCGAAAAACCTATCCGGGAAATCGTAAAAACACTACAATCCGGTTCAAATAACCTCTCCGAAATACCTCAGACATCCTATTTATCTACATCTTTTCCTGAAAAACAGGACGGAGATATTCAGTTATCTTCTTTTGAACAATGCCTGAATGACAAACGGAAACAGGCTCAGAATTTCAAATTTATAGAAGAAGAATCAAACCGGATCAATGCCTCCCGGATCATGCAAAAAACAGGAGATCAAGTGGTTGTAGTAAACCCTCCTTACGCTCCGATGACAACGGAAGAGATAGATGCCAGTTTTGATTTGCCATATACTCGTCTGCCTCACCCTAAATACAAAGACAAAAGAATCCCGGCTTATGAAATGATAAGGCATTCTGTAAATATCCATCGTGGTTGTTTCGGAGGATGTGCCTTCTGTACCATCTCTGCACATCAGGGAAAATTCATCGCTTCCCGTTCTGAAAAATCCATTTTGAAAGAGGTGAAAGCTGTCACCGAAATGCCTGATTTCAAAGGATATATCAGCGATTTAGGCGGACCATCAGCAAATATGTACAAAATGCAGGGAATCGACCTGAAGATGTGCAAAAAATGCAAAAAGCCATCCTGCGTTTTCCCGAAAGTCTGTCCAAACCTGAATGCGGACCACAAACCATTACTCGATCTATACAAAGCTGTGGACAAAATACCGGGTGTCAAAAAATCCTTTATAGGAAGCGGTGTACGATATGATCTGTTGTTACATCAATATCAGAACGGAGAACTCAACAAAACAGCAAGAGATTATAGTATCGAATTAATTGCCAATCACGTCTCCGGAAGACTTAAAGTAGCTCCCGAACATACTTCTGACAAGGTCTTGAGTTGTATCCGCAAACCTTCATTCGATTATTTTTATCAATTCAAAAAAACATTTGATAAAGTAAACAAAGAAAAAGGCCTGAAACAGCAATTGATTCCTTATTTCATGAGCTCTCATCCGGCTTGTACAGAGTTGGATATGGCTGAACTAGCGGTTATTTCCAGGGATTTGAACTTTCAACCGGAACAGGTTCAGGATTTCACTCCTACTCCAATGACACTGTCGACTGAGATCTATTATACCGGTTATCATCCATATACTATGACTCCAGTTTATACGGCACACAGTCAGGAGGAAAAACTTGATCAAAGGAAATATTTCTTTTGGTACGATAGTAAATACAAGGCTGATATATCCCGTTCACTGAGTAAGCTAAAACGTCCGGATCTTATAAAAAAACTATACAGATGAGCCATCTCAGTCATTTCGGAGTGCTACCAAACAGAATGTTAATTAACACCCGGTTTTAAACAAATCCATTGTCCGATTTGTTATTTCTTATGTATATGAAACTCTGGCGTAAAGACATAAAACTACGGTTACGTCTGTTTTTCTTTAGGTTCAAAGACAAACTGGTGCTGACAACAGGACTTATCCTCCTCGCTCTCAGTCTGATGTCGGTGTTTTTATTGATCATGGCGATTGGATATGATCTGAATGAATATCAGCAACTAAACATTCTTCACGCAAGCACGATCAACCTGTTTCTCTTTTTCATCATCTCCACTATAAGATTTTTGCTGAACTATAATGAAGTATATAAAGAACGGCTCTTATTTGTCGATGCAACAATCTACGGGCTATCTATCCTGACCCTATGTTCGATTCTGTTCTTTCCTGAAGAAATGCAACAGACACCATTCATCCGCTTTTTCAGCAGTAAGTGGATAGTTTACGGATTATTAGCAATACTTTCTGTCATCAATATTTCCAAATTTATTATCAGGTCATTAAGTGCAAAGCTCAATCCTTCTCTTTTGTTTATTTATAGTTTCCTCCTGATAATACTCATCGGTACCGGTTTATTAATGCTTCCCAATTCTTATCATAATGAACTGAAATTTGTAGATGCCTTATTTACAGCGACAACCAGCGTCTGTGTCACCGGGCTAACAACCGTAGATGTTTCGACGACTTTCACTCTGACCGGCCAAATCATTATTCTCGTATTAATACAGGTTGGGGGTATCGGAGTCATGACTTTTACCAGTTTTTTCGCACTTTCTTTCATGGGTAAATCCAGTTTCGGAAGCTCCATCGTACTAAAAGATTTTCTTAATGAAGAAAACCTTGGTAATATGTTCCGGACATTAGTCAATATTATTATTGTAACTTTCATTATTGAAGGAATCGGAACCTGGTTGCTCTTTCAGAACCTGGGAGATATTCCTCACCGGGATTTCTCCGGGAAACTATTTATCTGTATATTCCACTCTATATCTGCATTTTGTAACGCAGGAATATCGATCCTGCACGGAAACCTGGGAAGTCCGTTTACAATCAATAATTATCCATTCCTGTTCTGTATCTCGATATTAATTATACTAGGAGGATTAGGATTCCCTATTGTATTCAACTATATGAAATTACTAAGACATTATGTAATTAATATTTTCAAAATAATAACCGGGAAACAGGAACATTACCAGCATCAACCCTGGATTGTCCATGTGCATACCCGTATTGTAGTCGTAATGACCTTAATATTATTAGTTGGAGGAACTGCTCTTATCTATTTTGGAGAACGGGAAAAGGCTTTTTCCGGTATGAGCGAAACAGGCAAACTGGTTTCGGCACTTTTCAATGCAACTGTCCCGCGTACCGCAGGATTTGCCGCAACCGACATCACTCAATTCGCTCAACCAACCCTCTTTATCATTCTGATACTGATGATGATCGGTGCCGCTCCAATGTCGACAGGCGGAGGTATGAAAGTCAATACTGTTGCCATAGCTATCATGGGAGCCTTCAATACAGCATGTGGTAAACAACATGTAGAAATCAAGCACAGGGAAATAAGAAGTACAAATATGTCAAAAGCTTTTTCTATTATCATTTTATATATCATCTGGATGTTTTTTGCGACAAGTATTCTGATGTATACAGAGAAGAACGACCAACTGTTCCCCGTCCTTTTTGAAGTGATTTCTGCTTTAAGTACGGTTGGATCCAGTCTGAATTACACTTCCGAATTGAGTACCTTCGGTAAATACGTCATCATATTTACCATGTTTTTAGGCCGGATCGGAGTTTTGACATTCCTATCCGGGGTTTTGAAACGGTATCAGGAAAAGAATTACAGATATCCGGAAGCAGGAATTATTATAGGATAAAGTTAAAAACAAAAAGACATGAAATATATTATCGTCGGATTAGGGAAATTAGGTAGTGCCCTTGCTCAAAGTTTTTCAGAAGCAGGACACGATGTGATTGGAGTAGACCATGAAATGCATCAGGTAGAGGCGGTTAAAAACAAAATTTCTACGGCAATCTGCCTGGAGACTACAGATGAAAATGCAGTTAAAACACTTCCGTTAAAGGAAGCCGATGCTGTCTATGTAACATTTGGTGAGGACATCGGCATCTCGGTACACTCCGTCGCTATATTGAAACAGCTAGGCGTCCGTCGTCTGATTGTGAGATCAATGTCCCCTTTACACGAAACTATCCTGAAAAGTATCGGTGTCGACGAGATTATCACCCCGGAAAGGGATTTTTCCGTAGAATATGTTACTTCTTTGGAATTGGGAGACCGTTTGGAACATTGGTATAAAATCACACCTAATTATCATGTCGTAAACATTCGGGTACCAGAATCATTCGTAGGGAATAAAATACAGGGTATCGACTTTGATAACACATTTCATCTTAAACTAATCTCTGTCCTGAGGTTAAAAAACAAAAAAAACCTGGTCGGGATGTCAACAAAACGTCTTTCCGTGCTAAAAGACATTGACGAAAACAGCCTTTTCGAGGAAAACGATGTGCTGGTTTTATTCGGAAAACCGGAATATTATAATAAATTGAAAGAGGTATAGACTTTCTATTCCTGAATGATCTCCCCTTTTTTAATTGGTTCACGGTACATGGTAAGAATGGTAATTTCGTGCGTCAGCCCATCACCGCGTGAGCGGTGTAATCTTAGTAGGCGGGTACGCCAGTGCCCGTACGATGCCAATCCCCACCGCCCCTGCTCGCCCGGGTGATGATGATACGCACCGTCGCAATTCCATCGCCACAACGTGGCGACATATCCATGATGATATTATACATAAAATCCTTCGCTCATGCGATTCATTGGTACAATATGACATTGTTCTTCGAATATATCATTATTGCGGCCATGCGTATCATCATCACCCGGGCGAGCAGGGGCGGTGGGGATTGGCATCGTACGGGCACTGGCGTACCCGCCTACTAAGATTACACCGCTCACGCGGTGATGGGCTGACGCACGAAATTACCATCCTTACCATTTACCATATACCACATGAATCAAAATATCTCTATTGATCTTAATGCAAATCAACGTTCAAATGTTAAATAATGCAAATTATTTGATCATTCAAAAAACAATTATTTACTTTGCATTTCAAAGTACTTTTAATATCAATTCAGATGAATAAGGAATTAGAAACATTGCAGGAAATACGTAATATGATGGAGAGAAGCAGCAGATTCATCGGCTTAAGCGGATGGAGTGGCATAGCTGCCGGTACCTGCGCCCTCATTGGGGCCGCATTCGCCTATCCTATTGTCTCCAACCGCTTGGCAACACGTGAATATTACTCCGATACGGAACTTAAGACTTTGATATTAATCGGCTTGTGCACTTTTATTGCCGCCCTGATTTCTGCATTCTTTTTTACATACCTCAAAACAAAAAAAGCAGGTATCCCCGTATTAGGTACCGCCAGTAAAAGATTAACCTGGACAGTATCAGTTCCTATTCTTGCCGGAGCTATATTTCTCTTAAAACTAATTTCCTGGGGAGATTTCGGATTAGTTGCTCCCGGATGCCTTATTTTTTATGGTATTGCCTTATTTGCAACCGGTAAACAAACTGTCGATGAAACACGCTATCTTGCTTATTGTGAGATTATTTTAGGATGCATTGCCTTATTCAATATTGGATATGGACTCTACTTTTGGGCTATAGGATTCGGATTATTTCATATTCTATATGGTATTCGTATGTGGTACAAATATGAACGCAAACAATAATCCGTAGTCCATGAATGTAGATAACTTAAATAAAGCATTTGACAACAGGATACGACTGGGAATCATGAGTGTCCTGATGGTAAATGATGAAATGAACTTCAACTCCCTGAAAGAGACGTTGCAGGTCACGGACGGTAATCTGGCCTCACATCTCAAAGGTCTTGAAGAGAGTGGATATATTACTTCAAATAAAGGTTTTATAGGCAGGAAGACAAATACGACCTATGAAGCAACCATTGAAGGAAGAAAAGCGTTCAAAGAACATCTGGACGAACTTGAAATCTTAATAAGAAATACAAGATAATTTTTTTACTTTAACACTTTGAAATTCAAAGCACTTTTACATAACATCTAAATACAAAAAAAATGGAAACAAAAGATCATTTCGAACAAGAAAAAAATCAATTTGAAGAGAAAGAAGAACAGTTCCCTCATCGTGCATGGAGTAAGACCTGGTCCAGGGGGACTTCCCTCACGCTAAAGGGTATAGGCACATTTGTATTAATCCTGTTAATGATGATTCCTATGATCATGATCTCCGAATTAGTCAGGGAACGAAAACTTCGCCAGGATGAAGTGCGGGAAGAAGTAAGTTCAAAATGGGCAAACAGTCAGACTTTATCCGGTCCTATTTTAATAATTCCTTATAAAAAAATTATTCCTGTAAATAAGGACGAAAAAATCGAATATACAACGGAAAACTTGTATATTCTACCGGAAAAACTCGATATTCAGGGGATTGTAAACCCTCAAATCCGCCACAGGAGCATATTTGACGTTACTGTTTATCAATCGGAATTATCTTTCAAGGGTTATTTCTCGCCAATTGTTCCGGAAAACCTGGATATCCCGGCAAATGATCTGCTACTGGATAAAGCTCATATATACTTCGGATTATCCGACTTCAGGGGAATTGAAGAACAATTATCCGTTCAACTGAATGGGAAAACTTATGAGCTTTCGGCTTCAGATATCCTTACTTCGATTAGTTCAAATGCTCTCTCAACTCCGGTTTCTCTGACAGCAGACAATCTTTCTGAAAACCAAAATTTTGAAATGAACCTGAACATCAAAGGTTCAGGAAACCTCATGTTTGCACCTATTGGTAAAACAAATAATACAAACCTGAAATCATCCTGGCAAAATCCATCATTTACAGGGACATTTCTTCCGAACTCTCCTGCCGAAATTTCCGACTCCGGATTTTCTGCAGATTGGAAAATTCTTTACCTGAACCGGAATTATCCTCAAATATGGAAAAATCAAACTTATAATGTATCTGAATCAACATATGGAGTATCTTTGCTTCAGTCAACAGATTCGTATGCAAAAACCGATCGGTCGGTTAAATATGCAATTCTGTTTATTGCCCTGACTTTCGGATTGTACTTTTTCATTGAAATCCTTCAAAAAAAGAAAGTGCACCCATTACAGTACGGACTCGTCGGAATTGCATTGTGTGTATTTTATGCCCTGTTATTATCAATAAGTGAGTATATATCATTTAATTATGCTTATTTAATTGCGTCCATTGCAACAGTTTCTTTGATTACCCTATATACAAAAGGAGCCTTTGGAAAATGGAAAATCGCAGCAATTTTCGGAGTGGTACTTTCAGCATTGTATGGCTTTATTTATATTCTGATACAATTGCAGGATGGTGCGTTGTTGTTCGGCAGTATCGGGTTGTTTATATTACTAGCTGTGACAATGTTCTATTCAAGGAAGATAGATTGGTACGGAAAGAATTGAGTTAAGCATATAATCCCCTTCATTCCGGATATATTATAGAAATGAAGGGGATTATTTATCCCTGAGCTACGCCCATAAAATAATCGGTCAGCTCTGTTATCGCAGCTCCCCCGGTATTATCTATATCGCGTTTAATCAATCCGTTTTCAAGCAACACAACCCGTGTACTGATATCCGTAGTATAATTCAAATTATGGCTGGAAATCAGAACCGTTGTATTTCTTTCCTTATTCATCTTCTGAATCAAATCTTTTATCTCTATCTGGGAACTCGGATCCAGGAAGTTAAACGGCTCATCCAGAATCAAGACCTCCGGATTTACTAACATTGCTGCAAGAATACCTATTTTCTGTTTATTTCCAGCGGAAAAATTACGGATATATTTCTTTTGCCCCTGTATTTCATTACCCATAAACTTCACATATCCATGGAGACGCTCGTCGACCTCAGCACGACTGATACCATAAGTTTCACCTACGAAATACAGATATTCTTCCGGAGTCAGATATTCAATCAGGAAACGATTATCGATAAATGAACCTGTATATGACTTCCAATCCTCACTTTTGGACACATCCACACTCTTACTCAGAACACAACCGCTATCAGCTTTCAATAGATCCAGTATCAGTCGGAACATCGTGGTTTTTCCGGCTCCGTTATTTCCAACCAATCCCAATAATTCTCCCTGAGATATATTTAATTCCGGAATATCTAAAGCGACTTTTGAACCGAAATATTTGCTTAAATCCTTGATTTGTATTTCCATTTTTATTATCTTTATATCTTATTCCTACTATTACAACACATTAAGCTTAATTACGAAATCCTTCCATTATAGTATAGCGTCTTTTCATCATACGGTTGTAAGTCCATTTTAACCAAAAGTTGGAACCTAAAACAAATGTCAAACCTACAGTCAGCATAAAATAACAAGCTATATCCCATGAAGTAACTGACTTAACAACAACCACAAGGCCTATTGGAATAAACATAGCAACCATACTAATTATCATCATACTGGAAGATGAAGCTTTCCAGTTCATAAAACCGGAATCCGCAAGGTCGAAGTAAGTTTTGTTATATACTCCGTTCTGAAAGAAGCAAGCGTAGACCAAACCGATATAATAGAAGAACACTGATGTTACAATCAAAAATGATAATACACCTTGTGTCCATACAAGAATCATGATTCCAATATAAACCACAAACGAAACGACACAATAAAAGTAGTATTTTGCTTTCATAAGGCTTAGGAACGAATGTTTGCGGGCCATCATTCCATCGAAATAAGACGATTCTGACATAAACAGATATTGGCAGAAGATAATTCCAAAACCTCCAACCATGAACCCAACCCAGAAAAGAGTCATGAAAGAACTCGCCAAAACTGCTTTATTTGTTATCAATTGAACTCCGAACAATAATATCATTGCTATGAACATAAAAAATTGATTTTTCATACGCTTATTGCGGAATATCAATTTAAGTTCAAGGTTGATAAATTCACCTATTTCCCCGAAACGATCCAGGAAGGTCATATTTGAGAAAGACACCGAATCTTTAACCTTTTCTCCCTGCATTTCCCGATACAACATCGAACGCATCTGCCAACGATTAGCATACCACAAAAATACAAACACCGCGGTAAATACCACCCATGACAAAGGATTAAGCCTTAGCAACGAACCGACAAATCGTTGAACATAATCGCCAAACGAAAAATCGAATTTAAATGCCGCAATCAATATTCCCGCGATAATCGCTGCCGGGAAAGCCAATTTCCAAAGTCCGGTCTTACTCCACGACTTCGTCAATGAAACCAATAAACTGTTTGCAATACAGAGCAAATAAATGAATATCAGATATATAAACACATGGAGAAATGAATATTCAACGGGAACCACCTTAAAAGAAAATGGAACAACCAGGAACATCATGTACCAGTTCCACATGCTGGAAAACTCCTGAAGTTGCAAAAAAGTAAACAATTTTCCTCTTTTGACAGGAAGAGTAAGATAAGGAGCTATCTGCATCGACTGATTGGATTTCAAAAAAAATTTTAGAATAAAATCCGCAATCATAATGTAAAGTAGCGCTGAATTAAAGCAATCTACCGGAGAAGAATAACTTCCCACTTCCAGACAAATTTTGTCAAGGAAGAAGCCCATCGCGAAAAATTCCAACGCTAAAAAACCGAAACAGATACACATGAAGATCTTAACTCCGAGATTCCGCTCAAACATCGGATGTCTTCGGAAAGCCTTCCACTGATGACTTCGTAATTCTTTCTGTATCATAGTATTAATTTAATATTGTTATTTTAACCAATTCAACGGATTCATTTTTTTTGCTTCCTCCCGAACTTCAAAATGCAATATGGTAGACCCTTCTTCCGGATCAGTATAAACCGTTCCTAAAGCCTGACCAATAGATACTTTATCCCCTTTTTGCACTGACAAATTCACCAGGTTACAGTAAGCCGTCAGATAATTTCCATGCCGGATAATAATCCCATTGGATGTTTCTTTCCCTGGAATTACAAAAATACTGGTTACTTCACCCTCGAAAACAGAGCAGGCCTTATTTCCGGAAACAGTCTGTAGATCTATCCCGTTATTATTTCTCGTCACCCTCTTCAATTCAGGATCCTGATGTTCCCCAAATTCCGAGACAATACGATAGTTTCCTTTCAACGGGTATGGTAATTTTCCCCTGTTATTATAAAAACTTCCAGTCAAAACCCGGTCTTCTTTAGT
This sequence comes from Bacteroidales bacterium, assembly GCA_031556375.1. Taxonomy (GTDB): domain Bacteria; phylum Bacteroidota; class Bacteroidia; order Bacteroidales; family Azobacteroidaceae; genus BNXB01. The sequence goes on along the minus strand of JAVBTA010000010.1, from coordinate 16,427 downwards.
CACCTCCAAACTTCCACGGGGTTGCGTATTTGCAACCTTCTCAGTCTTTACCGGATCGGTTACCGTTGTTTTTCCTTTGGGGGTCTTGCCTTTGGTCTTCTGGGCTTTTTTTGCCATTTCTTTCTCTTTTTCCTGTTGCTCTTTTTCAGCCTTAGCCTTAGCAGCTGCGGCTTCTTTAGCTTCCCTTTCAGCACGGGCTATTTCATCCGCAATTGCCTTTTCAATGGCCCTATTCAATGCTGCGGCCTGTTTTTTCTGTTTTTCGAGTTCGGAGTTCAACTGTTTACGTTCTGATTGAAGGTCTTTTACCTCACTTTTTTGAGTATTCTCTTCGGTTACCAATTTCTCTTCTTCAACTTTCCTGTTCTGAAGTAAATCCAATTTTTCAGCCTTAGCCTGAATTAACTTACTTTTCTCCTCGTTCAATTGTTCTTGTTTCTTAATAACATCCTCAGCTTGCCTCCTCTCCCATTTAGAAAATTCTTTCAGATAACGGATTCTCCGGTAAGACTGGTAAAAATTTTCCGCAGAAAAAACAAACAACAACTTGTTTTGCTCATTCTGGTTAAGATACATTTTCCGTACAGACTCAGCATAGATGCTCTTCTTCGCTTTCAAATCCTTTTCTAAAAGCTTAATATTCGATTCTATTGTCGAAATTCCATCATCTGCCGCTTCAATTTCAGCATTCAGGATACGAATCACGTCCCGTCGGGATGTAATTTGCTTTTTCAGCAAACTTAAGCGATTCAAAGCATTACTCGTCGTCCTCTTGTTCTCATCTAATAGCTGTTGAGTCTCAGAAAGCTCCGTCTGAGCCTTCTTACGCTGCTCTTCCAGACCCTTTATCTTCGTAGTCTGGGCTGTTGCTCCAAAAGCAATCAACAACATGATATAGGCAACAATTTTTTTCATAAACTGTTAATGATGTCAATAGCGTTTGATAATGATATGCGCTTATATGTCTTCGGGATGGAGACATCAATAGAAAAATCTCCGTTTAATTCTATTTTGGAATAAGAAAGATTCATTTGAGCCTCGTCTGAAGACAAAGCCAGAACCATATTCATTTTTATAGGAAAAACATTATTATTTTGTAACACAACAAAATCATCGTACGACCATGACATCCGTCTGGATTTATTGAGGTTCTCAATCTGCGTTTTACGAACCTTATCTGTATAATCAGACGTAAATGTATAAGTCATACCTTGTCTGTCTTTCGAACTCATATAAGCGGTATATTCATCCTGCTTCACTTGCAATAAGTTGTAATCGGCAGGAATTATTTTATCTTTTCCGGGAATAAACAACCGGTTGGTAAACAAGGCCTCTACATTTTGATATTCGAATGTAAAATTTGCAGCATCATTAATATTTTCGATCGATTCTGACATATACATTTTATTTTTACGATCGATAAGAAGAATACTATCCGGGGTGACAACCATCCTGAACATTTCCGCATTCAGGATTGGAATCTGAAATGAAAGCATCATTGACTTACCTCTTATGATGCGTAAAGAAGCCGGAGCTGATATTCCTTTATTTTTTTGTCCCGGTTTCAAATCGACATTCAGCTTTGCGGAAAACTTATCATATTCCACGGTATTGGACACAACAGCCGATATCAATTCCGTATTATTCCTATGCTTTATTGCAACCTGACCCGCTTCGTGTTTACTTTTACAAGAAAAAAGTAAAAAAACGACCGACAATAACCAAAAACAACTATATCCGGTTTTTTTCTTATTCAGGTTCATTCTCAAAATATTTTTTATCTGCAATTTTCTTTTTCAACAAGGTAACATCTTCCCCTTCTTTTTCTTTCAATTCAAGAGCTTTATTCCATTGTTCAACAGCCTTTTCCTGTTCTCCATTCATAAACAAAATATCTCCGTAATGCTCAATGATTTCACCGCTCACATCCTTATCTTTAGAAATTGCTAATTCAATATAAAACTTTGCTAATGAATAACTTCCTTGCACAAAAAGTACCCATGCATATGTATCGATATAAGTAGGATTATCCGGTTGAAGCCTCATACATTGATTACTCATGCGTTCGGCCTTTGTCAAATCTTTTTTGTCCAATGAAAGAAAATAAGCATAATTATTCAACACAACAATACTGTGACTATTGTATTCCAGAGCTTTATCATACATTTCATATGCTTTATCCTTTTGCTTCAGGTGATAATATAAATCGCCCATTTGACCATAAAAATTGGACTTCATTTCTGCGTCCTTATCAGAAACATCGGCCAAACCTTTATTATAAGTATCCAATGCTTTTTGATATTCCTTTTTCTGATAGTATGCGGCACCTTTATAAAAATAAAACTCAGGATCATCCGGAAAATGCACCAAGGCATCATCACAAACTTTGATACAACCATCCATATCATCCAGTCTCAGATAGATACCCATAAGCAATTTCCACGCATTCACATTATCCGGTTCGGATTCGGTTACCACCTGAAACTGAAATTTTGCTTCTTCCGGTTTGTTCCTCATTTGCAGGAACTGACCATACATCAGGTTTAACTCCTTTTCCTGCGGATGTTGCTCCAGGAGTGTTTCGAAAAGCCCTATCGCGGAATTGATATCTTTTTTCCCTTGTTGCAATACCTGAATATATCTCCCTAAAATACCGAGTTTAGTGTCGACATCCAATTTGGGGCTTCTCAGAGCAAGATCAATCTCATTCAATGCTTTCTCATTTGCTCCTGTATATTCGTAATAATTAGCCATGGAAACGATATAATACGGACTTTCAGGCTCTATCGTATGCGCTTTCTGATAATACACCAATGCTGTATCCGGCTGGTTCTGTTCCAGATACAAATCTCCCAACATAATCACGTAACGGGATTCGTTAGGAAATTTTTCTGCCAATTTTTTAATTTCTCCAAAAGCCTTATCTTTCTGCTCAATCGTTGAATACAACTGAAATTTACGCATGGAAAGCATCTGGTTCATTCCAAGGCTCTCTTCTAAAACGTCCAAAGCATGAATTCCTTTCTCAATCTCTCCCTGCCGAACGTACAGATCGCTCAAATAATAATTCAATTCCGGTTTTAGCGGATATTTCCGGACCAATTCCTCATATATTGCAATTGCTTCTTTATTTTGGTTGAGTTCCCTTGATAAGTTCGCCAGAGCTACTTTATACTCGAAATTATCATTATTATATTTCACGGCCTTTTTCAAAGCATCAAGAGCCATCTGCTTCTGATTGAGAAACATATAATAATTTGACAATTCGTATAGAACTGTCGATGAAGTGGAATCTATTTCCAAAGCATACTGAAATGCGTTATAAGCATCGGAAATTCGACCTGCTTCTTTTAGCTTAATAGCCTCAAGAAAAAAATAATCGAATTTTCGCTGATCCGATAGAGAGCTTCTCTCCGCCATCGAAGAGAAACTGGCTGACAATCCGACCAATATGAATAATATGTATTTTATCATTGATTATATTTCAATTCAACTCTACTGTTTTCCGGTATGGCCGAAACCTCCGGCTCCTCGTTCTGTTTCGTCCAACGAATCCGTAGACTCCCATTCTACACGTTCATGGCGTGCAACGACCATCTGGCACACGCGTTCACCATCGTTTACCACAAAAGTTTCATTAGATAAGTTGACCATGATAACTTTGATTTCTCCTCGGTAATCAGCATCAATTGTTCCCGGAGTATTTACCAAAGAAATTCCATGTTTGATAGCCAAACCGCTTCTGGGACGTATCTGAGCCTCGTAACCGACCGGAAGTTCAATAAAAATGCCGGTTGGAATCAGTTTTCTTTCCAAAGGAAGAAGGATTACCGGTTCATCAAGATTTGCACGAAGATCCATTCCTGCGGAATATGGGGTTGCATACTCTGGAAGCGGATGTTTGGAAGTATTTACAATTCGGACTTTCATATATTTACGTTTAAGCATGCAAATATAAGAAATTTTCCAGGTTTATCCGCTTTTTGATCAAATCTAATAACGGTTCTCTTCATTCCGGTTTCTTTTGAACAGAGGAGGAATCCGTAGCCACCTTTACGGAATCAGGTTCGCGTCCCAGAAAAGATATCGTCTTCTTCCCATCAGGTGTTTCCCGGATAAGAACCCGTTGTCCGTTAATTGTTTGGATAGTCCCGTTAAGATTTTCTTTCAAATATGCAATTCGCACATCAATCTCTCCCATTTCTTTTCTCACTTCATTGATTTTGGACACCAAATCTTCTGACAAATTTAATTTGCTTAGATCATCTTCGACTCCTCCAAGTGAAATTTCCCGGCTCAGTAATCCTGACCTGTATTTTTCATAATGGTCTAAAGCATTTCCATAATCATTCAAATCGTAATCAAAACAAAAAGCCATTTTTTTGTGCAATTCTACTTTATCTTTATACTCTATCACATGACTTTCCGCCATATGAAACTTCCCAACAGCTAAAACATAATCTTTATTATTATAATAAGCCTCTCCTAATTTTTCATAATAGTTATACAATTCCTCTTCTGTCGGAATCTTCCTCTTTAATAACTTTTCATAAAGTTCAATCGCTTTCGGATAATCTCCTAAATGAAAATAAGTCTGAGCCAGTGGATAAAGCACCTTATTATCCATAGTATCCTTATTATAAGCCAGTTGCAACGGAAAATTCGCCAACGAATCTCTTTCCATAAAAAAATGAGCATACCCCAGGGAACGGGTTACAAGCAAGGAGCTATCTTTCTTTTCTAAACATTTTGTGAATCGCCGGGCTGCTTCGTCATACTGATCCATGCAATAATATACAAAAGCATTCAATGAATTCATTGGAGTATAGGTAGAATCAATTGCAATATACCTATCAGAGGCAAAAAGAGCCAAATCATATTGACGATCTTTAATTAAGAATTTCACAAGGCTCGTTGCCGAAAAACCATCCGTCGTATCCAGGTCCCATGCTCTTGCGTAAAGATATTTTGCATTTTTTGTGTCATTCAATTTTTCATAACACATCGCTAAACGTTTGACCAGAAAATTATTATCGCATGAATCACAGACGTTTTTATATTGTTCCAATGCTCCCTCGTAATTTTCTCTTGAATACAAAAAATTTGCACGTTGGATCTTGTAATAGTCATTTGTAGGATCCAATTCAACTAACTCATCATAACAAGTTATTATTTTGGAATATTTCTGAGTTGGCTCGTAAAGGGCTATCAATTTCAATTTAAGGGAAACATCTTTAGGGTTTTCTTTTGTAAGCTTCTCCATAATCTCAATTGCCTGAGGATATTCGTACAGACTTGAATGACAAAGCGCTTTCTTTTCCAACAAAGTTTTATCCGGTTTCATTGTAGCTAATACATCCAATGCTTTCCGGAATTGATACATATCAATATGTTTATCTATCAGCGCCAGACTATCTGCGGATTCAGTTTCCAGTACCGGATTTTCAATAGATTTTCCTACCACTGTGGTATCCTGAGCAAAAGAGGATATGCTCATTACTAAAAAGATAAGGACAACAATCTGTTTTTTCATGGTATTTTATGTTGTATTTCACACAAATCTACGTAAATTACGTAAAAATCAAAACTAAAATTCCGGATTTAATATAATTTAACGAACATTCTCAGGTGAAAAATAATTCGTATTTTGCAAATGCTATAATTAGTCACCTTGTGGCAAATCGAATCGATATCAAATATCTAAAAATGAACAAACTAAATTATCTTCTCCTAATATTACTGACATCAATATCTATCAACGGTACCGGACAGAACGACAATGACCCGATCCTGAAAAAGCAAATCGGGCAAATGTTGATTGTAGGCTTCAGAGGGACAGAATTAAGCTTGGGCACCATGTCCAAAGCTATTCTCACAGGTATCTTACGTGAACAATTACACTTTGAGGGTGTAATTATAACCGATGATCTGGCCATGGGGAGCCATGATAAAAAATTATTCCTTTGAAGAAATACTGGAAAAAGCAATCAATACAGGAGCAAATCTGCTTTGCCTGTCAAACAACGGAGACAATTACGATCCTAAGATTGCGAAAAAAGCAGTTGATGTTATTTTTAACCTTGTAAAATCAGGAAAAATAAGACGAGAAACCATAGAAATTTCATACGGTCGCATCATAAAACTGAAAGAAATCCTTTAATTCTAAGATGTAAATATTAACAAAAATATTTACAAAATGTCAAATATTGAAGTACTAATTACATAATCCTTCTGATCTCTATTCGGGTTTCACTCACTTTTTTAGTTGAAAATTTCTTGCTTTCTTCCTTACTAATCCGGGTAATATGACGCACAATATTAATCCTGTCTATCAGGTCTGCTTCAATGGTTTGACCAGGTTCTAGCAACCGGAGTGTTTCCGTCCACGAAATACGTCTGATAATTTTTCCTTTGTTTTTAGTTTCCATATAAATATTTTTCACTACATTTGTCCTATGCAAATGTATTACTGTTTGTTTCCACAAAGTTACTATTAAATTTTTAAGCAACAATAATATTTTTTGTAAAATTATTAACTAATGTCGTAATTTATAATCAGTCTAAATAATGTTTGCAAAAAGATTAGTTGAAATAATAGACAAAAGGAAACTTACAAGATATAAAATTGCACAGGACACAAAAATTACAGAGGCAACCTTATCTAATTATTGTAATGGAAAAGGAAAGCCAAGCCCTTCTATCGTAAAACAATTAGCTGATTATTTGAACGTCAACTACCATTGGCTTTTAACAGGCGAAGGAGATAGAGAAAGTAATAAAATTTCAGAACCAACAGACTCTACATCTAAATACAGAACCAGAAAGAAGAAATATTCTAAAAACGATCTCAACAGTATTATCGAATACTTTGAAGAACAATTAGAAACGAAAGACTCGGTTATTCGCAGCTTATCCGCACAACTGACAGCTATTGAGGATAAATTAGATTTACTTATTCAGGCCTCTAAACTAGGAAAGAAATAAAAAAATCCATACTTTTGTCCTCTGAAATTGCAAAATGATTTTCTTATGGACAATAAATTACAAATCTACAATACATTAGACCGTAAAAAAGAACTTTTCACGCCTTTACACCCACCTTTAGTTGGATTGTATGTTTGTGGTCCTACTGTTTATGGAGATCCCCATCTGGGACATGCACGTCCTGCAATCACATTCGATATATTGTTCCGTTATCTCTCACATCTCGGTTATAAAGTCCGTTATGTAAGGAATATCACTGACGTTGGTCACCTCGAAAACGATGCCGACGCCGGGGAAGATAAGGTTGCAAAAAAAGCTCGTCTGGAACAACTGGAACCAATGGAAGTCGTACAATATTACCTCAACCGTTATCACAAGGCAATGGATGCGCTGAATGTACTTCCTCCAAGCATTGAGCCACATGCCAGCGGACATATCATTGAACAGATTCAATTGGTAAAAGAAATCCTGGATAAAGGATTTGCTTATGAAAGTCAAGGATCTGTATATTTCGATGTTCCCAAATACAACAAAGAACATAAATACGGTATTCTTTCCGGAAGAAATATCGAAGATATGCTGAATACTACCCGTGAACTAGACGGACAAGAGGAAAAACACAACTCTGTGGATTTTGCATTATGGAAAAAAGCGGCTCCCGAACATATTATGCACTGGCCCTCCCCCTGGAGTGAAGGTTTTCCGGGTTGGCACCTTGAATGTACGGCAATGAGTAAAAAATATCTCGGGGAAGTCTTTGATATTCATGGAGGAGGAATGGACCTTGTGTTCCCTCACCACGAATGTGAGATTGCTCAATCGGTTGCTTCTATGGGACAAGAGGCTGTACGTTATTGGATGCACAACAATATGATCACTATCAATGGTCAGAAAATGGGAAAATCACTTGGAAATTTCATTACTCTGGAAGAATTTTTCACAGGGAACCATGCCATGCTATCCCAGTCTTATGCTCCTATGACTATCCGTTTCTTTATTCTGCAAGCCCACTACCGTAGTACGGTAGACTTCAGTAATGACGCTCTTCTGGCTTCAGAAAAAGGCTTGGCCAGACTGATGGAAGCATATAATAATATAGAACGTATAGAAGCTAAACAAAACGGAGAAAACGCAGAGATCAAAGCATTAGAAGCTAAATGCTATGAGGCAATGAATGATGACTTGAATACTCCTATTGCAATTTCAAATCTGTTTGAAGCTACTCGCATCATAAACTCTGCCATTGCCGGACAATTATCCGTATCACAATCAGACATCGACAATTTGAAAAAATTGTTTGAAACTTTCCTTTTCGATTTGATGGGCATCAAAGACGAGATGAAAGACGGAAATACTTCATATGAGTCATTTGCAAAAGCGATAGATCTATTGTTGGATATGCGTCAGCAGGCCAAACAAAATAAAGACTGGGCAACCTCGGACAAAATCCGCAACGAACTGACAACCATCGGTTTTGAGATCAAGGATACTAAGGACGGTTTTGAATGGAAACTGAATAAATAAATGTTTCAACCGGAAATACAACTCACGGCCGACGGTTCGCATACTCTTTTTATCCCGGAGATGGATGAACACTATCATTCGGTTAACGGAGCCATACAGGAATCGATGCATGTATTTATTGAAGCGGGACTGAGACAATGTGATAAAAAATCAATCCGGGTATTGGAACTAGGTTTCGGAACCGGATTGAATGCGTTCATAACCTGTCTTGAAGCAAAAAAAACAGGACTTCAAATTCATTATACCGGGCTGGAAAAATATCCACTGCCAATCGAATTAATCCGAAATCTGAATTATTCGGAACAATTTCCGAAGGATAAAGATGATATTTATCTGAAAATTCATCAATGCGACTGGAATATTCCTCAAAAAATCACGAAAAATTTCACAATAGAAAAAATCAATGTAGATTTTTCAGATTATAACTTCCCTGAAAAATATGATCTTGTTTTCTATGATGCTTTTGCGCCTGATAAACAAACAAATGTCTGGACTCCGGAAATTTTCAACAACTTATTTTCCAGCATGAACCCCGGCGGAATACTAACCACTTACTGTGCAAAAGGCAATGTACGAAGAATGATGAAAGATGCCGGATTTGAAGTCGAAAGAATACCAGGCCCTCCTGGTAAGCGACAAATGCTCAGAGCAATAAAATTCGAATGTCGTCCATAATAAGCCCCGACAGCCTTCTAGCATTAGCATAGAGTATCGCCCTATAAAACCTGCCAAATATACATTCCGATAAAAAACAAAATAAAAACAACAAGGATCCAGGATGTAATTTTCCGGGTAGATAATGTAAAAAAATGAGATAAGATAAAGATTACAGGTGTATATATCAATAACGTCCATTGAATTTTCCATTCGCATTGGAAAGGCATTACTAAAGCAATACAAATAGAAGTTGTATAAAGAAACTTTAAATAAGTTCCGGTTTTAATCTTTTCGGAAAGTCCGGATACAAAAATATTAAAACCAGCTATAATGAACAAGACAAACAATAATCCAAAGACCACTATGTCCTGAACATTCAGGTTAAACGGATGTATAACAAATAGCTCCTCCGTATGTGGTAATATTTCTATAAACACCTGAATCCCACCGTTATAAAGTCCCCAGACAAAAGCAAACAAATAAACCACAATTACTCCAATGATTGAAGCAAAAAATGTTTTGAAATTTAGACTTTGAAATACATAAAGACCATACCAGAACAGTGGAAATAAAAATAATAACGGAGGCCATGCGAAACTGCACAACGTCAGTATTATACCTATATTCAGAGCATTTTTTTGAGAATCGGGATTTTGATATGATGAAAACAAAAAAACAAGACCAATCAGAGCTCCGCTAGCTGCAACACTCCCTTGCCATTCAGTATAAAATATTGGAAACGAGCCCGTCATCAACAAGTAAAATACTGCAGGAAGCATTGTTCGTGTACGTATTATGGTAAATACGTAATTCACCTGAAGCAAAGCAAGAGCAATACCAATTTGCAATAGTAAGGCTGCCCAAAAGGCAATACTACTCAAATCCGGTTGGGTAATCAACCTCATAATAACCACCAGAACAATGAATATTATGACCGAAAACCTCCCGGATATCAGAGTATTATGTATCTGCCTCAGGTTCATTACAAATCGAAACCAATATCCGAACGGAAATATTTTCCTTCAAACTCTATTATTCGGGCATTATCAAAAGAATTTTTCAATGCTTCTTCTTTTGTTTTTCCATAGGAACTAACAGCGATAACCCGTCCTCCGTTAGTTTGGACAGAGCCATTCTCAGCCTTAGTTCCGGCATGGAACGCAATACTTCCGTTTACTTTATCAAGACCGGAAATTACTTTTCCTTTTTCGTAATCGCCCGGATAACCACCGGAGACCAGCATTACTGTCGTCGCAAAACGTTCGTCCACGACAAGATTTTTATTTCCGAGATTACCTTTTGCAACCCCGTCTAACAAATCAACCAAATCTGACTTGACTCTCAGCATAACGACCTCTGTTTCAGGGTCTCCCATCCGGCAATTATACTCAATCACCATCGGTTCTCCATCGACTTTAATCAAACCGATAAATATAAATCCTTTATACTCAATATTTTCGGACTTCAAACCTTGAACTGTAGGAATCACAACTCGTTCTTCCACCTTTTTCATAAATGCCTCATTGGCAAATGAAACCGGAGAAACAGCTCCCATCCCGCCTGTATTCAGGCCGGTATCTCCTACCCCAATACGTTTGTAATCTTTTGCTTCGGGCAGTATCTTATATGAATTCCCATCTGTCAATACAAAAACGGAACATTCGATTCCGGAAAGAAATTCTTCTATTACCACTGTACTGCCGGCATTTCCAAAACTACCATTCAGCATATTTCCCAGTTCTTTTTCCGCTTCAGCAAGATTGTCCAATATAAGAACCCCTTTTCCGGCAGCAAGTCCGTCTGCTTTAAGCACATAAGGAGCTTTTAAGGATTGCAGGAAAACAATACCTTCCTGAAAATTGGATTTAGTTACACTGAAATATCTGGCAGTCGGAATGTTATGTCTCTTCATAAATGCTTTGGCAAAATCCTTGCTACCTTCCATCTGAGCGCCATCTTTCGAAGGTCCAATCACCGGGATACGAGCAGTTTCCGGATCATTTTTGAAAAAATCGTAGACGCCGTTTACCAGGGGGTCTTCCGGACCGACTACAATCATATCTATTTTATTTTCCAGTACAAAACTTTTCTGGGCAGAAAAATCATTCACTGAAACATTGATGTTTGTTCCAACCTCTGCAGTTCCGGCATTTCCGGGAGCAACAAATAGTTTTTCAATTTTAGGGCTTTGCGCTATTTTCCAAGCTAAAGCGTGTTCGCGGCCACCAGAGCCTAAGAGTAATATATTCATGTTTCTATTTTAAGTAATCTTCAAAATATCTTGTAATTTTCTCATACAGATGCACCCTGTCCGGTCCAACCATGTTATGTCCATGGCCTGGATAAACAAAGTAATCGGGATATGTCCTTTCTTTTATGCAAGCTTTCAAAAAGGATAAGCTATTTTGCCAAACCACAGTCGGGTCTTCGTCACCATGTATCAGCAACAAGTGCCCTTTCAAATTACCTGCCAGATTGATCAATGAAGCATCGTCATAACCCTGTTCATTTTCCTGAGGAGTATCCATATAGCGTTCGCCATACATAATTTCGTAATATTTCCAATCGATTACCGGTCCACCGGCAACACCGACTTTAAATACATCCGGATGACGAAGCATCATATTGGTAGCCATAAAACCACCATAACTCCAACCATGCACTCCTATTCTATTTACATCGACATAAGGCAATGACTTCAGAAAATCTACTCCACACATCTGGTCGGCAGTTTCATGTACTCCTACATTACGGTGAATCACATTTTCAAATGCCAAACCACGGTTGGCCGTACCACGATTATCCATTGTGAAAACAATATAACCCTTTTGAGCCATATAGATATCCCAACCTCTCATACTTGCCAGCCAATTATTCTTAACCATCTGACTATGAGGACCTCCATAAACATAAATAACAACCGGATATTTGCGGGAAGGATCAAAATTTGTGGGTTTAACCAAACGATAACACAGATCTGAGGTTTTATCAGCGGCCTTGATAGTTCCCAGTGATACTTCCGGCAACTGATAACCTTTATATGGATCAGAAGCTTTCTGCAAAGCAAATGCTTTTTTATTTCCTGTATGAATTATCTGCTGATTCAGAACTACCTGTTGATTTGAATAATGATCCAGCAAATATTTTCCGGAAGAACTCAACAGCGCAGAATGGACTCCCGGATCAAATGTCAATTGAGTTCTTTCTGCCGTTTCAATGTTTACTTTATAAAGTTGAGTTTCCAAAGGATTTAATTCATTAGACATGAAGAAAATAAATTGTTCTTTTTCATCAAGCCCAAGTACTTGTATGACATCGGCTTTAGCTGAAGTCAACTTTTTAATCAACGTTCCATCCGTACGGTAAAGATATAATTGATTGTATCCGTCGCGTTTACTTTGCCAGATAAATAATTCAGGATTTCTTTTCAAAAACAGCAATGGTTCTTGAGGTTCTACATATTTTTCATTTGTTTCAACAAATAAAGTACGTTCCTTATTTCCTGTTTGTGCATCGTAACAGTTTACAGTACAAGTATCCTGAGCCCGATTGAGTTCCGCAATATACAAATACTTTTCATCGACACTCCAACTGAGATTTGTAAAATACCGATCCTTCGGTTCCCCGGTTTTCAGAAAAATATTACGACCACTACTTAAATTGTGTACGCCCACGGCCACTTCATGACTGGCCATTCCTGCCATAGGATATTTGATGGACTTCAATTCGGCTTCACGAGCAGAAATATCTACCAGAGGATAGTCTCCAACCATGCTTTCATCCATCCGGTAAAATGCGAGGAAATTCCCTTCAGGAGACCAGAATGTACCTTTGTTGATACCGAATTCATTCCTATGCACCGACTGACCATTAACAATGTTTTTATTCTGGTCTTTAGCGACTTCAACCGGAAAACTATTATTTTCATCCGATAAGTACAGGTTATTATCGACAGTAAATGCTATCCGTTGATTTTCAGGACAAAAATCAATATTTTCCCAGTTTTTTTCCTGTTTAATCTTTTTCAGTACCTGTTTATTCTTGATATCGAATAAAATCCGTTCAGAACCATTCTTATCCGGCAAGACAACAGATGCCGCATCAAGACCTCCGGTTTTCAGAAAAGTAACCTGACTAACGTTTACCTTATCTTCCGACAACAGCTTACGTAGCTCTTCGTTGGTAATCAGAACTGTCTTTTTTGATTTCGCCTCCGGATTTACGATGTACAGAGTATCTTTATTCGACATTACGATTTGATCTCCAAACCATCTGGCCTGAAAAGGCAACTTCGGAACAAAATTTGAATAATTCTTTCCTCCCGGAAGCAATTCTTCCAGAGTCAAACTCTTTTCTTGTGCATTCATACTTATAGAAATCAACACAATAACAAAAAACCAAAATCCCCTGCACATAATTATTTATCTTTATACTTTCTTATCCGGCTTTGAGGTTCTGCTCCACTTTCTCGTTTGACCAATATCTTCGGTTCTTCCCGTTGTTCTTGTCCAGGAACAAAATCCTTTCGTTTTCCACTGAATATTTCATATTTACGGAACTCACAATCCAGAGATCCGTTAATCAGTTTTTCTTTCACAGAAGGCTTTAATCCGATGTTATCAAACCCTTCCCTGTTTGAAGACAAAATCCAGGCATCATATCCGGTAAAAACGTGCTTTACCCGTTCTCCGATCATACTGTATAATGCCATTAAATCCTTTGGATTCAGGCGTTCACCATAAGGAGGATTCGTAACCAGGATACCCGGTTGCGGAGCTTCTTCGTATTTTTGAAAAGGTTTGACCTCCAATTCTATATATTTTGAAAGTCCTGCATTTCTAACATTTTTGGTTGCAATAGAAATAGCTTTATCCGAGATATCCGATCCATAAGCTTTGAACTCAAAATCGCGTTCCCCACTATCTTCCGAACTAATATCCCGGAATAAATCTTCATCAAAATCATCCCATTTTTCAAAGGCATATTTACTCCGGTAAATTCCGGGAGGGACATTACGGGCAATCAGGACAGCTTCAATCAATAAAGTCCCCGACCCGCACATCGGATCGACAAAATTACAGTCGCCTTTCCAGCCTGTTTTCATGATCATCCCTGCTGCAAGCACCTCATTCAAGGGAGCTTCTGTCTCTTCTATCCTGTAACCTCGTTTATGTAATGATTCTCCCGAACTGTCGATTGCAACGGTACAATCACGGTGGGAAATATGAATATGTAATTGCAGGTCAGGGTTGGTGAGACGTACGGAAGGACGGTCTTCTCCTTTTTCTGTGAAATAATCGGCAATCGCATCTTTTGTCCGATAAGCAACAAATTTGGAATGGGTAAAGACCTCCGAATGTACCACTGCATCGATAGCAAAGGTTTTTTTCGGGGTCAGGTACTGTTCCCATGGAATTTGCTTGATTTTTTCATACACCTCATCAGAACTTTTTGCTGTGAAAGTGGTAATGGTTTTTAAGATCCGGAGTGCTGTACGACAATGAAAGTTTGCTTTATACATCAGGGACTTATCCCCTTCAAAAGAAACCATTCTTCGCCCAATCTGCAAATGATTGGCTCCGAGGGCGACTAACTCCGATGCCAGGATATTCTCCAATCCATACAGGGTTTTTGCCACCATTTGAAAATTCTTTTCCATTTTTACTTTATTTATTTACTCCTGATTATAAATTATTTATGGGGAGCGCCAAATTCTTTACACGATATCTGTTCGATTTTTACCGTCCATATTTTAACATTGATAACTGCCGGATCGGAATATTGAAATTCCTTATCGGAATACTGAGCCATGATAATATTCAGGGCTTCGACTTTCTTTTCTTTGTCTTCAACAAAGTTTACATTTCCATATGCAATGACACTGCGGGATTTCATACGGTAACTACAAGCTACCTGAGGATGCTGAAATGCCAGTTTATGACCATTGCTGAAAGTGATACAAACCCGGTTGTTTTTTTCTAACAGGCGGATGCTCCGACCTTCAGGGGCAGAGTGGAGGTAGATTATATTGTCTTTGTATCCGAAATTCATGGGAATGACGTAGGGTTCATTACCGTCGACCATACCAACGTAACAGATATCACTGTGAGCAATAACTTTTTCTATCTCTATACGATCTTCTATAAATATTGTTTTCATGATTCACAATTAACGGGCGAATTCAATTCGTCCCTACGTGTGATATTATTTAATGATTCTTGTTCCTTTTCCGGTATAGATTTCGGATGCATGGGCTATCACAACCTCTTTAACACCGGCGTTGATAGCTTCAAATGCATTTTCCAGCTTAGGGATCATTCCTCCGTTTATAATTCCCTGAGATACATATTGTTCGAAGATATTGGAAGTTATTTCAGGAATAACGCTATCGTCATCATTCTCATCAGACAATACGCCTTTTTTCTCAAAACAATAGACTAAACGGACATCGAAGTAGCGTGCAAAGGCTTTTGCGGCTTCTCCGGCAATCGTATCGGCATTCGTGTTCAGGATATTTCCTTTGCCATCATGAGTTAACGGCGCCAAGACAGGAACTACTCCTCGCCGAATCAATTCTGACGGTAATTCGGCATTCACCTGTTTTACATCACCTACAAATCCGTAATCGATAGTTTTAACAGGACGTTTATCCGACAAGATCATATTCAGATCTGCACCGGTAAGTCCTATTGCATTCAGCCCTAACGATTGAAGTCCGGCGACAATATTTTTGTTTACCAGACCTCCATATACCATTGTTACGACTTTCAGGGTTTCTGCGTCTGTGATACGACGCCCATCGACCATCTTACTTTCTATTCCCAATTGTTCAGCGATACGTGTTGCGGAACGTCCGCCTCCATGTACCAGCACTTTATGTCCTTCGATTTCAGAAAAGTCTTTCAATAAGACCTTCAACGAATCTTCTTCTTCTACGATTTTGCCTCCGACTTTGACGATTGTCAACTGTTCCATTCAAGTTATAGAAATGATTAGGGTACAAATTTAACGAAACTAATTGAAATAAAAAACGAAGGAGTTAAGAAAATGGAGTTACAGGAAGTTAGAGGGATCTGAATTTGCATTTTTGTGCGTTAGCCCATCACCGCGTGAGCGGTGCAGTCTCTGTAGGCGGGGACGTTAGTCCCCGTATGGTGATGATACCCACCGCCCTTGCTCGCCCGGGTAATGATGATACCCACTACCGTAACCCCATCACCACAACGTGGTGATATATTCATAATGGTCATTGCAAACAAAAA
>JAVBTA010000043.1:0-62397 GCA_031556375.1 Bacteroidales bacterium | reverse complement strand
CGGACAAATCACCTATGGAAAAACATTCAACATGTATTCCAACCGGGAACCCCGTTTTTATTTAACGGTCATATATAACGGACAGTGGTATTGGACAGAAAACCGGACTACCCGTTTCATGGAAAACGAATGGGATGGCGGTAGCACCCATGATGCTCCTCAGAATGGTTATCTGTTAAGAAAACGAGTTTCTTTAGAACAAAATAATCGTAATTCATTACATCCATATCGTCCGGGAATTTTATTCCGTTTGGCCGAAGCTTATCTGAACTATGCCGAAGCCCTGAATGAATCGAGTCCCGGAGATCCGGATATATTGAAATATGTAAACCTGATCCGGGAACGGGCGGGCATCCCTCAATATGGAAGTGCATCGGGTATGATTCCGGCACCGGCCACTCAGGATGACATACGTGAAATCATTCGCAAAGAACGTCGAGTAGAGTTGTGTTGCGAAGGACTTCGTTATCATGATATACGCCGTTGGCTATTGGGCGAAAAGATTTTGAACGGACCGGATTATGGAATGAATTTTAATGGTACGGTATATTCGGATAACGCTTCTGATCCCAAAGCATTCTTCAAACGGAGTACCACCTCAGGAGTAACCCGTATTTTCACAAAAAAACATTACTGGTTCCCTATTTTCCAAACTGAAATGGACAAAGATCCAACCTTAGTCCAGGCTCCTTTCTGGTTAGAATAGAAAATAATTGAGAAGTAAAAACGGAAAACAAGTTTTGAGGCCCACTTCAAAACTTGTCTTCCGTTTTTATTCCTAGTTAAGATAATACGTTTTAGAAAGCAATACTATGAACAGTATAAATGTATCTCCATAACGTTCTTTAATACGTTCCAAAGCTCTATAGTTCAATTTTCGGACAGCTTTCGGGGTGATTTGGAGTAAGCTTGCAATTTCCTCGTAACTTAGTCCTTGCATATAACGCAAATAAACAACCTCACGTTGCCTACTTGTCAATTCACTCAACATATCCTCAATCTGGGCTGTCAACCGGATTCGCTCTTCTTCTTCCTCAATTACATCTTCCAGCCCGCTCACAGCAATGGAAAAATTGTAATCATCAGCTTCTTCAATATTTTCAAATGAAATCTCTTTCCTTTTTATTGAAAACAACCTGTTTTTCAAACTACAAAGAAGATAAAATTTTGCATTGGATTGCTCATTAATTTCGTTTTCCTGCTCAATAATATGAAGAAAAACATCATGGATGGCATCAAGAATCGTTTCCTTATCAATACCAAAAGCCATACCATATGCAAACATTTCTCGCATATACATTTCATATAACTTATGATATTGAACCTTGCTCTCTATTTCCATAATATGCCAGGAATCACTTTATTAACTTAATATACATCATTCAACTTTAAACAACTAACGAAGTTAACAAAAATTCCTTTAATGTCGTAACTTTAAATCATATTTTTTAATCCGGGGTTAAATCAGGCCTTCTTCCACAAGAACTACAATTCGTTCTATGGCTGCATCCTTTCCTTTCGGATCCCATTCTGATTTCAGGCTGGCACCGAACATTCCGGCAAAGATATTCCAAAATCCGGCACGAAAAGAGCCCAGGAATGCCTTCAATATATCATAACTACTCTGATTACATTCTCTATTGATCAGTTTTATCAATAGTTTACCCTGAGAAAGTGACATTTTCTTTAAGACAGGGAAATATTCGGCATAAAGATCCTTCTCCATCCGTTTCATATGATCTTCCCGTTGCTTTTCTGTAGGAAGAGTCTGCATATATTCATAAGTCTCAATTAGAGTGGCATAAATTAATTTTGCATACGGTAATGTTCGTTTTACATCACGTATCAGTTTCCGATATTTTTCTTCTTCATATGAATCTTTAAATACCCTGGGTGGGTATATATTAACATCCAGGATAATTATTACCGGCAAGCTGTCGCCAGTCTCCGAATAAAGATGAGGCGATTGAGGCGGTATAAGTGTTCCCTGATTCTGGGCCTTCAAACCAACCGATAACAACATGAAAATAATACTAATACATATTTTACTTTTCATCATCACAAAAGTATCCTTTTTTTTGCTTCTTCACTGATTATTTCATAATTTTGTACTTTATATTTATTAATCATTAACCAAGCCAACAAACTATGAAGCGTTTTTTCACTTCAAAGATTTATATCTTTGTATTTTTCGCATTCTTCAATTCTCAGCAAGCATTTTCTTTCGAAAATCCAACAATTACCGACACAAGGGCATTGTCCATGGGTGATTTACATGCACTAAGTTTAGAGTTTTCAAACCCGGCATCTTTACCGTTTCATCCTCGTATCAAAACTTCGGCCATTTTTTACAACCGGTTTCAAATGAAAGAACTAAACACCTCCGGACTGCGTACAGTATTTCCAAACCGATTTATAGCAACAGGCTTCCAACTCTCTCATTTCGGATATCAGGATTACTATTATTCATCACTCCAGACAGGATTAGGCAAACAAATCAATGATCATTTTTCAATCGGAGCCAGAATAGATTTGGCGTACCTGAATAATTTTCTGAATGAGAAATCTCAAACCGGACTCAAGGCCGGCCTTGGAAGTCTTTTTCAACTTTCATCCTCCACGAGAATCTGCTTACTCGCAGAAAATATTGTATCTACTTTTAATGAAAAAAATTATTCTATCCATCTTGGAATAGCTTACCAATGCCTGCCAATTCTCAACATCTCGTCAGAAATATCATATCTGGCTGAAAAACAAATCAATACGAGTTTCGGGATAGAGTATCAAATTATCGATGAGTTATTTTTTAGAGCAGGATTCCGAACCTATTTTACAACTCCTTCTTTAGGAGCTGCTTATAAATACAAAAATATAGATGTCGGGATCGCATTTACAACACACCGGTTACTGGGAAATTCCAGCATGATAGATGTCTGTTACAGATTCTAATAAACCTAATTATACAAGACTTACTATGAAGTTACTTATTACCATCTCCTTATTATTATTATCCTTTCCCGTCCTTTCACAAACCACTGAGAAAAATACATTGTGGATGGAGTACCTCGAAGAATTATCCGAGAGTGAAATGGAACCATCCCTGATTGAAAATCTTTATGAAGAACTCTCTTTCCTGAGTGAACATCCTTTCAACCTGAATACAGCTACCAAACAAGATTTGGAACGATTGCCCTTTCTCTCCAAAATTCAAATTGAGAATTTATTATATCATATCTACAAATATGGCTCCCTCAGTACAATCTATGAATTAAAAAATATAGATGGACTTGATTACCAAACGATCCAGTATCTATTACCATTTGTAATTATCGAACAAGAAAACAAAGTTGAATCTCTATCTCTGAAAAATGTAGTAAAGTACGGAAAAAATGATCTTTTGATACGCATGGATAACTGTCTGCAGGAAAAAGCCGGATACCGCAAGGCCGATGATGAAGAAAAAGAAAAATACCCGAATCGATATTATTTAGGAGAACCGTACTATCTCTCTGCCCGCTACAGTTTTCAATACAAAGACCGGATCCAATTCAGCCTCGTCGGGGAAAAAGATCCCGGAGAAGCGTTCTGGAATCAACATCACAAAGGATTTGACTTTTATTCTGTAAATTTTTCCCTAAAAAACACAGGTATTATGGAAGGACTCTACCTCGGAGATTACAGGGTCGCATTTGGACAAGGGCTTGTCCTCAATACCGATTTTGCGATGGGAAAGACATCGGATGTAAACAATATCGGCAAGAAAAGCTCTGGAATAAAGCGCCATTTCTCAACCAATGAAAATGATTTCTTCAGAGGAGCATCTATCTCTCTTAAACACAAAGATACAAAACTACATCTTTTTGCTTCTCACAGGAATTTCGATGCCGGAATAGAAGGAGATATTATATCCGGCTTTAAAACAGACGGATACAACCGGACTGACAACGATCTTAAGAAACATCATCAGGCAGAAATGAATGTCGGAGGAATAAATCTTCAATGGAAAAATGAAACCTTCCAAATAGGAACTACTGCTACAGTATATAATTTTGGCGGGAAAGAACTTAATCCGGAACTCAAGCCATACAATCTTTATTACCTGAGGGATGATCATAATTACAATCTGGGAATAGATTATTCTTATCAACGAAAAAAACTGCTGTTCCAGGGAGAAACCGCAACAGGAAAAAACGGGGCGACAGCTACAATCAATAATTTATTGATAACTCCGGCTTCATTCCTTGCATTCTCGCTCTCATACAGAAATTACGCACATAATTTTCAATCACACTTTGCAAGATCTTTAGGAGAATCTTCCACTGTCCAGAATGAATCCGGACTCTATCTGGGAATAAAATATTCACAACCCAAATGGCAACTAGCCGGATATATTGACGCATTCCGTTTTCCATGGATCAAATATGGAATAGACGCCCCCTCTTCCGGAAAAGATATTTTATTACAAATCAATTATAACCCTAAAACTTTATTAAATATGAATATTC
This sequence comes from Bacteroidales bacterium, assembly GCA_031556375.1. Taxonomy (GTDB): domain Bacteria; phylum Bacteroidota; class Bacteroidia; order Bacteroidales; family Azobacteroidaceae; genus BNXB01. The sequence goes on along the minus strand of JAVBTA010000043.1, from coordinate 57,892 downwards.
GTTATAAACTTAAAGAAAAAGAAAAAAACAAAACAGGAAAAACTGTCGATATCTTTCCCTACAATCAGCATCGATGGAGGTATCAATTAAACATCAAACCAATCGCACGAATGAATATAAAAACCCAATTCGACTACAACACGTATTCATTTGAGAATAAAACCAGCACCGGATGGTCAATTTCACAAGCCTTTGGGTATAAAACAAACAATTCCAGATTTCAATCCGATGTGTCATTTGCGTATTTTAATGCACTAGACTGGAATAACCGGATTTATAGTTATGAAAGAAATATTTTATACGTCTTTAATATGCCGACTTATTATGGAGAAGGAATACGATACTACACCACTCTGAAATGGAATATTTGCAAGGTTTTAAACCTTTATATAAAACTTGCTTCCACCCAATATTTCGATAAAAACACCATCAGTTCCGGGCTGGAAGAGATCACAGGAAGGGAAAAAACAGAAATTAATTTTCTTTTAAACATTAAATTCTAACATTGTACATAATTTTTTATATATTTGTCTCCGATTTGATTACATATTAAAAATTGCGACATACATTTTACTGCATTTGTAATTACCTTAAATTAATATTGCCATTAGAGATGATTTTGCGTTGACGAATGAGTAATTTAAGTTAAAATTACCTAAAAGTATGTTGCAGTGAGAGAAAATTGTTTCTTTCATCTAACTTTTTGGTTTTATTTGCGTTTTAAAGTAAAGTACCTTATTTATTGGCAATTCAGAGGGTATTTTTGTTGTTTTATAATTATGTTTTAATCCGCAAAGTGTAATTATTATAGGAATGTATTTTGAGTAAATTTTATTATTTATTGTTATGGCAAGCGAGAAAAAAACAAGAATCAGAAGAACAAGAGATGTCATCGACAATCAGTTGATGAGTGCAGTTTGTAGAGTTATCAATGAATTAGGGTTTTCTCAGTTAGGGATCAATTCAGTATCTGAGGTCGCTAAGGTAGAAAAAGCCTACATCTATCGTAACTTTGAAAGTTTTGATAATCTCCTGGAAAGGTATTTCATCAGAAATGATTTCTGGGAAAGATTTATCGTTCAGAAGGCTTACAATGAACATGGTTCGGATCTGAAAGATATGTTTGTATACTATCTGACAGAACTATATAAAACCATGGATCAAAACCGTGAGTTTGAGAGCATTGCAAGATGGGAAATTGCAGAGCCAACTCCCTACATTTTGCGTCATGCAAGGAGGAGAGAACTGGACAACCAAAAATTCATGGAAAAGAATGTAGATCATTTCAAAGGTACGGACATCGACATTGAAGCTATTTATGCTTTATTGATTTCCGGTATCTATTACTTGAATATGCATAAAAATGTATCTACTTTCTGTAACATCGATTTTACAACTAGAGAAGGCAAAAAACGTCTTACAAAAACGATCGAACAATTAGCAGGTATGCTATTCAAATAAAAAGACCTCAGTCTCTTTATTTGTTTATTGTGCTACCTTAATATCACAAAGCATGAATATGTAAGGTGTGTTGGAGGTTTGTATCAAAAATGATACAATAAAACTTTTAACACACCTTTTTTCATACATTTCAATCAGATTTTAACCAATTTTATTGCGGAAAAATTTCTTTATTCAATTCGAAGTCGTAATTTTGCAGTTCATTAAATCAAACAATCATTAATTAACAATAAACTTAAAAATTATGGCTAAAATAACTGTCGTAGGAGCCGGAAATGTAGGAGCAACCTGTGCGAATGTATTGGCATTCAATAAAATTGCAGACGAAGTAGTAATGCTCGATGTCAAAGAAGGTGTAGCTGAAGGTAAAGCTATGGATATGATGCAAACAGCTCAAACTTTAGCTTTCGAAACTAAAATCGTAGGGGTTACTAACGATTATTCCAAAACAGCTAATTCCGATGTAATTATCGTTACTTCTGGTATCCCTCGTAAACCGGGGATGACTCGTGAAGAACTGATCGGAGTTAATGCCAACATCGTTAAAAGTGTTGTCGAAAGCTGCTTGAAATTTTCTCCGAATGCAATCTTCATCATTATTTCCAATCCAATGGATACAATGACTTACCTTACATTGAAAGCTACAGGTCTGCCTAAAAACAGAGTTATAGGTATGGGTGGCACTCTTGACAGTTCTCGCTTCAAGTATTATCTAAGCCAGGCATTGAATGTTAATCCTTCACAAGTAGACGGTACTGTAATCGGAGGACATGGAGACACTACAATGATCCCATTGAAACGCCTTGCGACTTATAATGGCACTCCTGTTTCTCAATTGTTGGATGCTGCAGCATTAGATAAAGTAGTTGCCGATACGATGGTCGGTGGCGCCACATTAACAGGCTTACTTGGAACATCTGCATGGTATGCTCCGGGTGCTGCCGGCGCTTTCGTTGCCGAATCAATCGTCCGCGATTACAAACGCCTGATCCCTTGCTGTGTTTATTTGGAAGGCGAATACGGACAAAAAGACATCTGTATTGGTGTTCCTGCCATCCTGGGACGTAATGGTGTTGAAAAAATTGTGGATTTCAAACTGAATGATGAAGAAAAAGCATTGTTTGAAAAGAGCGCTGATGCTGTTCGTAAAACAAATGATGTTTTGAAAGAAATCAATGCACTTTGATAGATTTACTAAACATTCTCTATAACGGGTTTATTATAGGAATATTGGTTTCTGCCCCTATGGGCCCAATAGGACTTTTATGCATCCAGCGGACTTTAAATAAAGGCCGCTGGCATGGTTTTTTTTCAGGTGTCGGAGCTGCGTTATCCGATGTAATTTATGCAACGATTACCTGCCTGGGGATGGGTTTCATTGTCGATTTCGTAAAAGACTACCAGGATATACTTCAACTCGTAGGAAGTTTTTTATTGTTATTCTTCGGATATTATATTTATCAATCAAATCCGTCTAAGAACCTGAGAAAACCTAAAGAGAATGTAAATACGTATCATCAGGATACAGCTACGGCATTTTTACTCACACTCTCCAATCCCTTAATTATCTTTCTCTTTATTGCATTATTTGCCCGGTTTAATTTCATCTCTCCGGAAGAAAATGAGACATTGTTTTCTATGGTTATGGGACTTGGTGCGATTGCAATAGGGGCTCTCTGCTGGTGGTTCCTGATTACCTTTTTGGTAGGAAAATTACGTAAAAATTTCAATTTAAGGGGATTATGGATTATGAATCGTGTGGTCGGAATCATAATCATAGTACTTTCATTAGTCGGTGCAATCTTCTCAATTTGGGATATGTTAAGACTGCACCACCTGTAATTAACTCATTTTTAATTCTATAGCGTTACTCCGCTTTTAAAGATTGCGATTTCTTTAAATCCGGTTTCTTCGTGTTTCAAATGTTTGCCATTTGCGGTATCAACTATAAATTCAACGAAACGTTTTAATAAATCATCCATACTTTCTCCTTCCAACAGCGTTCCCGCATTGAAATCAATCCAGTTCTGCTTGAAATTATAAAGTTGTGAGTTTGTCGATATTTTCATTGTCGGAACAAAACTTCCGAATGGAGTTCCCCGTCCTGTAGTAAACAATACCAACTGGCAACCGGAAATAGCCAGGGAAGAGGCTGCTACCAGGTCATTTCCAGGAGCATTCAACAGGTTCAATCCTTTGGTTTTAATCTGCTGACCATAGTCCAAAACAGCCACAACCTCGGCAGTACCTCCTTTTTGAGTACATCCCAGGGATTTATCTTCCAATGTTGTAATCCCTCCGGCTTTATTTCCGGGAGATGGATTCTCATAAATCGGTTGATCGAATTTGCGGAAATAATGTTTGAAATTATTGATCAAAAGTACCGTATTATCAAAGACTTCCTGGTTCCTTGCCCTATCCATCAGAATTGTTTCGGCACCAAACATCTCAGGAACTTCCGTCAAGATAGTGCTACCCCCCTGCGCAATCAACCAGTCGGAAAAACGCCCGACTAACGGATTAGCAGTGATGCCTGAAAAACCATCACTTCCACCACATTTCAAACCCACTTTCAATGATGATAATGGTAATTCCTCCCGTTTATCCTGCTTCATCCGGTCTACCAGTTCCTTCATCAATTCAAAACCGGCTTCTATTTCATCCTGGACTTTTTGTGCTATCAGGAATTTAACACGGGTTTCATCCCATTCTCCCATTACCTTCTTGAAATCGGCCTGCTGATTGTTTTCACAGCCCAAACTCAAGACTAAAATACCTCCCGCATTCGGGTGTTTAGCCAAAGCAGCTAAAGCTTTCTGCGTATTAACATGGTCATCACCCAATTGGGAACACCCATAGTTGTGTGTATAAACACGCACATCGTCTATTCCTGTAATATCCAACTCATGTTTCACTCTTTCGATAATAGCTTGAGCCTGGCCATTCACACATCCTACCGTCGGAACAATCCAAAGTTCATTACGAATACCTACATCACCGTTATACCGTTTATACCCGTAAAATTTCAAGTTGCTCTTAGGAATATTCAACACCGGTTTTACAGGATTATATGTATACTTCAAATCATCATGGAGATTTGTTTTCACATTGTGTACGTGCACGTGTTGTCCCGGATAAATATCCTGGGTTGCATGACCAATAGGATATCCATATTTAATAACATTCTCACCTTCTTTGATCTCCTGAAGAGCCACTTTATGGCCCGTTTCAATCAGATCTTTTATTTCTATTTTTGTACCATCTACTTCCAGGATATCCCCGGGGGACATGGTTTCTATTGCCACACAGACATTGTCTATCCGGCTTATTCTCAAATACTTTGCCATAGTTATTTTACAATTTCCTCTAAAGCTCTCTTCATGCCTTTTTCAAGAATAAGTTTCACTCCTTTTTCCACATTTTCTGCAAATCCGGGAACAGATAATAAATCAACTGTCCAGATTTGTTTGTTAGCAATAATACAATTCACCCATCCTTCGATATTGTTTGGATCGAATGATTTTTGAATAAATTCAACAAACTCAGGGGTGTCATTCGGAGTAAATGAGACTTCGGATTTTCCACTGTACAATACTAACAATGCTGCAAATGAGAATGTTGTAAAGTTGGCTTGTTTATTTAATTTCAAGGCATTATCCTGAACAGTAGGGAAGTCGCGGGTCTCCCATTTTGAAAGAGAATTCAATGAAATATCTTTCAGATAATGTTTGATATATGGATTATAAAAACGTTCCAGGATTTTTCCTGAAAATTTCTCCAATTCGACAGGATCTTCATCAATCGCAGGGAGCACTTCATTTGCAACCATCTGATTGATAAATTTTTCAACTAAAGGAGTATTGAAAGCATCCTTCACTGTTTCACAACCCATTTGTAAAGCAACAGGAACCATAGCTGTATGTGATCCGTTCAAGACACGAACTTTCTTCGCACGGAATAGTTTGATATCATCCATGAATAAGACATTCAGACCAGCTTTATCCAATGGTAATTTTTCTTTGATGACAGGATCTCCTCCAATAGCCCAAACATGGAAAAATTCACCTTTCACAACCAGATTATCATTGAATCCTATTTCTGCTTTGATCTCATCGATTGTCTCACGAGGGAATCCCGGAACGATCCGGTCGACCAAAGTATCATAAAAATGGCAGTTTTGTTTTACCCAGTTCATAAATTCATTGCCCAGATGATTGTATTCAGCATGTTTCAGGACATAATCTTTCAACGTCGAACCATTATCTTCAATCAATTCACAGCAAATGATCAATAAACCTTTATCTGCAGCTCCATTGAATTTTTGGAAGCGTTGATAAAGAAGTGAAGTCATTTTGGCCGGATAAGATTTCGGAGGACAAGCATTCAAATCGTCTCCTTCTTCATACCGGATACCAGCTTCCGTGGTATTGGAAATAATCATTTCCAACTCTGGACTTAAAAAAATGTTTTTATAGGTTTCGTATTCGTCATATGGATTCAACGCATTTACGATACTTTTAACCAGTGTAACTTCTTTAACAGGTTGCTTATCTTTTATTCCTTCCAGATAAACATGATACAGGCAGTCCTGCTTTCTCAGCATCTCTGCCAAACCCTGTCCAATCGGTTGTACGGCAACAACACCATGATTCATCACTCCGGCTTCATTCGCCTTGTGTATCATCCAATCTACGAATGCACGAAGAAAATTTCCTTCTCCAAATTGCAGGATTTTTACCGGTAATCCCGGTTTACTTACTGTTTTTTTATTTAATTCTTCCATTTTTTTATTTATTTAAGACGGTTTGGTTAGAGATATAAGAGTTTTATTAGGGGAAGAATTATGACTAACCGTCATCCAGAATATCGTGAGGGAGCTCACGAGAGCTCGTTATACTCGGGATGACGATCAGCAATCATATCGTTTTATTCTATAACAATCGGTTTGTATTTTGGAACCAATAGCTTCATTACAATCCAACCAATTAGGTAAGCAACTGCACAAACACAGAATATGATGAAGTAACCTGCTTCAATACCTTTGTATCCTAAGAATGACATATTCGATGTTATACTGTAGTCAAATAATGCACCTGATCCCAGGTTGATGATCATAGCACCAATTCCTCCTGCCATACCTCCAATTCCAGTAACAGTCGCAATTGCTGACTTTGGAAACATATCACCGATAGTAGAGAAAATGTTAGCGGACCAAGCTTGGTGAGCAGCACCGGCAATACCAATGATGATAATTGGAACCCAATAAGAAATATGTCCTAAAGGCTGTGCAAACATTGCTAACAATGGAAAGAATGCAAAAATCAACATGGCTTTCATTCTACCTGCGTATGGGTTCATTCCCTTTTTTTCTACAAAAAAGGTAGGAAGCCATCCTCCGATAAGAGAAAGCATAGAAATACCATACAACGAAAAAATAGCGATTTGAGCTTTCGGATCCGATGACGGCATGTTATAAACAGAGCTCAAATAAGCAGGTGCCCAGAATAAATAGAACCACCAAACACCATCTGTCATAAATTTACCAAAAGCAAACGCCCAAGTTTGTTTAAATTGAAAACACTCTGCAAACGAAAGTTTTCTTGTTTGAGCTTTCTCTACATTTTCCTCAACTTTATCATGAGATTCTTCGTCTTGATGGATATATGCTAACTCAGCAGCATTTACATGAGGATTGTTCTCTGGTTTTTTATACACAAACACCCAAAATCCCATCCAAATAAAGCCTAATGCTCCGATAATGAGGAATGACATTTCCCAACCATAGTATTTTGCAATTACAGGAATAGAAAGAGGGGCAAGAAGAGCTCCAATCTGTGCACCTGCGTTGAAAATACTGGTAGCAAAACCTCTGTCTTTCTTTGGAAAATATTCTGCCGTAGCTTTAATTGCAGCAGGAAAGTTTCCTGCTTCCCCTAAAGCCAATACAGCACGGGCAAAAATAAAAAGCATTACACTTATATTGATAACTTTACCGGTATTTCCTACTGTGGCAATAGCTTCTTTTGCACCTTCAAATCCAACCATCCACTGTCCCGCAGCGATACCTGAAGTTGCAATTCCACAAAAAGCGTGAAGACAAGCTCCTATCGACCAAATTCCAATAGCCCAAAGAAATCCTTTCTTTGTATCCATCCAGTCAACAAAACGACCGGCAAACAACATACAAAGAGCATAAAACCCTGAAAAAAATGTTGTTATGTACCCATAATGAATATTTGTCCAATGAAATTCTGTTGCGATAAAGTCCTTCCACGTAAGCGACAATACCTGACGATCCAAATAGTTAATCGTAGTAGCAAAAAACAGCAGGGCACAAATTGTCCATCTGTAATTTGTCATCTTTTGACTCGAATTATTCATGATAATAGTATTAGTGATTATTTACGAACTCGTTTGATAATATCAAATGCATCTTTACACATTTGAGTGATTTTTCCCCACTCTTTTGCTGCAATCACATCTGCAGGAAATAAGTTGGAACCCATTCCGACACAACTAACTCCGGCATCGAACCAGGATTTCAGATTTGTTTCTTCCGGTTTTACTCCTCCGGTAACGATCAACATCGACCAAGGCATCGGAGCTTTTAATCCTTTCACAAAGTTAGGGCCCAAAACGTCTCCCGGAAATACTTTACACAAATCACATCCCATTTCCTGAGCAAAACCCACTTCTGAAACAGTTCCACAGCCCGGAGTATAAGGAACTAGACGACGATTCGCAATTTTGGCCACTTCCGGATTGAATAAGGGACCCACAATGAAATTAGTTCCCAACTGGATATAAAGCGCTGCTGTAGGGCCATCCACCACGGAACCGATACCCATGATCATTTCCGGACATTCTTTTGCTGCCCATTTAATTAGTTCGCCAAACACTTCATGCGCAAATTCTCCCCTGTTAGTGAATTCAAAAGCTCTTACACCCCCTTCATAACAGGCTTTTATAACATTCTTTGCTACCTCAACATCTTTATGATAAAAAACAGGCACCATCCCGGTGCTTGCCATAGTGCTGAGAACTTGTAATTTATTAAATCTCATTTTAAATGAATAATTAATAATTATTTAGGTTGTTTTCCAATATAAGCCAAGATACCACCATCTACATAAAGGATGTGGCCGTTAACGAAATCCGAAGCCTGAGAAGACAGGAATACCGCCGGCCCTTCAAGATCAGCTGTAGTACCCCAACGGGCTGCAGGAGTCTTAGCAATAATAAAATCATTAAATGGGTGACCTTCTTCACGTAATGGTGCAGTTTGAGGAGTTGCAATATAACCCGGACCTATACCATTTACCTGAATATTGTATTCTGCCCATTCACAAGCAAGATTCTTGGTCAACATTTTCAGACCACCTTTAGCTGCGGCATAAGCAGAAACGGTTTCACGACCTAATTCGCTCATCATAGAGCAGATATTGATAATCTTTCCGGCTCCTTTTTCAATCATTCCCGGAGCAACAGCCTTAGAAACGATGAACGGGCCATTGAGGTCAATGTCGATTACCTGACGGAAATCTTTCGCTGTCATTTCAATAGCGGGAATACGTTTGATAATTCCGGCATTATTTACCAAAATATCGATTACACCAACTTCTGAAGTAATCTGGGCAATGGTTTCATAAACCTGTTCTTCGTTAGTTACATCAAAAACATAACCATGAGCTGTAATACCATCAGCTTTATAAGAAGCAATCCCTTTCTGTACAAGATCGGCATTGATATCGTTAAATACAATTGTTGCACCTGCTGCGTGTAACGCTTTTGCAATCGCATAGCCAATACCGTATGATGCTCCGGTAACAAGGGCTACTTTTCCTTTTAATGAAAACATAATATTTTATATTAAAAATGAATAATTTATCTAGAAACCCGTCCTGATCCGTCACCACCCATCAGACTCTCAACTTCAGAAACTGTTACCAGGTTGAAGTCTCCGTAGACTGTATGTTTAAGACATGATGCAGCAACAGCAAATTCCAAGGCTTTCTGATCATTCTGAGGATAAGAGATCAATCCGTAGATCAAACCTCCCATAAAAGAATCGCCACCACCTACACGGTCGACAATATGGGTAATATCGTAACGTTTGGATTGGTATAGTTTGCCATCAGAATACAGGCAACCACCCCAGGTGTTGTGATTCGCATTGATAGAACCTCGCAGAGTGATAATTACTTTCTTTGCACGTGGGAAACGTTTCATCATTTGAGTACAAACAGATTCAAATTCAGCGGCATTCACTTCTCCTCCTGTATGGGCAACATCAAAACCTTCCGGTTTGATCCCGAATACCTTTTCAGCATCTTCTTCATTGCCAAGAATAACATCACAACCTTCAACCAAAGCCGGCATCACTTCAGACGCTGTTTTACCATATTTCCACAAGTTCTTACGGTAATTCAGGTCGGTCGAAACTGTTATTCCCATCTCATTAGCAATATGAATAGCTTCCAAACATGCATCGGCAGCACTCTGAGATAAGGCAGGAGTAATTCCTGTCCAATGGAACCACTGAGCATCTTTGAAAATCTCACGCCAGTTCACCATACCGGGTTTGATATCGGCAATTGAAGAATTAGCACGGTCGTAAACAACTTTAGAAGCACGGGCAACAGCTCCTGTCTCAAGGAAATAAATACCTACGCGATCGCCTCCTCGGACAATATTTTCAGTTCCTACATTGTATTTACGCAAATCCGAGATACACCATTCTGCGATGTCATTTTTAGGCAGGCGGGTCACAAAATCCGCAGGGATACCATAATTAGACAACGAAACCGCTACGTTCGCTTCACCGCCACCAAATGTGGAATTCAAATTTGTCGACTGGATAAAACGTTGATATCCAGGGGTAGCTAAACGAAGCATGATTTCCCCAAATGTTACTACTTTTTTCATTTACAGTATTGTTTATTTAAATTATTCTTAAAAACCGAAGAATTTATTCGCGTTATTATACGAAATATCTTCAACCATCTTTCCCAGGAACGGAAGTTCGGAAGCCGGTAATAAACCCTGCTCCACATCATTTCCAATCAGATTACAGAGAATACGACGGAAATATTCATGACGGGGATATGACAAAAAGCTACGGGAATCGGTAAGCATACCGACAAAACGGCTTAACAAACCAAGAGCAGACAAAGAATTCATCTGATCTTCCATTCCTTTTTTCTGATCCAGGAACCACCAACCTGATCCGAATTGGATTTTTCCTGCGACAGATCCATCCTGGAAATTTCCGATCATTGTCGAAATCAGGTCATTATCGCGTGGATTCAGGTTGTATAGAATGGTCTTAGCCAACTGATTATCAGTATCCAACTTATTCAGAAATTTAGACATCGCTTTTCCCGTGTTGAAATCACCGATAGAGTCGAAACCAGTATCAGCTCCTAATTGTTTGAACAAACGAGTATTATTATTACGGATAGCTCCATAGTGAAACTGTTGAGTCCAGCCTTTTTCCCAGTCCATACGGGCGCCTTCAACTAACATTGCTGATTTAAACTTCAGTATTTCTTCCTTAGTCAGGGACTTTCCCCCGTAAACTTTATTAAAAATAGCCTCAATTTCCGCTTCAGTATAATCTTCAGCATAAAACTCCTCAATTCCATGATCGGAAAGTTTACAACCTACAGATGCAAAGAAATCATGGCGAACACGTAATGCCTGCAACAAATCGGCAAACTTGCCGATAGAAACACCGGATACCGCCGATAATTTCTCCATATAAGCACGGAAATCCGCAGGAACTTCTACGGCCGTTGCTTTATCAGGACGCCATGTAGGTAACACCTTTATCGCGAAGCCTTCCTTCTTCAGGGCTATATGATATTCCAATGAATCGATAGGATCGTCGGTAGTACAAATCGCACGCACATCGTATTTTTTCATCAACCCCCGAGCTGAATACTCAGAAGTACGTAATTTGGCAGTACACTCATCATAAATTTCTTTCGCTGTATTTGGATTAAGCAATTTTGTGACTCCAAAAGCTGTTTTCAATTCCAAATGAGTCCAGTGATACAACGGATTACGCATTGTATACGGCACTGTTTCAGCCCATTTTTCAAATTTTTCCCAATCAGTAGTATCCTTACCGGTACAAAAGCGCTCATCTATACCATTTGTACGCATTGCACGCCATTTGTAATGGTCGCCTTCAAGCCAGATCTGTCCAAGATTGTCGAACTTACGATCTTCTGCAATTTGTTTCGGATCCAAATGACAGTGATAATCAATAATAGGTTGTTTTTTCGCGTGTTCGTGATAAAGCTGTTGTGCGGTCTCCGTTTGTAATACGAAGTTATCATCCATGAATGCTTTCATAATATTTATCTGAGTTTATCTGCAGTAAATGTATCCATATCGTCATAGGCAAGGTTTTCTCCACACATTGCCCAGATAAAAGTGTAATTGCTTGTACCTGCTGCCGAGTGGATTGACCATGACGGAGAAATCACGGCCTGTTCATTTCCCATAAAAATATGACGGGTTTCCTGAGGTTCACCCATAAAATGGCAAACTGCCTGTTCTGCAGGAACTTTGAAATAGAAATAAGCTTCCATACGACGAGAGTGAGTGTGAGGAGGCATTGTGTTCCAAACACTTCCCGGTTGAAGCTCCGTCATTCCCATTTGTAATTGACAACATGGAAGAATTTCGCTCAATATCAATTGATTAAGCATACGTTTATTTGAAGTTTCCGGACTTCCCAAATCACGAGTGCGACGCATTTCCGCAGTAACCTGAGCCGTAGGATAAGCTGTGTGGGCAGGAGACGAAGCAAAATAATATTTTGCCGGATTAGCTTTATTTTTACTTTTGAATACCACTTCTTTAGATCCGCGGCCTACATAAATAGCATCTTTGAAGCCCATGGAGAAATCTTTTCCGTCGACAGAAACAACACCTTCACCTTCAATACAGATGATACCTAATTCTCGACGTTCACAGAAATATTCCGAACGAATCAACGGAACTGTTTCCAGTCTCAGATCTTCATTTACGGGAAGAGCTCCTCCAATGATCAGACGGTCATTGTGAGTATAAACCATCAACACTTCATCTGTTACAAATAATTTTTCAACTAAAAACTCCTTACGCAATTGAGCTGTGTCATAATGCTTCACGTCATTCGGATGGGTTCCCCACCTTTCTTCAATTGTTGTTTTCATGCTATATGTTTTTTTGATTTATTATAATTATCCGATCCCTTTAACTCAAAATTTGGGTTGACAAGGTAGTGATTTTTTTGCAAATATAGTACTTTTTTATTCGCCGTGTACGTAAACGGAGAATTTTTATGCACATTTCTTTTAATTCTGTGAAACAATAAAGTTTTATCATATGAAAAAGCGTAACTTTGCACTAAATTATGAATTAAATTCAAATGAAGCATTTAAATTTTTACTTCTTAGTTCTGATTGCATTTTGTTTTTTCTCTTGTAAAAGTAAGGTCGAACGAGAAAGAACAATCACTGTAACCATCGAACCCCAAAAATATTTTGCCGAACAATTGGCCGGAAACCTCTACAAAATTGTAACGATGGTTCCTGCAGGAACAAGTCCGGAAACCTACGACCCAACGCCTGTCCAGATAACAGATCTGGCAAAAAGTTCCGCTTATTTTCAAATAGGGAAAATCGGGTTTGAAGAGGTTTGGATGGATAAAATCAAAAAAAATGACCCGGAATTACTTATATTTGACAACGGTTCCGGAATCAATTATATCGGCTCTACTCATGATCACCATCATGACCACGATCACGGAGACCATGACCACCACCATCATGCTCATGCCGGAGGTGTGGATCCTCACACATGGAGTTCTCCAAAAGAAGCATTGCATATCGTAGAAAACATGTACAAGTCCTTTGTTGAAATCGACAAAGAAAACGAAAAAACATATACCGAAAATTTCAACCGGTTAAAATCCGAAATCGTCACGACAGACAGTATCGTTACAGAACTGACATCCAAAGCAAGCTGTAAAACTTTTGTGATATATCATCCGGCATTAACTTATTTTGCACGTGATTACGGATTTAATCAATTATGTATCGAAATAGACGGGAAAGAACCTTCTCCCGAACAAATCCGTCAATTAGTTGAAGCGGTAAAAACAGAAGGTGTAAAAACGATTTTCATACAACAGGAATTTGATCAGAAAAATGCGAAATTAATTTCGCAGGAAACAGGCTGTAAACTAGTTGTAATCAACCCATTGTCTTACAACTGGAAAGATGAAACCATTAAAATTGCAAAAGCTTTAGCGGATGAATAATCCTTTGGTAGAAATAAAAAATGTCTTTGCCGGGTATGATAATAAAAACACGGTATTGAAAGATATTTGCCTGGACATACAGGATCTTGATTTCCTTGGAGTTATCGGGCCAAACGGAGGAGGAAAAACGACTCTGGTAAAAGTAATCCTCGGACTGCTTCGCCCGTCTTCCGGAGAGATCATTTTCCGCGACAACTCGCTGAAACAGCGGATCGGATACATGCCACAGACCAACTCTATTGATAAAAAATTTCCGATTCTGGTATCCGAAGTGGTAGAATCAGGACTTTCCTCTGAAAAATCAATTACAAAACAGGAAAAACAGGCTAAAGTTCAGGAAATCATTGCAGAAATGGGGATTGAAGATATTGCTTCAAAACCTATCGGAGAACTATCCGGGGGACAATTACAGAGAACCTTATTGGCTCGTGCAATTATTAATCAACCAAAATTATTGATTCTTGACGAGCCCAATTCATATGTTGACAAGCGTTTCGAAATGCATTTTTATAATCTCCTTCAGAAAATCAATGAGAAAACTGCGATCATACTGGTGTCGCATGATATAGGAACAATAATGTCGACAGTAAAAAATATTGCATGTGTGAATGAAACTCTACATTATCATTCTGCTGCAGATATTGATTCCGAATGGATAGAAGAACATCTCGGATGTCCATTTGACATGGTTGGACATGGAAATATTCCTCACAGAATACTGAAAACGCATGAATAATTTCCTGTTCTCGGTCAATGTAGTAGCCCCTCTCTTTGTTTTGATGGCAACAGGCTATATCTCCCGGAAGATAAAATTCGTTTCAGAACCGTTTTTGGCTGAGTTGAACAAATTTGTTTTCAAATTCTGCCTTCCTATCATGCTTTTCACTGATATCTGGAGCTCTTATAAAGGCGATTTTTCAAATACCCGCCTGATCTTTTCCGCAATCATCGGTATTCTTATGATTATCGCGGCATCATTTTGTATTGTCCCTTTATTTATCAAAAAGAAAGGTCAACGAGGAAGTATGATACAAGGTATTTACCGTAGTAATTTTATTATATACGGCCTTCCTCTGGCTACCGGTATGTATGGACAAGAAGCTATCGCTACTATCTCTATGCTGATGGGAATCATGATTCCTATATATAATGTGGCTGCCGTTGTGATCTTATCGACTTTTTCCGAAACCGGGACACACAAGGTAACATTCAAAAGTATCGCAAAAGATATTGTGACCAATCCTTTGATTCTGGGATGCTTCTTTGGATTACTAGCCGGAATGACTCATTTGGAATTGCCGGAATTCATCCATTCTCCACTCAATAAATTTGCAGCAATAGGGACTCCTCTTGCTTTATTTGTGATGGGAGGTGAATTCAAATTCAGTCACTTAGGTGGAAATATTGTAAAAGTTATTTCTGCTACAACTGCACGTTTGATTATTGTTCCCCTAATAGCCATGAGTATTTTTGTAATGATGGGTTTCCGGAACGTAGAATTAAGTGTCTTACTAAGCATCTTTGCAACTCCAACTGCTATGGCTAGTTATATCATGTCGAAAAATATGGGGTGCGACGGACAACTTTCGGCTCAGATTGTAGTCCTGACGACAGCATGCTCCTGCCTCACAATCTTTTTGTTCATATTAGTACTAAGGTCACTGGGATATTTATAGAATTGATTGATTCTGTTTTCCAGGGTCTAATGAGTTGAAAGTCTCTAAAAATATTTATAATTTTTAACACAAATTGCAATTTTAACATTAAACTATTTTTAAAAATTGCAATCTCCATGTTACAATTTTGTGTATTTTTGCAACAAAATTATAAACAACCATAAAAATACACCAAACATCATGGGTTTAATGCAGGAAATTATTGACCGTGCTAAGGCCAATAAACAAAGAATCGTCCTTCCTGAAGGAACAGAAGAACGTACATTAAAAGCAGCCGACCAATTGGCCGCAGATGGAGTCGCAAATATTATTCTGATTGGCAATCCGTCTGAAATCAAAAAGTTAGCAGGACAATTCAATCTCACCAATATTGACAAAACGACAATTATCGATCCTGTCAACAATGAGAAAAAACAAGTTTATGCCAATCTTTTATCTGAATTGAGAAAAAATAAAGGCATGACTCCCGAACAAGCGGAAAAATTAGCGGAAGACCCTCTTTACCTTGGCTGCCTGATGATAAAAAACGGTGATGCGGATGGTGAAATAGCCGGAGCTCAAAATACTACCGGAGATGTATTGCGCCCTGCATTACAAATTGTCAAAACAGCTCCGGGAATTAGTGTCGTTTCCGGTGCATTCCTGATGTTTACGAAAGAACAGCAATATGGTAAAGACGGATTACTCGTTTTTGCAGACTGTGCCGTAATGCCTAACCCCAATGCTAAAGAATTGGCTGAAATAGCAGTAGCAACCGCTCAGACCACCCGTTCTATCGTAGGTATTGAACCACGTGTAGCCATGTTAAGCTTTTCCACAAAAGGAAGTGCTAAACATGAACTATGCGACAAGGTTATTGAAGCGACACGTTTAGCTAAAGAGATGGCTCCGGATTTGAAAATTGACGGAGAACTACAGGCCGATGCAGCACTAGTCGCATCCGTAGGATCCAGTAAAGCCCCGGGAAGTGAAATAGCCGGACAAGCCAACGTTCTGGTATTTCCGAACCTCGAATGTGGTAATATTTCATATAAATTAGTACAACGTCTCGGCAATGCAGAAGCTGTAGGTCCTATCCTGCAAGGGATGGCAGCTCCTGTAAACGACCTCTCCAGAGGTTGTTCTATCGATGATATCTATAAAATGGTGGCGATTTGTGCAAATCAGGCAATCGGATCAAAATAATAACAACATATCAACTATGGCTGAAACAATCATTGAACCTATTGAAAGTTACGGACTTTCATCAAAGGATAGAAAAAAATCACTTTTCTCTAAAATCGGAGTTGTCGGATGCGGAAAAGACGGGAGAAACATCGTTCGTCAGACAGCTTCTGCAGGACTAGAGGTCATATTCATAGAAATTTCACAGGAAAAAATAGATTTTGCCCTCGAAAAAATAGGCAAAGACCTGGATACAAAAATTGAGAGTTGGGGATTAACTCCGGGAGAAAAAAGAACGATCATGGGACGTATCAAAGGTTCCATGAATTATGAAGACCTGAAAGGCTGCGATTTCGTTATCGAATGTGTA
This sequence comes from Bacteroidales bacterium, assembly GCA_031556375.1. Lineage (GTDB taxonomy): Bacteria > Bacteroidota > Bacteroidia > Bacteroidales > Azobacteroidaceae > BNXB01. Next base: position 40,905 of record JAVBTA010000043.1, on the reverse strand, counting down.
CGTTACAATGAAAAAGGTGAACGTAGTACCGAATTGAGAAAAGAAGTCTTCAAAACCCTTGAAAAAATACTTTCTCCAGAAGCAATTATTGCAACAAATGCAACAACAGTCATTATCAGTGAATTAGCTTCTGAACTGGAGCATAAATCCCGTTGTATCAGTTTGCACTTTCCCGTAGCACACCCGGATGCCAAAGTACTGGAAGTGGTAAAAGGAATCTATACCTCTGATGAGGTGTATCAGAAAATATTACTGTTTGCTAAACTAATCAAATACGATACTATTGATGTACACGAAAGCAACGGTCTGGTAAGCCTGCGCCTGATGGTTACAATGCTTAATGAAGCCTGCCAGATGCTGATGGAAAATGTAGCTTCTATGGAAAGTATCGATAGCTTATTCGAAGTCGTATACGGAATGCGTCTCGGAGTATTTCGTATGGCAGACATCATCGGTATAGAAAAAATAGTTTCCCTGATGGAAGATATGTTCAACGAATATGGAGACAAAAAATACAAACCCTCTCCTATCCTGTGGCGCTTATACCGCACAAAACAAATGGGTGTAGCCGACGGAAACGGTAAGGGATTTTACATCTATGAGAATGGTAAACCCGTAAGTCCTAATAATTTATATTAAAAAAATCAGTTATGAAAGTATTAGTATTGAACTGCGGAAGTTCATCCATTAAATATAAACTCTTCGATATGAGTAATGGCTCCGAACTGGCTCAGGGAGGAATCGAAAAAATAGGATTGAAAGGATCATTCTTAAAGCTAACGCTGCCTAATGGTAACAAAGTAATTCTTGAAGGAGAAATTCTTGAGCACCAGACCGGTATCGAATATATACTTGGAGTTATTACAAGTGAAAAATACGGATGTATCAAATCATTAAATGAAATCGATGCCGTTGGACACCGGGTTGTACATGGCGGAGAAAAATTCAATTCCAGTGTATTGATCACTGAAGATGTGATCAAAAAAATGGAAGAATGTATCGACCTCGCCCCACTTCATAATCCGCCAAATCTGAATGGCATTTATGCTGTAAAAGAACTGATGCCGGACGTCCCACAGGTGGGAGTCTTCGACACGGCTTTCCACCAGACAATGCCTTCACATGCTTATATGTATGGTCTACCGTATTCTCTGTACGAAAAATATGGTATCCGCCGTTATGGATTCCATGGAACAAGCCATCGTTACGTATCCCGCAAAGCCTGCGAATATCTTAATGTCCCCTACGAAGACCAAAAGATCATAACCGCCCACATTGGTAACGGAGGTTCCATCACAGCTATCAAAGATGGCGTTTCTGTGGATACATCAATGGGTATGACTCCTGTTGAAGGCCTTTTAATGGGTACACGTAGTGGAGATATCGATGCGGGAGTACTGTCATACATCATGGAAAAAGAAAATATCGGGGCCCAGGCAATTTCTACTATTGTAAATAAATACAGCGGAGTGATTGGAATCTCCGGAATATCTTCCGATATGCGAGAAATAGAGGCTGCAGTAGCTGCCGGAAATGAACGCGCGATCCTGGCATTGGATGTTTACAATTACCGCATCAAAAAATATATCGGTTCTTATGCCGCTGCTCTGGGAGGACTGGATATCCTGGTATTCACCGGAGGTGTCGGAGAAAACCAATATGCAACACGCCAGGTTGTTTGTGAAGGAATGGAATTTATGGGCATCAAGATAGACAAGAACATCAACTGGGGCTTAAAAGGCAAGGAAGCCATTATCAGTACTCCTGATTCAAAGGTGAAAGTCGTAGTAATTCCTACAGATGAGGAGTTCATGATTGCGTCGGATACAATGCAGATTTTGAATTGAGAATGGGCTTACGCACGAAAAATCATTCTCATTAACGGGTAGTACAATCTAAAACATGGCATTGATCTCTTCATTGAGGAGTTCACAGGTATGATCCAGACCCTCAAGTCAGGAAGAATGTCTGGCCAGTCTATGATCTTTCTGTAATGAAGGAAAGATTGATCTGAAAATTAACTTTATCGTTACAGATAAACCGGAAACATTAAAATCTTTTTTTATAAAATAATCAGTAAAGAACTGTTGGGGATGAAAAATCCTCAACAGTTTTTTATTTGAATTATCCCAATAAAATTCGTTAAACTTTGTTAATTTAACTTTTATTACCAAATAAAATCATATATTTGCATATGTTGTTGCGTAAATTATTCGAACATTTTATTTTGGGATAAATTTTATCATTACTGTAAAAAACACTATTTATGAAATTAAACGGATTAGGACTAAAGAAAGAGGGTAATCCTCCAGAATGTCGCTTGTCAAAAAAGTCTAAAAGCTTTAAGAAAGTGTTTGTATTGCTCCTTGTATTTGTAGGATGTTTCTCAGCAGGAACTGTATTTGCTCAAGAAATCAAAGGAGTTGTGGTGGATCAGAGTGGGGACACTCTGGTTGGAGTTTCAGTCAAAGTTCTTGCAAAGAACGGAGCCACTCTTTCAGGTACTGTCACGAATATAAATGGACAGTATACAGTTAAAGTACCTAATAATAGTGCCACTGTAGAATTCAGTTATATTGGATGTACTACTCGTTCAATACTTGTTTCCGATAAACAAACCCTGGCACGCATAGTGCTAAGTGAAAATTTAAATGAATTGTCGGAGGTTGTTGTCACAGGTATGACAAAAATCGATAAACGTTTGTTTACCGGTTCTTCCGCACACTTATTGGGAGATAATATAAAACTTGATGGAGTACCCGATGTGAGCCGGGCCTTAGAAGGCCGTGTAGCTGGAGTATCTGTACAAAATATATCCGGAACATTCGGCTCAAGTCCTAAAATTCTGATTCGTGGAGCCACCTCTATTTATGGAGACTCTCAACCGTTATGGGTCGTTGACGGAGCAATCGTCGAAACCGTAACTGATATCGGTGCAGACCAAATAAACTCAGGAGATGCCGAAACCGTGTTGAGTTCTGCTGTTGCAGGCTTGAATGCGGCGGATATTGAAACCTGGGACGTTCTGAAAGATGCTGCTGCGACCTCCATTTACGGGGCAAAAGCTAAATCAGGCGTGATCGTAATTACAACTAAAAAAGGAAAAGCAGGAAAACCGGTTATTAATTATACAGGGGAATTTTCAACCCGTCTAATTCCGGATTACAGTGATTTCAATATTATGAATTCTCAAGATCAAATGGGGATTTACCAGGAATTAGAACAAAAGGGATGGTTGAACTTCAGCAATACTTTCCAGGACAGAGAAACCGGTATTTATGGAAAAATGTACCAGCTAATGAGTACTTATAATCCTAAAACAGGAACATTTGCACTACAAAATACTGAAGCCTCTAAACTTGCTTATTTGCGTGAGGCTGAATATCGAAACACCGATTGGTTCCAGGAATTATTTAACAATTCAATCCAGCAAAACCACTCAATCAGTCTTTCAGGAGGTAGTGAAAGATCAACATACCGGGCTTCTGCCAGTATTCTGAATGATCCGGGATGGTATAAACAAAGTGGTACCCAACGATATACCATCGGTTTAAAATTAAACCAAAAAATTGCTAAAAACTTTGAACTCGAATTGGCTCCACGTACTTCTTTCCGGAAACAAAGAGGTCCCGGAACTCTGGGAAGGACAACAAATGTAGTTTATGGGGAAGTAAACCGCGAATTCGACATTAACCCTTATCAATATGCACTAAATGCTTCCCGCGCCTTGGATCCGGCAGAAACCTATACCAGGAATTATGCTCCATTCAACATTTTTAATGAATTGGAAAACAATTACATGGATTATAATCTGATGGACATGACCATGTTGGGACAATTAAATTGGAAAGCTTTCAAAGGTTTTGAAGTTTCTCTTATGGCTTCCGGAAACTTCCAAATGACAAGTACAGAACATAATATCACCGATTTTGCAAACCAGGCAATGGCTTACCGCGCTATGCCGAATGCAACAATCCGTAATGCAAATCCTTATTTGTACAAAGATCCTGACATACAATACGTATTACCAATAACAGTACTCCCAAACGGAGGTATTTATCACCGGCAGGATTATAAAGCGATAATCGGTCAATACCGTTTATCAGGAACTTATACTACCAATATCAGAAACGAACATATTCTCAACTTTTTCGGCGCAGCAGAAATGACTTCTGTTGAAAAAACCAAAACTTGGTTCCGGGGCTGGGGACGGCAATACTCTATGGGAGATGTCCCTGCATATGCCTATGAGGTTTTCAAAAAAGGACAGGAAGAGGGATCGGATTATTATGGATATGGAGTTGGTACTGATAAATCTTTAGCTTTTTCCGGAAATATGAACTATTCTTATAAAGGAAGATATAACCTGATGGGAACTGTCCGCTATGACGGGTCTAACAGGTTAGGAAAATCTCGTTCTTCAAGATGGTTACCTACGTGGAACGGAGGTGTTGCATGGAATGTTCATGAAGAAGATTTCTTTGAATCATGGAGACCCAAATTGTCTCACATCAAATTATATAGTTCATACGGCTTAACTGCCGACCGGGGAGGTGTTACTAATTCCCAGATTATTTACAGAGCAAATACAGCCTGGCGTCCGGAAATTGCAGCACAAGAACCCAATCTTTACATTTCCAGACTGGAAAACAGCGAATTAAGTTACGAAAAAAAGAAAGAATGGAATGTTGGTACAGAATTAGGATTTTTCAATAACCGTATTTTCATGAATGTTGAATATTTCAACCGAAATAATTACGATCTGATCGGACGTATCGACGTAATGGGAATTGGAGGTGAAGTCAGTAAATATGCGAATGTAGCAGAAATGAATTCTCATGGTCTGGAATTAACTCTTAATACAAAAAACATTGATACCAAAGATTTTCGTTGGAGTACCTCTTTTATTTTTTCTAATATTCGCTTAAAAATTGCCGCTCTAAAAAACAATCAACGGGTTTTTGACCTGGTTTCCGGTACCGGTGGAAATTTTGGACTGGTAGGGGATCCTCACAGAGTTGTCTATTCAATTCCTTTTGCCGGATTAACTGAAGACGGATTCCCGACTTTTTATAATGAAACCGGGAAAAAGGTCTATAATATATACTTACAAAACCGGGAAAATTTAGGGTTCCTGAAATATGAAGGACCGGCAGATCCCACTACCTACGGAAGCTTTGGCAATCTATTCTCTTATAAAAATTTGCGTCTGAACGTTTATATTACATATTCTTTTGGAAACAAAGTCAGATTAGACCGGACTTTTTCTTATTCTTATACCGATTTTACAGCAATGCCTAAAGAATTCAAGAACCGCTGGATCTTGCCTGGAAACGAGAAAGTGACCAATATCCCTGTAATTCCTTCAACACGCCAAGTTATTGCAATTTCAGATCTTCGTTATGCCTATAATGTTTACAACTACTCTGATGTCAGGGTCGCTGACGGAGATTTTGTCAGAATGAAAGAGCTCTCTCTATCGTACGATGTTCCTAAAAAATTGATAGCTAAAGCATCCCTGAACAATCTTTCGCTCAAATTGCAAGGAACAAATCTTTTCCTATTATATGCCGATGCCAAATTAAACGGACAAGATCCGGAATTCAGTAATTCCGGAGGAGTAGCCTCACCTTTGGCAAGACAATTTACTTTTACAATCTCCCTCGGACTATAAAATCGAATAATCATGAAGATAAGACTTATATCAATATTTTCTCTGGCTCTAATGTTTTGCATTACTGCTTGCGATGATTATCTGGATGTAATGCCGGACAATCGTACGGAACTGGACTCTGATGAAAAGATCACGAAACTACTGGTTGATGCCAGTCCTTCCAGGCTGTTTGTATTACTAACCGAAACAGCTTCGGACAATGCAGACTGGAGAGATAACATCAGTTATTCATCTTTAAACAAAACATTGGAACAGGTCTGGGCCTGGGAAGATGTCGTAGAAACTTCAGGAAATGACACTCCGGAAGCATATTGGGGATCTGCATATAAAGCTATTGCCACAGCCAATCATGCTCTCCAGGCTATTGAAAAACAAGGTAATCCAGAAAGACTTGCTGCTCAACGAGGAGAAGCTCTGATGATACGTGCGTATAATCACTTTTATCTGGTAAACATCTTTGCCAAAAATTATTCGGAACAAACCGGGGAAACTGATTTGGGAGTTCCTTATGCCGACAAACCGGAAACTACAGTAAACCCCTATTACGAAAGGGCATCTGTAGCCGAAGTTTACCGACGGATTGAAAAAGACTTGCAGGAAGCTTTACCTTTAATTGATGACAATATTTATACTGTTCCAAAATATCACTTCAATCGTAAAGCATGCTATGCTTTTGCCACTCGTTTTTATCTCTTCTACAAAAAATATGATCTGGTAATAAAATATGCAAACGAGGTGTTGGGAGAAAACCCGAACGATGTATTACGGAACATGAAAGAATTCGGAACGCTTACAAGTGATTTCCAGCTAAGGGCAAGGCATTATGCTAAAATAGAACACAATGCCAATTTGTTAATCTGTGCACCTATTAGCGCCACTTATTCTTTGGGGAACTACAACTCAGGGAAAAAATATTGTCATACAAGCAGAATTGCTTCTGCCGAATCTACACAATCTGCCGGTCCTTGGGGTATTTATACAAGCTCTCTTTTTTATCTTCCGGCATCCAGTTATACTCAATATGTGTCAACACCAAAAGTTCCTTATTATTTTGAATATACAGATCCGGTAGCACGTACAGGCTTTCCTCATACTATTTATGTCATATTTTCAACCGACGAAATCCTTTTATGCCGTGCAGAAGCTTATATCATGAAACAGGATTATGAAAATGCAGTCAAGGATTTAGGACTGTGGATGACCAATCATACCTCTACCGGAATAACATTAACACGGGATTTGGTTAATGAATATTACGAAAATCCCGAGTTGAACTACTATATACCTGAAGAGCCGACTGTTAAAAAAGCATTACATCCGGAGACTCCAATTGTTTCGAAAGAACAGGAAAATTTTCTGCATTGTCTTTTACACATGCGACGCATAGAAACAATTCATGACGGCTTACGCTGGTTTGATATCAAACGCTTCGGAATAGTCATACATCGTCGTAAAATAGATCTTAACGAAAACATTACAGTTCTTGATTCATTACCTGTGAATGATCCTCGTAGGGCTATCCAGATACCGGCTTCTGTAATCAGCGCTGGATTGACACCCAATCCGAGATAAGTTAAATGACTAAAAAAAAATATTATGAAAAATTTCAGTATATACATTATGACTTCTTTTTTACTGGCAATACTATTTTATGCATGTAAAGAAGATGAGTTAAGCGACGAAAGTATCTTCAAAAACAATATAAGTGAGCAAACTGACTTTGATCTCTGGCTATTATCCAACTATGTTTATCCTTACAATATTATGTTTAAATACAAGATGGAGGATATCGAAAGTAATAAAAATTTTAATTTGGTTCCTGCCACGACAGATAAATGTGTCGCAATGGCCAAATTATTAAAATACCTCTGGATGGAAAGCTATGATGAAATACAAGGAATTAATTTCACACGTGCTTACACTCCCAAAATTATAGTCTTGGTCGGTTCTGGAGCTTATGACAGTAATAACAATACTATAACGCTCGGAACTGCCGACGCCGGGATGAGAATAACATTATATGATATTAATTCCTTAAATCCGGACAATCCGGATATCATAAGATTACAGGATTATATGAAAACTATTTATCATGAGTTCTCCCATATTTTACACCAAAAGAAAGATTATCCGATAGAATTTGGCGAAATAAGTCATGATGATTATATACAGGATAGTTGGAGTGCAAGTTCCGAAACCCTGGAAATTGCCAATCAAAAAGGATTCGTTTCACGTTATGCCCGCCATTCAACCGATGAGGATTTTGTAGAATTAATTGCTCATTTTGTAATTTTGGGACAAGAAAATTGGGACAATATCTTGGCTGCTGCCGGTACGGATGGTGCTTCTAAGATAAACCGGAAGTTTGAAATTGTTAAACAATATTTGATTGATTCATGGGGCTTGGATATCTACGAATTGAGACGAGTATTTGAAAACCGATTAGCGTCTGTTGACAGTCTGGATTTAAAAAACCTTTAAATTGAAATTCCATGAAAAAATTAGCTTATTTAAGTATATTGGTCACTCTTTTTCTAATGAATGGTTGCTTGCATGACTTCAAGGAAACTTTCGACGAAACGGCGTCCAATAGAATGCAAAATGCATTAGACGATTATCAAAAACTATTAGTCAGTTCTGAAAACGGCTGGTTTGCAGATTACTACCCGGAATCGAAATATGCAATAGGTGGGTACGCTATGTTCTTAAAATTCAAACCTGATGGAACTATAGATCTGAGTTGCGAAATAGCAACCAATGCTCCGGGAGGAATAGTAAAAACATCGCAATGGGAGATGATATCTGATCAAGGGCCTGTTCTCTCTTTTGTAACTTATAATCCGGTAATGCATTATTTCAGTGAACCTTACCCTACGGATGTTGATGGTAGAGCTGGAGACTATGAATTCATTGTCTTGAAAGCCGGACAAGATACTATTGAAATGAAAGGAAAAAAGCGTGAGAATAGATTTATTCTCAGGAGAAACAAGGAGAACTTAGATCCGAAAACATATTTCAGTGACGTATCTAAAATGGAAGAAAAACTCTCTGAATTCGGGATGTTCAGTTTTGTACTAAACGGTACCAGAATTGGGATGACTTCTGTAATCGACCGGACATTTTCCATTGGTTACAAAGACGAGAACAACGAAGATAAAATAGTGAAAGTGCCATATACATTTACTCCCACTGGCATTCGGTTTGCCAATCCGTTTGTCTTCAAAGATGTTAGCATGCAAAATTTCACATGGGATGCAAAAAGCGAAAAATACATTTGTTCCGATCCCGGTATAAATGCTTATTTCGATATTTATTTCCCGGACGACTATCAATTAAGATATGGGGAGTTTATTGGAAAATGGAATATACGTTACCATGGTGCAAGTACTTCTGTATGGGTTAATGAAGTGGTTGAAATCGTACAAAAAAAGAAAAATGCGACCTTTACCATGGCCGCCCCAAAATTGTTCGCATGGCAACCGGGCATTGAAATTTCATTCGATTCTCAAAAGGGTATTATATCTATTTTGAACCAGAATGCCGGTAAAGATCCTGCAACAGGTCATGATGTTCGGGTTTGTTCATACGACCGTTCCGCCGGATATCTGAGTACTGCAACTACAGGGCCTATCGGTATTGTTGGAAAATGGAATAATGATGCCGGAGGCACAAGAAGTATTACTTTTGTTGATAACGGCAAATGGATAACCTATAAACCTAACGGATTCCTGCTAAGGTTATTTAAAGGATCAACCAGTATGGGTAACTATACAACCAACGTAACCGACTATCGTTTCAATGATATCACTATTACGAAAATCAAAGAATAAAAATGCGAGGTATGAAAAATCTAATTTATATAATAAGTCTACTTACAGCCATTTTCATAATTAGCTGTGATCATGAAAGTTACAGGCCATTTTCGGACACACAAGTCGGAATTGAGTCATCAAATGTAATTTTTGAAGCAAAAGGTGGAAGCGGAACAATTGTGGTATCTCCTTCCGAACAATCATTTACGGCAACGTCAGATAAAGATTGGTGCACTCTTAGTACTTCCGGCAACACTATCACAGTTACAGTATCAGCAAACGTCAGCATGGATTCCCGGACAGCATTGGTTACTATTCGCTCAAATGAAAAAGTAAACTATGTACCGGTGAGCCAAAATCCGATCTACATTAAGATGGATACCAATGAGGCTCTCTTCTTAGGAAAAGGAGGAACTGTAAGCATTCCTTACAGCAGTGAAATTCCGGTAACTGTCAGTTCTGAGGCATCCTGGGCTACACCTACTGTATCTAATGAGAATGTTGTCATTACTGTTAGTGAGAATCCAAAGTATTTAGAAAGTCGAACGACAAGAGTAAAGCTTGTAGCTGGAAATAACTACGCAACAATAATAATAAATGTTGTTCAGAGTGAAGGAATTACCTCTTATGAAGTACCTCCAAACATAACTTCAATTAACAATTTCCTGAACCTAAAAAATAACGGAACGACTTCTTCGCGTTATAAAATTACGACTTTCTCTGCCCCAATGGCTAAGCTTTATAATGGTTTGAAAATTGACTACCCTTTAATCAAAGAGATAAGAATCGAAGCTCCAAGAAGTTCATATAAGCTTTCTGTTATCTGGTATAATGTTATTGGAACAACTGAGTCTTATTTATATTGGAATGTTGCAAACGGGCTCACTCCTATCAGTGGATCAAAATCAAAAGCATTATTTGCACTTAGCGGAGATACATACGGAGGAACTCCATCTCCTTATACAAATCATGCCAACTACACAAAACTGCGGGCAATTTTTGCCTCAACAGCGGGCTTTACTATCATTCCGGATACAGAAAATACTTTTTGGTTCAGGAGTATAGAAGACCCTCGAAATTACTTCAAAGTAGAACCTACAACCTGGTAACTAAAGAAACCGGGCTTGTTAAAGTAGTTCACTAAAAAATCAATAATTTATTTTTACTTTACAAGCCCGGTAATTTATAGTAACAAGATCAATGGTTTTTTCTTACCATCCCTGATTCTGAACCAATCCAGGAGTTCTTTTCATTTCGTCATCCATAATCGGGAACAAATAATGACGAGGTGTAACAAATACACGATCCTCGATCCAATAACGTTCCATACGATATTTCTTTGTACCTATAACAATTTTTCCATTTGGATCTTCAACAGGACGCATACCGTTAATCATACGTTGACACTTAGGATATGGCCAATAACCTTGCGAACGCTGATCATTTGTAGTCCCAGCTGCTTTCCAGGCCGTTTCTCTGGCCATCTGATCATCCGAATTAGGTTCAAGATACAGTCTGCAATCCCAGACTCGTTTATTTTCGTAGAAAAGCTCAACCCGACGTTCTCTCTTGATATATTCATCCATCAATGTTTTGTTCGACATTGCAGCCGGAGGAATAGGAGCCATAAAAGAACGGGCCCTGACTGTATTCAACAAATTATAGATTTCCTCATTAGGACCGCTTGTCTGGTTAACAGCCTCACAATAGATAAAAATAAATTCAGGAAGTCTCCATACCGGAGGGGCTGATATCGAAAATGAGCCTGAACGATTATACGATTCTTTCAGGAATTTCCGCAGATAATAACCGGTTGTTGTAGCATTAGAAGCCCCGATCTTATCTGATCCTTCAGCTGTATTCATTGGTTTTTGATTATTACTGTTATCCCGGAAAGCAGCTCCATGATAAATAACATCCCTGTAAAAACGAGGATCTCGCTTCACTGATTCATAAGGATTACTATCATCGTATCCATCGGTTGTCCCTCTACTTGAATAAACCGGATAACCATATCCATCAGGAGCAATATACTCATATTCATCGACCTGTTCCTGAATAGGCATTTGTCTCGAACTACCACCACGAGAAGGAGGATACACGTCGCCTTGCCAACCTTCTCCCTTGTCGCGGGTTGCAATCAATACAGCTTCTTTTTGCCAGGCATCCATGTCATAAAACATTTGCCACAAACGGGTATATACTTTTGAATTATTCAAATTACGTCCGGCGTCATCATTAAAATCTTTGTCAGTATATTTTGTATATAAGCTATAACGCTTATTTCCATCTACCTGGAAGTCCAATAATGCTTTAGCCGCAACTTTCGTTTTTTCCCAACGTTCAGCGCTATAACCATATTCACTCTCATGGATTCTAGTTCCGGGATAGTTTCCGCCATTCCACATGGGAGTAGCAACGGTCCAACGGATCATTGCTTTCAAGCCAAGACAAGCACCTTTATCAATACGGGCAAAATCAGCTCCGCCCCATACCGCAGGAACACGATTAAATGCAGAATCACAATCCTGACAGATTTTTTCAGCCAGTTCATGAACAGAAAGTTGAGCGAACTCCATAGAACCCTGAGGATCAACTTTATGATCTACAAAAGCAACTTCACCATACATACGAACCAAAAGGTAATGGAAATAAGCCCGTGCAAAAAACATTTCGCCGATACGATAATTTAAATCTCCCGGTTGCAATGGATTATCCGGAGTATTATATTGTTTCACACCCTCAAGGATAACATTGGTTTTACGCACCTTGTCATACAAGTCCCACCAATATTGGCCACAGCTACTACGGTCAGGCATACCCATCGAACTCCAGTCCCCGGCATTGAATTTATTGGTCAAACTTCCTTCGGCTGTTGACCCTTCACATTCGTCTGTAACCGGAGCTGATGAAAAGTGATTGAAAAAAACCAGGGGCCTGTTTGCCATTTTCATATCGGAATAAACCTGAGTAACCAATTGATTTACTTTATCAAACCTGGTAAACACTTGTGTTTCATCCAATTGATCATCCGGCTTTCTTTCCAGAAAGTCATCACTACATGCAACAAATGATACTGCAAGAAACAGCGCCAAAATATATTTTATATTTATAATATGTCTCATAATTTTAGTTCTTATAAGGTTAGAATGTAATATCAACACCAAAATTCACAACTTTTTGAATCGGATACCAGTCTCCTTGGCCTTTCTTAGTTTCAGGGTCCACATCGACATCCTTCAGTCCATCCCAGGTTGCAAGATTCATCCCCTGCAAATAAAAACGAACTTGTTGGAATCCGGCAAAACGAAGCGCCGAACGAGGCAGAGTGTATCCAAATTCAATATTTTTGAGACGAATATATTTTGCATCATACAAAAATAAACTGCTGTTGTTATTCTTATTATTACTATGATCTCCAATATGCAATGCCGGATATTTTGCGGTTTCTGCTGTTTCCGGAGTCCATCTTTCAAGGTGCATTTTCTTAACACGTCCATACTTATCATTGTCATAGAGAGGAAAATCCCAAACTGCAGGACCTGTCAGCAACAATGAAGCGTTAGCTGCACCCTGGAATAGCATACTGAAATCGAATCCTTTATACTGGATCCCGAATGGAATACCAAATTGTATTTCAGGAGAACGGGGAAATCCCATGGAAGTACGGTCTCCCAGGTCATCGATCTTACCATCCCCATTCAAATCTTTATAAACAACATCTCCGGGAATCAAAGTTCCCCATTGTTGGTATCCAGAGCCGTCATTCATCGCATTCAGCTTGCTGGCCTCTGCCTGGTCTCTGACAAAGTGATCAAAAACATATACAAAATGTTCATCGATACGTTTACCGGTATTAGCTCTCCAGGCAAATTCCCGGGGAATCTCATTCATAAATTTGATATTATTTCTAGCAAATGTGAAATTCGGTTTGATAAAATAACGGATATCACGGCCAATCTTTCCATTCCAACCTACTTCGAAATCAATTCCTTTATTATCTACAATACCTGAGTTTATATATGGAGCATCCTTACCTACAATATCAGGAAATCCTAACTTATCACCTCCGCCTAAGTCTGTGATAATGTCGTAACGATGTTCAAAAAAGACATCGGCCACCACGGTCAGTTTTTGTCCGAAGAATGCCAAGTCAATCCCGATATCAGTCTTTCTGGCTTTCTCCCAACTGATATTCGGATTTGCCAGATCGCCTTCTTTAAGACCATCGGAAATTTTGGAGTTGAAATCATTGATTCCCAAATAATAATCACTACCTTTCGTGAAATACTGAAGATATCCGAAACGCTTATCATTCGGCATTTTATCACTTCCTACAATACCAAACGACCCCCGTATCTTGAAGTTATCCAACCAGTCTCGTGTTCCTTCCATAAATTTCTCATTCGAGATAATCCATCCTGCTGAAAATGCAGGGAAAAGACCATAACGCTTCCCTGGAGCAAAGTTTTCAGAACCATTATAACCGACATTGAGATCCAGCAAATAACGGCTATCATAGTTATAAGTAACCATTCCGGTCAAGCCCTGATAACAAAACGGGATATTATTATTCACCACTTTTTCCGAACGGTTAAACAACAATAATGCAGTAACAGCATGAGAACCGAATTTTTGATCATAATTCAGCTTCAATTGATAATAAGTTCTGCTGACATCATCATTACGGGAGAAATCATTTGCAATAGTTTGATCTATATTATATTTATTTCCGGTCTTATAAACTCCGGCATAATGCCCCGGCTCCATGTACACATCACGTCCTTCTGATGGTTGGAAAGTAGCATAACCTGGGTATTCCCGGTAACCTTCGGTATATGTATTTACTTTTCTGTTAATCCATCTTCCGTTGGACGCGTCATAAGAGAATACCCCCTCTACCTTCAATCCTTTTGTTATAAAATCGAGGTCATATCCCAACATAAAACTTCCATCCAGATAAGTATTTTTCTCATTCAGGAATCCAGTTCTACTCAATTCACCAAGGATATTAAAACGATAGATCTGGTCTCCAAAAAGCATTCCCAGTGGATTATTCACTACGTTAGTTGCATTTCCCGGATTTTCATTGTTTTCCACAACAATCGGCAAATAAGGTGGCTGAGTATTACAAAAAGAGACTATACGGCTGGCTGTCGTACCCGGGGCATTACGATCGGTAATCCGTGCTCCCAGGTCCAAACGGGCATAAAATTTCTTTGTAATATCAATATCTATATTTGAGCGGAAATTATACCTCTTGAAAATAGCCTGTGTATTGTAGGCTGACAAGTTGGTATGTTCATAGTTTCCATCCTGTTGAAAATAATTGGCCATTACATAATACCTTGCACGGTCCGAACCACCACGAATAGATAAACTATAGTCTTGTTGCAGACCTGGTTTGAAAGCATAATCAAAATAATCCCAATCATAACCTAAACCATCGGAATTATCACCTTTTGCTTTTCTGAAATTATCTATCGCCTGAGTAGAAAATAAATTGAGTTTTGAAGGATCGATTCCGGGATTATCATTTCTAACAGCTTCATTGTGTAGCATTGCATAATCGGCAGAACCCAGATATTCAGGAAATTTAACAGGTTCGTTCACCCCAACGGAAGCTTTGAAGCTTACAGTTGCCTTTTCCTGGGCTTTTCCTCTCTTTGTGGTAACGATAATAACACCATTTGCCCCACGGATACCGTAAGCAGCTGTAGCAGAAGCATCTTTCAGGATGGTAAATGTTTCAATTTCTTCCGGAGCCAGATAAGACATACTTCTTTCAACTCCATCCACAATAACAATCGGGCTCTTATCCCCATAAGTTCCCATCCCCCGGATATAAATATCACTCCTATCAACTCCAGGCTCACCTCCGGCAAACTGATTGACCATCAATCCCGGCATACGACCGGCCAGGGCATTATTCAGGTTAGCAGTCGGACTCTGCTTCAGGTCTTTAGTCGTAATCGTAGATACGGCCCCGGTAATTGTTGCCTTTTTCTGAGTCGTATATCCTACGACAACAACTTCTTCCAAAGCTTTTGTATCTTCAATCATGGTTACATCAACATTTTTTCGGCCCTGTAGTTCAATCTCTACCGGTTGAAATCCGATATACGATAAGACCAAAGATGCATTGGCATAAGGAACTTTTATCGAATAAAATCCTTCAACATTTGTTGTGACTCCATCATTTGTCCCTTTTACTAAGATATTCACTCCGGGAAGCGGATCTCCATTATTATCAATAACTCTCCCTGTGATTGTCAGGCTCTGTTGTACGATTCCTGCACCCTGAGTCGGATCGGAGGCAGAATACAGGATAATCTGTCTATCGGATATCCGGTATTTAGTTTCACTTCCTTTCAACGATTCATCCAGAATAGACTCCACAGATTTTTTCCTCGCCGAAACACTTACTACTCGATTCAAATCAACAGCCTCATCATTGTAGAAAAAGATGTAATTGCTATTTTCCTCAATTTCAAAAATTACATCTTTCAACGTTTTGTTATTCAGGTTCATAGTAAATGTCGTTTGCCCATAAGTATTACTGGCAAACACACTGCTGATACCAAAAATTAGAAACAGGAAACATAGTTTCATAATACGTAGTACTTTACGCAATTCTTTAATGGAATTGCCTTCATTTGTGATTTTCTTCATACATTTGTAATGTTTGATTAGTAATTTGTAATTCTCTTTGCTATTCAAAGCTCTCAGCCGGGAAATAGGACCAGTATTTCCCGGTTTTTTAGTTTTTTCATATATCCATATCCATCTCTATTTTAAGGGTTTGACATCTATTTTTATTTGATCACTCTTTCGTGTAAATCTTATAGGAGCGGTAAGAGCAATAGACCTGAATACGTCTTCAATATTCTCTTTCATATCTAGTTTACCACTTACTCTTATCTTTTTAACTTTATCCGAATACTCAAGGGGAATATTGTAAAAACGTTTCAAACGATTCAGGACGACATCCAGCCTCTCACTTTTGAAATGCAGAAAGCCATACTTCCAACAAATATGATCGTAAATCTCCACCTCTTCTATTTTAACTTTATCATTACCGGACTCATACGAACACATCTGATTGGGTTTAAGCCTTATTTTTTCTTTTGAGATCAGATTCTTTACGTTTACGGACCCGGTAGCAAGAACAATCGATTGTGTAAATTCACCTTTATAAGCGCATACATTAAAACTTGTTCCGATGACTTTTACTTCCCAGATATCTGTCTTCACAAAAAAAGGAGCTCTCTCATTTTTTACTACTTCAAGATAGGCTTCTCCTTCTACAAAAATCTCGCGCCTGTCACTTGCAAAATGTACAGGATAAATCAATCGGCTCCCCGAGTTCAACCATATTTTAGTTCCATCACTCAACACCAGACTGGAGGAGTGTCCATAGGGGACAATCAGCTGATTGAACTGCTCCTTTTCTTTTTCCGGAATATCAGACTGTTCGGATAAAATAATCTGCTCCATATTGATCTGGATATCCCCGGCTTTATTATGTATCAATTCGACTGACACCTCAGGTATTGCTACTTCTTTTTTGTTTGGAAGTATCAAACGTATATTTTCAAGATTTTCACTCCGGACATCTTTATCTAAGATGGATAAATAATCGATTTCCGGCCTATTATATTTTTCATATATCAAGTAACCTCCTCCCAGGACTATTACAGCTCCGATTATAGACGCTACATACTTCCACCAAATCCTCAAATTAACCGTTCGTTTCTTATAAATACTCTCCGATGCTATTCTTTCCCAAAGTATTTTTTTATCTTCAACGGCAAGATCTGGTTCTTTAACTTTGACTTTTGCCAACAAATTCTTCAATTCCAATGTATTTTCTTTTAAATCAGGATCTTCCTGCATTTTTTTCTGCCAATAATTTTCTAATTCTATAGTGGGATGCAACACCCATTGAATGAAATTATTATCATTCAATAAAGCATACATGTATTTCTTGATCCCACCCTCTCGCATTTCAAATCAGAATAATATCTTTTTTGAGAGGACGAATTAAGAAGTTACTTTGTACTCATCGAAAATGTTAAATTTTGTTAATTTTCTAAGGAGAGAAAAAGAAATAGAAAAACTGTAAAGGAAATTCTACTCCTGATTTTTTCTATAGTACGATAAACCAGATTCCTTGCTGACTGAGGATTGATATTCAATAAAATAGCTATTTCATCATAACTCATTTCCATTTGATAGCGCAAATAGATAGCTTCTTTTTGTCTGGGAGACAAGGCATTGACAACCTCATGAAAACGCTCTTCAATATCTGATGAATTCTCCTCCTGGTCCAAATAAAAATCCACATAAAAATCCGGATCCATCGGAGATAGTCTAATAAACTTTTCTTCTCTTCTAAGTTTATCAACAATACTGTTTTTAAGAGACACAAACAAAAAAAGCAAAGGATTTTCGGTATCCGGTAAGTTTGTCCTATTTTGATATAGCTTTACAAATAGGTCATGAATACAATCTTTGACAACATCTTCATTCTTAAAAAATTTCATCCCATACCGATACAGAGAATCGATATATTCTTCATATAATTGGGAAAAAGAACTATCATTTCCCTCTTTAAATTCTATCCACGATAACGAGTTTCGCATTTACATTTTGCGATTAAAGTTTTTTTAACTTTTTTCGACACCAAAGTTAAAAAATAACTAACAATCTAACAAAATATCGATTTAAAACATAAAAAAAGAGACCAAAATAGCCTCTTTCCATTTATTTCGTTAATCTCACAATCAATTATTGAGGTCTTTGGCCACCTCCTCTTCTCCGATTTTGCATCATCTCCTCAGTTTTCTTTTTATAAGCTTCAAGTTGTTCCGGAGTCAATACTTTAGACAGAGCTGTTTGTTTTTCCTTTTCCAATCCTTCCATCGATTCCCGAATTTTTGAACGATCTCCATCAGCCGCCTGGAAAAGCAACTGTTGTGTCTTAGCAAACAATAAATTAATAGAATCAACGGGGGCGAGCTGTTCCTGTGTTAGTTTCAATTCGGTTTTCATCCATTCGGTAACGTTTTTAGCACGTTCTTCAACAGTCATTCGTTGACGCTCTTGCGCGAACAATGACAAAGATGAAAATAAAACAATGGTCATTAATAAAATCTTTCTCATAAAGTATAATATTTAGATGGTACGAACCTTTCGCCTCATCAATATTGTGACTATTAAAAAAGTGAAAGGTTTAATCTGGTCAACTAATTATTTCAAAGCCTCTGAACCTCCGATAATATCCAACAACTCACTCGTGATTGACTGTTGACGTTGTTTATTGTACTGGATAGTCAAACCTTCCAGAATTTCCTGTGCATTATCTGTTGCAACCTGCATGGCAACCATCCGGGCCGCTTGTTCTGCAGCCGCAGAATCCAAAAGAACCGCATAAATTTTCGTACGCAACGACTTCGGGATCAGCGATTCTATGATAGTTTTCTTATCAGGTTCAACAAGATAGTCCGTAGAGACATGCGAAACCGCCTGCTCTTGATTTTTTCCAAGTTCAATAGGAAGAAACTCATCAACAGTCGGAACCTGAACAGCAGTACTCTTAAAATGATTGTAAATCAATTCTACACGGTCTATCTTTCCTGAAATAAAATCTGCGATCAATTTATCCGCAATCTCTCGGGCCCCTTCAAAATTTGGTTTATCCATCAAAGGAATGAAACTTCCCTGAACCTGAAGATCAAAATGCTTTGTCACTATTTCCTCAATCTTCTTCCCAACAGGATAAACATCGATATCAGATCCTTTCAGTTCCGGATATTTGCGTATTAAATCTCCAAGCAAACGGTTCATATTAGAATTAAAAGCACCGCACAAGCTGGAATTTGACGACAAAATCACAACTGCAATCCGTTTCACTTCCCGCTGTTCCGAGAGGACAGACTTAAAATCTATTTCAGACGAAAGAAAACTATTCAGAATCTCCATCAGCCGGGTCTCGTAAGGCAAAAAATTCTCTATTTGATATTGAGCCTTACGCAACTTCGCTGAAGCCACCATTTTCATGGCAGAAGTGATCTTTTGTGTCGATTTGACAGAAGCGACCCGCCCTTTTATTTCTTTTAATGAAGCCATAATTATTTGAGGATTGAGAATTGAGAATGGGCTTAGTCACGTATAAATCATTCTCAACTTTCAATTTTCAATTATTTAAATTCTCGTGCAACAGCTGCTGCAACTTGTTTTAATACCTGTTCCACATCTTCATTGAGAACTCCTTTTTTAAGGATATCCAATACATCGCTACGGTGTCTCAATTCAAGGACTTCGAGATATATTTTTTCGAAATCACGAACCTTTTCTACAGGAACATCCAGTAATAAACCTTGAGTTCCGGCATAAATAATAGCAATTTCTTTTTCCACAGGAAGCGGATGATATTGAGGTTGGATCAATAATGCCGAATTCTTTTTACCTTTATCCAGAGTCATTTTTGTAACCTGGTCCATATCACCGCCAAACTTGGTAAACGCCTCCAATTCACGGTATTGAGCCTGGTCGGTCTTCAATGTTCCGGCAATTTTCTTCATTGCTTTTACCTGAGCGTTACCGCCCACACGGGAAACGGAAATACCCACGTTGATTGCAGGACGGATACCGGCGTTGAACAATCCGGTTTCGAGAAAGATCTGTCCGTCAGTGATAGAAATAACGTTTGTCGGGATATAGGCCGAAACGTCGCCCGCCTGTGTCTCGATAATGGGCAATGCCGTTAAAGATCCCCCTCCCTTGATTTTCGGTCTCAAGTTATCAGGAACATCATTCATCTGACGGGCCACATCATCATTCTTAATAATCTTAGCGGCACGTTCCAACAAACGTGAGTGCAGATAAAAGATATCACCCGGATAAGCTTCACGGCCTGAAGGACGACGAAGAATCAGAGATACCTCACGATAAGAAACCGCTTGTTTCGATAAGTCATCGTAAACAACCAAAGCATGACGACCGGTATCACGGAAAAACTCACCGATAGCAGCACCTGCAAACGGAGCATAGAACTGCAATGCCGCAGGATCCGAAGCTGTCGCGGAAACGATGATAGTATATTCCAAAGCGCCTTTCTCCCGCAATGTATTCACAATATTAGCTACAGTAGAACCTTTCTGGCCTATAGCCACATAAATACAATATACCGGATTTCCGGCAAGGAAATTATCCCGTTGATTAATAATTGCATCGATGGCAATTGCTGTCTTTCCGGTCTGACGGTCACCAATAATCAACTCACGTTGACCACGGCCGATCGGGATCATGGCGTCGATAGACTTGATCCCTGTCTGTAATGGCTCATTTACCGGCTGACGGAAGATTACCCCGGGAGCTTTGCGTTCGAGCGGCATATCAAGCAATTCGCCCTGAATAGAGCCTTTTGCATCGATAGGTTCTCCTAATGGATTGATAACACGTCCCAGCAAACCTTCCCCTGCAGGGATAGAGGCAATACGACCGGTACGTTTTACGTTATCACCTTCCTCTACCAAATCGGTAGTTCCAAGCAATACTGCTCCGACATTATCTTCTTCCAGGTTCATGACAATAGCCATAACCCCATTTTCAAACTGAAGCAACTCACCTGATTCGGCATTACTCAAACCAAAGATGCGAACCACCCCGTCGCTTACCTGGAGCACTGTACCCACTTCTTCGAATTTCACACGGGTGTCCACCCCCTCAAGCTGCATTTTCAGCACTTCCGAAACTTCGCTTGCTTTTATTTCAGGCATAACTTTACTTTTTAAAATTACTAGAGCTGTGTTTTTCCATCTATCAGCTCTTGTTTCATTCTCATTAACTGACTTCTGACACTTGCATCCAACTGTTCATCATCCAGTTCCAACACAAATCCACCGATAATATCAGGATCGATGATTGTCTCCAGATCTACAGTTTCCTTTGTTTCGTCGGCAACCAGCCGGACTATTTTCTGTTGAACTTCATCAGAAAGTTTATCCGTAGTCGTCAGTTTGGTGATGACCACTCTCTTTTGCTTACGATACCAGGTCTGATACATCAACGCAATAAACAATGTATACTTTTCGCGTTTATGATCAATAATCAGTTTAAGTAGTTTTTTATATGATTCACATACAGAATTCCCTCCTCCGGCCGTGGTCAGGATCTTTTCCTTTTCACTTGCAGGAATTGTAGGATCTTCCATCACCTTCGACATCATTTTGAAGGCAAAAAAATGACTGCTCAACAGCTTCATATTCTCATAGA
The DNA here is from genome assembly GCA_031556375.1 of Bacteroidales bacterium. GTDB lineage: Bacteria > Bacteroidota > Bacteroidia > Bacteroidales > Azobacteroidaceae > BNXB01. The sequence goes on along the minus strand of JAVBTA010000043.1, from coordinate 19,140 downwards.
GCCGGGTTTCCTCCTCATTTTCCAGAGCAAACTCGTAAGCTGCTTTTGCGTATCTGACTGATATTCTGCTTGAATCCATTTTTTAATTTTTCTGCACTTCGTCAATGAGTTTATTTACCAATTCCATTTGAGCTTCTTTGTCCTCAAGATTTCTTCTCAAGACTTTTTCAGCAATACCAATGGAAAGTTCAGCCACCTGGGCACGCACATCACGAATAGCATCTTCTTTCTCTTTCTGAATAGCCATACGAGCCTCTTTGATGAGTTTATCAGCCTCAACAGCAGCCTGTTGCTTAGCCTCCTTAATCATCTGGTCTCTCATATCGGCTCCATCCTTAAGCAAACGAAGTTGTTCTTCTTTGGCCTGGAAGAGAATTTTCTCACTCTCCTCTTTGATGCCCAATAAACGGTCGTTGGCTTCTTTTGCTGCTTTAAGTGAATCATCAATAAAAGCTGCCCGCTTATCAACTCCCTTCATTATAACAGGCCATGCAAATTTTGCCAGTATAAAAAAGACAACCCCGAATGGAATGATCATCCAGAATATAAGACCTATATCCGGCGTAAACAGTTCCATATTGATTATAAGAAAATAGCTAAAGCACAAACAATAACAGCAAGGAAAGCAACTCCTTCAATCAAAGCGGCAACCACAATCATATTAGCCCGGATATCTCCTGCAGCTTCCGGCTGACGGGCGATAGCATCCATTGCTTGTCCTCCAATTTTTCCAATTCCCAATCCGGTACCAATGGCAACAATTCCGGCCCCTATTGCAGCTCCCAATTTTGCTAATCCTGCACCTGCAGCAGCTTGTAATAAAATCGTCAGTAACATAATTTTTTTCTTTAGTGATTATTATTATTTATTATTTCTTAATCCTAATGATTTGCATGATGTTGTACACGTCCCATGCCTATAAAGATGGATGATAGCATCGTAAATACATAAGCCTGGATAAACGACACCAAAACATCTAACAACAACATAAAAACTGAAAATGCGACAGATACGACAGACACTCCTGTGGCAACCGCAGGACCAACCATGATAGAAAAAATGAAAATCAAGCTTACCAATACCAGAATAACAATGTGTCCGGCCAACATATTGGCAAAAAGACGGATCATCAATGCAAACGGCTTAGTAAAAATTCCCAATAGTTCAATAAATGGCATAATAGGTATAGGCACTTTCAACCATGTAGGCACATCCGGCCAGAAAATCTCTTTCCAATATTCCTTACTTCCGTAAAGGTTTGTTATCATAAATGTGAACATCGCCAATACAAATGTAATGGAAATATTTCCGGTAACATTAGCCCCTCCCGGGACAATCGGAATCAATCCCAATAAATTATTGAAAAATATGAAAAAGAATGCAGTCAACAAATATGGTGCAAACCGCCTGTATTCTACTCCCACACAAGGTTTTATCACATCATTCAGAATTGATAATGTCAACATCTCCAATGAACCCGCAAAACCACGTCGCGGAGAGAATGGATCCTTTTTATAACCTGAAGCCAAAGATACAAACAACAATACCAATATTACTGATGCAAGACAGATAGAAGCTGCATTTTTAGTAAATGACAGATCCAATGGCCGAATATTTTCGCCTGAAACTGAAGCCTCGACAATTTTCCCTTTATAAGCTTCTTCATGAGAAATATGAAAACCTTCATAGCTTTCGCCATGAGCAAGTTTTGATGATGAGAAAACAAACCATCCTCTATCCTGGCTTTTTACAATCACCGGAAGTGGGATAGAATAATGATGCTCTCCGACCGTAAACAAGTGCCAATCGTAAGAATCCAGCACGTGAGAAAAAATCATTTCTTTCAGATCGAATGATTCTTTCTCAGATTTACCTTCGTCTGCCTTCAATATCGAACCCGATACAAAAAGCAAACACAAGGATAAAACTACCTTGGCGATATAATTACTATTACAAAACCTCATACTTCCGTTTTTTTATCCGGCCGTTGCGAATTTTTCATGACAATTGTTTCAAAAACAAGATAAACAATATAAAATATCACAAAAAAAACAACAAAGGCCAACATGTGTGCTTTATCCAAAATAATACCTAACACCAGGATTATCAGTGAACCGAAAATTCTAACCAATCGCATGATCATCAACTTCTTCACTGATATCCTTTCTCCTTTTTCGGCTTGTTTTCCAATCATTACCGAAAGAGGATAACCGTCAATTATGTATAGTAACGGTATCAATAAAAAATACCTAGGAGCATACTCCTGCCCATACCAGGCAAAGAAAAGATATGCGCATAAAGTAAGGGCGAGTATAATAATCAAAAGAACTACATATGTCTTGATTCCTTTACTCATCTTTATATTAATCTATACAAACCGAAACCACATTGTTTTTTGCTTCCACAAAACCTCCGTTTATGGACAACTCTTTATCTTCACCATTGATCCTATAAACCAGGGTTCCTTTTTCGAGCGACGAAATAATAGGAGCATGGCGTTCCAGGATCGTAAAACTCCCGACTATCCCAGGAAGAGTCACCAACTCAGCCTCTCCGGAATACAATGTCTTCTCAGGTGAAACAATAGTGAGTTGCATATCTTCTTATTTTACGTTTCCTTTCAATTTTGCTGCTTTTTCTCTGGCATCTTCAATCGTTCCGACATTAAGGAATGCCTGTTCCGGCAGATCGTCCACTTCTCCATCCATAATCATATTGAAACCTTTAATGGTATCCTCGATGGAAACCATTACACCCGGGACTCCGGAGAAAGCTTCAGCCATAAAGAATGGTTGCGACAGGAAGCGTTGTACACGACGGGCACGGTTAACGACCTGTTTGTCAGCCTCAGAAAGTTCTTCCATACCAAGAATCGCGATAATATCCTGTAATTCTTTATAGCGTTGCAACAATTGTTTTACACGTTGAGCTGTGTTATAATGATCTTCTCCTGTAATATTCGGATCCAGAATACGCGACGTGGACGCCAGCGGGTCTACAGCCGGATAAATACCTAACTCCGAAATTTTCCGGTCAAGTACAGTCGTTGCATCCAAGTGTGAGAATGTTGTTGCAGGAGCAGGGTCGGTCAAGTCGTCCGCAGGCACATAAACTGCCTGTACAGACGTAATTGAGCCATTTTTCGTTGAAGTGATACGTTCCTGCATAATACCCATTTCTGTAGCCAGCGTAGGTTGGTAACCCACAGCAGACGGCATACGTCCAAGCAAAGCCGATACCTCGGAACCTGCCTGTGTAAAACGGAAAATATTATCGATAAAAAATAAGATATCACGTCCGGAATCTCCACCGGCATCACGGAATGATTCAGCAATAGTCAGACCCGACAAAGCTACCGAAGAACGGGCACCGGGAGGTTCATTCATCTGCCCGAAAACCAAAGTAGCCTGGGATTTTGCCAACTCATCATAATCGATCTTCGACAAGTCCCATTCGCCTCTTTCCATACTTTCCTTGAATTCTTTTCCGTAACGGATAACGCCCGACTCGATCATCTCACGAAGCAGGTCATTTCCTTCACGGGTACGTTCACCGACTCCGGCAAACACAGAGAAACCGTTATGTTTTTTAGCAATGTTATTAATCAGCTCCATGATCAACACTGTCTTACCAACACCAGCCCCACCGAAAAGACCAATCTTTCCTCCTTTCAAATAAGGAGCAAGCAAATCGATTACTTTAATTCCGGTAAAAAGGATTTCCGTAGAGGTAGAGAGATCTTCAAATTTTGGAGGATCACGGTGAATGGGTGCTGCATTTTCTTTCGAAATCGGTTTCATTCCATCGATGGTTTCCCCGATTACATTCAATAAACGGCCTTTTACCTGATCGCCTGTCGGCATAGAAATAGGAGTACCTGTATTGACAGCTTTTACACCTCTCTGCAATCCATCTGTAGAATCCATGGCAACAGTGCGGACTGTATTTTCTCCAATATGTTGTTGAACCTCAACAATAAGCTTTTTTCCGCCTTCACGTTCAATAACCAGTGCATCGTGAATTTTAGGTAATGTTTGTGAACCTTTTTCATAAGAAACGTCAACAACAGGCCCAATTACCTGTGAGATAATACCGTGTTTTTCAGACATAGTGTATATTTCGTTCAATTATTACTAAATTAACAGATCAAAAAATTAAGACATTTTTTTAAGTATAAGGACAAAGGTAATAATTATGATTTGAAATAATCAAAGAAAAAACATTTTATTTTTCTTTTTTGGGAAAATGAATTGAATACATATTGTCAAAACTATAAAATACGTCCCCGCAATATTATATTCTCATCCACATATAGATATTGATAAAATTTAACAATAGAGAATCGAACTCACATCAAAATAGTGATTCATCTAAATTCGAATCTTTATACCCCAGGAAATATAGGATACCATCTAAACCTATCGTTGAAATCGACTGTTTGGCATTTGCTTTCACTTTTGGTTTTGCATGAAAAGCAATACCGAGTCCGGCAATGCTGATCATTGGTAAATCATTGGCTCCATCACCTACAGCAACAGTCTGACGGATATCCACATTTTCGACCTGTGCAATTAACCGCAGAAGTTCGGCTTTTCGTTTTCCGTCGACGATATCTCCGAGATGGTTTCCGGTCAAAATGCCATCTTGTATCTCCAATTCATTGGCATAAACATAGTCAATTCCATATTTTTGTTTCAGGTAATTACCGAAATACGTAAAACCTCCGGAAAGAATCGCAATTTTAAAGCCCATTTTCTTGAGAATACGCATCAACCGATCCGCGCCCTCTGTTATCGGAAGATTTTCGGCTATTTGCTGCATTACAGAAGCATCCAGGCCTTTTAACAACGCAACCCGTTGTTTAAAACTTTCATTAAAATCGATCTCACCACGCATCGCAGATTCCGTTATCATCCTGACCTGGTCGCCGACTCCATTGGCGGCAGCCAGTTCATCGATCACTTCAGTCGAAATAAGGGTGGAATCCATATCGAAACAAATAAGCCGGCGAGTCCGACGAAACATGCTTTCTTCCTGGAAAGAAACATCAAATTCCAGGTCTGAGGAAAGAGAGAGCAAATCTTTGCTCATCTGTTCTTTATCGAAAGGTGTTCCCCTGACGGAAAATTCAACACTGGCTTTTGGCGCCCGCACACTCTCGTCAAGAGGAATACGACCGGTTAATCGATTGATATGATCTATGTTAAGTCCCTGAGCGCTAACCACGGCAGTAACTGCCGCAATCTGCTTCGCAGAAAGCCTGCGTCCCAATAAAGTGACAATATAACGATCCTTTCCCTGCATGTTCACCCAACCGGAGTATTCCTGTTCACTGACAGGCCGGAACTTGATCTGAACATTCAATTCATAGCTTTTAAAGAGTAACTCTTTTAAAATCTCACCCGACTCTCCTTCTTTCGATTGAAAAAGAATACCCAATGAGAGAGTACTATGGATATCAGCTTGCCCGATATCGAGGATATTAGCGTCGTATCGGGCAAGAATTTCCGTTAAGGAGGCTGTTACTCCCGGTTTATCATCTCCCGATATATTGATCAGGATTATTTCGTTTTGATCGATATTCTTCATAATCAGAATAAAATTGTTTCTTTATCTATTTAAAGACAAAGTTAACCATTTTTTCCTGACAAATTTACTCCTGCCTTTTCACCTTCACACTATCGGCCTCAACCGCAGGCATTCCGATCTTTTCAAAACCTTTTTTCAAACTTTCAGGAGTAGCTTTATCCGTTTTGTAGGTCACTTCCACTGTTCTATCTGCCAAATTGCACTTCAAATCAGTTACACCCTTTTCGTAAGCAATGTTTTTTTCCACTTTAGCCTGGCAATTTTTACATTCCATGCCTTCAACATAGAATTTCACTGTTTCTTTGCCTTTTTTCTTTGCTTGTTTGTCTTGTGCAAACGTATCAGTAGCCATAAATAATGTAAATATGGCACTCATTAATACTAAAAATGCGTGTTTTGTTTTCATATCAATTCAAATTAACTATTATTCTTTAATTTTTTGGCAAATTCCAACGGATACCGATATAAAATTTCCGTCCATGTACAGGCCCCCAGATCATGGTTGCATCAAAATTTTTTCCCCATGGATTTTCCGGAGAGATCACCGGGTGATCCTGCATAAAATCCAGGATATTTTCTGCTCCGGCATAAATCGACCATGTACGGAAAAATTTGGAAACCTGAGCATTCAGGACTGTGAATGAATCGAACGAGTTACCCCAGAGAGGATTCGTTTTATCAGCATCAGGCATCCGTCCTCCCCCATTGAACTGGGAAGTAACATCAAACTGCCATTTGCGAAGAGGTGTTTGATAAGATGCTGTTATCAAACCTTTGTAATCTCCTGTCAATGGTTTATCTCTCAGGATACCATTGTAGGTCGTTTTCGTGTCCATTGTACGATAAGCTGCTGTCAGAGTGAACCCTCTGAAAAACGGATAGGATGCTTCAAGCTGAAAACTGGAAGAATATGATTTGCCGTCAAGATTATAAAATGACACGGCATGCGGGTCTGTATCAACATCTGTGACAACCTGTTTCATGAAATCCGTATAATACCATTCGGCGTTCACTACCAACTCTTTTCCGGCAACCGGAATATAAAAGCCTAAGTTTAATCCATAATTCCAGGCTTCTTCCTGATCCAGGTTATCCGCAATATTGAATGTTCTGCTACTGGCAAGATAAAAACTGTTTTCCGGTAATACATGAACTGTTCTGAACCCTTTTCCCGCAGATGCTCTCAGATGCAACCAATCCGTGAAATTATATTTCAAATGCAGGCGTGGAGTCACAAAAAAATCATACTGAGAGCTATAATCACCTCTTAATCCTGCTAATAAAACAAACTTATCATCTTTATTAAATGTGTATTCCAGATAGGCTCCTGTAACAGTTTCTCCGTTTTTTGTATGTACATCCTCAGGATGGTAGAAGTAATTAACTTCCGGATCTGCGTAAAACAAATTATATATTTCATTAAAATGATCATAATTAACGTTCAATCCTGCACTTATTTTATGTTTTTTGGATAATTCCGTTTCATACATCAATGTTCCATACAAATTAGACTGATCAGCATTGTATGGACGATATCCGAATGCAGATTCCTGATCATGGTAAGATCCGCTGAAGATCAATGCCAGACTTTCATTTTTCTCAGGATTCAGGATCAGTCCGTTCTTCGTAAAGAACTCTCCACGATTCACATCCATAGTCGTCCGATAAAGAGGAACAGAAGACTCCAAAGGTAACGCATCGCTTTCCTGGCCTCCCGTACGACTCTCATTTATATACTTTATCCCCGCTTGAGAAATAAATTTCGGAGTACGGTAATACCAGCGGTTCATAATATTGAACTGATGCTTCAATGGAGAATCCAAAAAACCGTCATCATTCATATCGAATTCTTTTTCTTCGTTGGAATAATGTACCAACAATCCGGTCGAGAGATCTTTACTCAGGAAAGCCGAAGCATCGGCATTGACTTCATACCGGCCATTATCGGCAGCAAATACATTAGCAGAAACGATATCCGAGGTCGGAGGTTTCTTATATTCGACATTGATCTGTCCCGTAATAGCCTCATAACCGTTTTTCACAGAGGAAGTTCCTTTCGAGACCTGGATACTCTCCATCCATGGCCCAGGGACATAGTCGAGTCCGTAGGGAGCTGATAATCCCCTGAAATTAGGGAAGTTCTCCGTCAACATCTGCACATATGAGCCTGCCAGACCCAGCAATTTGATTTGCTTTGCACCGGTTACAGCATCGCTATAAGCCACATCGACAGAAGGATTGGTCTCAAAACTCTCGGCCAGGTTACAACAAGCCGCACGACATAACTCATCGTACGTGATCTTTTGTGTTTGCATAATCGTTGAGCGCATAGAAAGTAATCCTGTATTATCCGGAGTAACAACAACTTCTTCTAATTCAGTTGATTCCTTTAATGCGACATTCAGTTCTGTTGTAGAGTCTTTCACCCCGATTGTTTGTGTAATATATCCGATATAAGACACAACCAAACTATCTGATTGACTACTTCGCGACAAATTAAATTTGCCCGTTTCATCAGATGTTGTACCGCTCGAAGTACTTTTCCAGTATAATCTCACCCCTTCCAGCGGTTCTCCTTTTATTCCGGTCACCGTTCCTTTCAGGGGCCCGGCAACAATAACTCCCTGCGTAATCATCAGCAGGAACACAAATATTATAGATTTATACATGACGATATTTTACTTTAATGTGAAAGTATTTCAAATCTCTCGGACAAAAAAGTAAAATCAAATGACCAGTATATTCAGAAAAGAAAGATATTCCCTCGGAGAAAGAGGTATCAATGGAGGCGGTGATAGTTTTGAAGATTGAATCTCAGATATCTGTGCGACAAGATCCGTCAGCAAATAATTTCCGTAAAATAAATCCAATACAGGAAGTGAGGGTGCTATCGTTTTAGATACGACTTCCGGACTCCAATCGAATTGTATATAGGCAACACGGCATGGATCTTTCTGACAATCGTGGTCTGCCGGTTCTTCTGTATCTTCCGAACCACAACAGGACATCTGCTCATGGCAACATGAGCCCTCTGAATCGCAGCAAGAATCGTCCTTCACAGAAGTCTCCCTTACTTCAGTATGACACATTCCACAACAATAAGCAATACTCTTCGATGCAACCAAGCCATAAGCCAGTGTCACAAACAAAACAAACAATAATATATTCTTTATTGCTTTCATTATAAGCTACAAAGGTAAATCAAAAAAAATAAAATCCTTCTGTTTTTGTATTTTTTACGAAATCCACACCTTTTATTCAGACAAAAAACATACTTTTGTAAGAAATAACTAATACTATTAGAGATCATGCGATTTACAATCAGATACAAGATTTTAGCAATCTTTCTTTTCTCAATTTCCTACATTCAGGCGCAAATTGATTTCAATCACTACTTCGAACCTAAAACCCTGCGTTTTGACTTTATCCTAACTGGGAACAAGGCAACTCAACAGGCCAGTTTGCTGAAACTTCACCAGGAACCGGTTTGGGGCGGACCAACCAATATTCTGATCGATCCTTTTAATTATGGGGAATATACGATTAAACTGTATGATAAAACAGACAACCGCCTGATATATTCCAAAGGGCTCAGCACGTTGTTTCAGGAATGGATAACCACCAAAGAAGCCGGTGAAATCACAAAATCTTATACAAACAGTGTTAGCACCCCTTTCCCAAAAAGTAATGCGATTTTAGTTCTGGAACACCGGAATAAAGATAATATGCAATTCGAACCGGTTTTCAAAATGGAAATCGATCCTAAAAGTGTATTCATCGACCATAGTCCGAAGCAAGACAACAAGATAATTAAAGTCCAATACAAAGGAGAATCCGCTCAAAAAGTAGATTTAGTCATATTAGCAGAAGGATATTCTTCTGCAGAACAAGAAAAATTCCTTGAGGATACCAAGCGTTTGTGTGATTCGCTATTTTCGCTGGCACCATACAACAAACATAGGGATGATTTCAATATCTGGGCCGTTCATCTGGACTCAAAAGACTCCGGAACAGATTATCCCGGCTTTGACAAATGGGCCAACACAGCATTAAACTCAGGTTTCTGGACTTTCAATAGTGAACGTTATCTGACAATAGAAGATTACCTTCCTATCCGGGACGCTGTATGGAATGTTCCTTGTGATGCCATTATGATCCTGGTTAATTCGGAAAAATACGGAGGCGGAGGTATTTTCAATTTTTATGCCATCGGAACAGTCGATCATAAGTATTCTGCCCGGGTGATGGCACACGAGTTCGGCCATAGCTTTGCCGGATTAGGAGACGAATATTTCGATTCATCGACTTCATATGAAGATTTTTATTCCTTAAAGACGGAACCATGGGAACCCAATATCACAACTTTAGTCAATTTCGAGTCCAAATGGAAAGATATGGTGCCGAAAGGAACTCCGGTTCCGACTTCTGTAGACCCTGAAAATCCCGGTAAAATCGGCGCTTTTGAAGGAGGGGGATACGTTGCTAAAGGCATTTACAGACCTCAAGACCGTTGCTTAATGCGCGACAATTCACTTATTTGTCCGGTATGTCAACGATCTATTGTTCGAATGATAGATTTCTACTGCGGCAGAAAACAGAAAAATAAACTAAAATTCCCGTAAAAAATCCAGGGCTTCAAAGATCTCTTCTTTGCTGGCTGTTTGATTGATTCTTATATCACCTATGCCTTTCAATAATGTAAAATTGATGGTATCTGCATTTTCATTTTTCTTATCATGTTGCATCAATTGATATAAATGATCATAAATTTTACAGTCAAAGACAAATGATCCATAATTTTCCTTGATGAAATGGGCCGTTTTTACCAGTTTTTGTTTGTCGAAACCGAGTTTCATAAACGACAGATAAAGTTCGCAAATAATTCCCCAGGCAACAGCATATCCATGCAATACCGGTTTGCCGGTTTCAATACAATAACTTTCGATAGCATGTCCTGTGGTATGCCCCAGATTTAATGCCTTGCGAATCCCTTCTTCTTTTGGGTCTTCTTCAACAATTTTTTCCTTGATCCCAACTGAGGTTATCAATAACGGTAATAACTCATTATAGTCGATTTCATCGAGATTAAATGCCAATAACTCCTGAAGATTCTCTTCTGAACTTATCAAAGCATGTTTAAGCATTTCTGCATATCCTGATAAGATATTTTCATGATTCAGAGATTTGAGGAACCCAGTATCCAACAGGACAAAATCAGCAGGTGCAAAAGCGCCGATTTCGTTTTTGAGTCCGAGAAAATTAATCCCGGTCTTTCCTCCCACAGCAGCATCGACCATGGAGAGCAGTGTTGTAGGAATATTAATGAAATGCAACCCTCTTTTGAAAGTCGCGGCAGCAAATCCTCCCAGGTCGGTCAACAATCCGCCTCCTAGGTTGATTAACAACGACTTACGAGTAGCGCCATTTTTGGACAAATATTTCCAGACTGTTGCTAAAGTCTCCAGATTCTTATTTTTTTCTCCGGAAGGAATAACGATTAAGTCTGCCATATCAATAACTTCCGTTTTCAATAATAACGGCAGACATTTTTGTTCTGTATTTTCATCGATCAGAATGAACAGATGGTCGTAGTCAATAGTCTTAAGACAATATTTCAAGTCTTTCTTTAATCCGTTTTTGAGGATAGTATTTGCATTCATTGTTTTGATAGTTGTTGAATTTTTTCATCGTCCAAAGCTATATTATAAACGGAGATATCATCGATACCGCCTTTGAAAGCGTTATTTTTGTCACCGATATATTGTAATGGAAAAAACAAAGTTTGCATTTTCCGACTGGGTTTTTCAACTCCTTCCCAGAAAATCTGCCCGTCGTATAGTTTTTTGTATAAAGCACCATTAACATACAAGGAAGTTCCTTTGTTCGTGCCGGTTATTGTAATTAAAGTCCATTCTTTTACCGGAGGGGTATAGTCGAAATCGTTATCATATTGCTCCTGAGAGAATCCAAGTTTTCCATTATCCATAATTTTCACAGTGGCATTCGGAGAACTAAACAATACGGCTCCGGGAGTAATTTCATCAGGATTGATACGAAAAGAAACCGTATAATCGAATCCGGCTTCTACAAACGGGAGTTGACAATAACTTTCACTACCTTTCAGCCAAAGAGCATTTCCTTCGTATCCGGCTGAATAGCAGATGTTTATTGAGGAATTTTCTGTTTTTTCGAAATTATTTGAAAATACCAGATGATCACCTCCTGCAGGTAGTTTTCCCCTCATATTTAGCCCGGGCCCCTCACCTACTTTAACAGCTAGTTCATGGAAAGCTTCGTATGTCAGATTTTCTTCTTTACCGGCCCACATCTTTTGCGCAAGTACCTGTAATGCAGGGAATACGCGATCATTTACGTCTTTCATCGTGACGCCATTGCCCACAATATCATTCCAAACGGCAAACATACCTCCACGGATAGTGGTATCTCCGGGAGCAAAAGCAACTTTTCCGACATTGATTGGTTCCCAACGGTCGAACAACATTTTCAGATTCAGGTAATCGTAATAATATCCTGCTGCAGGCACAATGTAGAGGTATCCGTCGGGAGTACTGACCAGTTTGTATCCTAATTTTTTCATTTCCACCGGGTCTGCATAGCCATTATACCACGCATTCATCGTGACATTTTCCGATGTTACAGGGGTTTTTCCCTGCGCATGAGTGAGAGCGCCCCAAATCCGTACATCTTTTCCGAATCCTTGTACATACCTGATAAAATGATCAGTAAAAGCCCGGAAAGACTCAGCTTCCTTTTTATTATATTCGTCTGTACCAATATGAATTTCCTTATTGATAAACACCGGATCTGGCCCTTGTATATATTCTTTGAGAACATTCTCCACGACTTTGTAAGTAAGAGGATTATGCAGCTCCAGGTGATCCATTCCGTATTCCTTACTTCCAACCTCCGGAATAGCATGAGCAAATGCAAGACAATGCGCGGGAACATCGATTTCCGGAATGATTGTCACCCCATAATCGTTCGCCAGTTTTTGTAATTCAATAAATTCTTTCTTACTATATGAACCGTCTTTAGCCGTTAACTTAGGATAAGTGGTATTTTCCAAACGGAAAGCAGCATATGTTTCATCCCAGTTTTTATGGAAATATTTATCGAAACCATTGTCATTCAGGTGAATCTGGAAATTACTCATTTTGTAATAAGACATTAATTTCACGTAATCACGAAGGAAGTCTATTGTAAAGAATTTCCTTGCAACATCCAACATAAAACCACGAACCTCATATTTTGGATAATCGCGGGTGATTCCTTTAGGCAACGATTTATGATTTAAATCCTGATCGAGTATCTGAAGTACAGTACGAGTTCCCCAAAACAAACCTTTATATTGCAATGCACTGATAGATATATGTTTATCAATCGTTAAATAATATCCTTCATCACCAATACTTTTATCTTTTTCCTGTAAAGTCAGGAAAATATCTCCTGGCTGTGGCTTTCCTATTTTAATCTCAGGTTTGATTCCTGTGAATAGAAACAGATCGTTCTGAAAGATTTCCGCCGCTTTTTGAAGTGTATTTTTATCTTTCGGATCTATGACTATCGATGAGGATTTCTGCAGTTCAAAAGTTCCTTCGTATCCATGCCATTCTCTTAACGCAGGTATCACAAGCGGTTTTTTATTGATCCCTTCATTTTTGTATTTTCCGGGAACCAGAACCGATTTATTTGCGACATCCAATATTGTATCAACACTTGTTCCTGATAATTGAAAATAAAGTTTAACCGGAGTTGAAACAAGTGGAGTATGAATATTTCCTTCATTATCAATCACCTGTTGATTGTCACTTCCTGATAACTGAAGTTTGAATCCGGCAGGAGTTGCCGGCATCTTAATTATCTTTGTACCAGGTTTTACACTGGGGATTTCTCCGACCTGATTGATCAAGGACGCAAAATAAGCGCTGTCCTGTGCCGTTTGTGCCAATCCTATACAAACAAAGAAATAAAAAAAAATGGATGTAAAATAGAACTTCATGTTAATAAAAATAGATTTTTACAGAGAATTTGTGAGTTATAAAGTTCAAAAGTACAAAATAATTTGTGAGATGCATTAAAAATACAGATAGAAATTTGTGAGATAAAAAAAAAGTCGTAACTTTGCACCCGTCTTTTCGACAAGCCCAGATGGCGGAATCGGTAGACGCGCTGGTCTCAAACACCAGTGGATTCACTTCCATGCCGGTTCGATCCCGGCTCTGGGTACTTTTAAAAACGCTAAATCATTTAGAAATAAAGATTTAGCGTTTTCTTTTTCTCTCCGTGTCCGCAACGTGTCCGCATTTTTGAGAAAGTTGGAAAAAAAAAATTGGCAAATGAGGATTTACATTTTTATTATTTTTTCAAGAAAAGCAAGAGCGTTTTCTTTATTTATCGTATTATTGTTTGGATTATTTATTAAATTATGAATAGATGCCCCCTCAAACTGAGTAACTCCTCTTGAATTTCTCCCTGCCCAGTGAGATTGAACAGCTATTGTGTTAATTAAATTTTCTTGGTAAACAGATACTAACGTTGTGTTTACAATTTTTGTCGCATCAACACCAATAAAGTAAAACATTAAGACAGTTTTTTCTTTACTCATAAATTCAAGAAACTTATCAATATTATAGGCTTTGGGATTTGAATTTAGGATCATTATTTTAGTCTTGATATCTGTCGCGGTATCGTAGCAATCAAAATCTTTCAAATAATCCCCCAAGGTATTTCTAGTCTGAAAAACAGGTGCTCTGCTGTATTCTGTTGTTATCTCCTCAGTCAGTTTTTGTTTTAATTCTTCATCATCACCTGCAATTAAATATTCAATAATACGACCACGAATATTTACATTCTCAATATGACTTGCCACAAGAATAGTGTCTTTATATTTTTTCAACTTCTCATCAAGCTCTGATTTGAGTAAAACATAATCCTGAGACTTTGAGAAACTTTCTGCTCTTGAAACGGATTCTAAAATAAGTAATTCTTTTGCATTATCAACAAAAAACTTTTCACCTGTTGGAACTATATTGTTAGTAGCTTCAACAAGCCGAGGTAAGTTTTCTTCAAATCCAATCTCATAATGATATGCAAATAATTTCTCAATATTATCTGATTTATTTTCTATGCCATTATATTCCCTCATAATATCAGAACCATTAAAACTACCTCTAATATTGTCTATCCGTAATTGCTGAGAACTATGACTTATCTTTTTCAAAAAAGAGGTATTTGCCAGGAATAATTTATTTTCAATAGAAGTAACCAGGCAAATAACAACGGGAATATTATCATATTTTTGCAAATTAGATAATGACAGTACTGTATTTGAAAAGCTCCCGTTAGGGCTATAACAAAACCGAACTGCAAAAGTATCACAATAATATATACTTCTATCTTTTGTGAAAGTAAAATTAGAACGAACAAGATTAATTAAATTGGATTTATTTCCAGTTACATTCGTTTTAATGAATGTAATAAACTCTTTTAGCATAGGGGTCTTTTTTTTTGAATTGACATTATCTTTATCTTTGTTATACTTGCACTGGCAAGAGTAATAAAAATCTTTAACAATTGAAATAATTCTTTTACACATATTCTCATCCTATCAATCAAATAATAAGCCAGCAGATTGATTTTGCTTCTTTTTCACATCCTTTTTTTGAGCTTGTTGAGCATTTAACGAATTTCTTTCCCAAAAGACACCATCTGTATAGCCTTGAATAGAGTTGTCTAATTCTGCCATTTGCAATCTCTTCTCTGTCCAACAACAATATTCTGTATTCATTTCTATACCACAAAATCTTCTACTCAATTTTTTTGCAACTACAGAAGTAGTACCCGAACCAAGAAAAGGATCAAATACAATTCCATTTTCGGGGCATGAAGCCAATATTAATTTTGCAATCAATTTTTCCGGCTTTTGGGTGGGATGATCCGTGTTTTCCGGCATAGACCAATATGGAATGCTGATGTCATCCCAAAAATTAGAAGGAAAAGTTAGTCTAAAATTACCAGTTTCAGTCTCTTCCCAATCCTTTGGTTTTCCATTTTCTTTATAAGGAGCTAATACTTTCCGTTTTTGTTTAACTGCTTCAACGTTAAAATAATAATTTTTAGCGTCTTTCACGCCAAACCATATATCTTCCATACCATTTTTCCAATTACTCAATGCTCCTCTTCCTTTCTCCCGTTGCCACGTAATGCGATTGAGAATTATTAAGTTTTCCTCCATTACTTGTTGTAAGGCAGCCGTACATTTCCAATCACCACACAAATACAAAGAACCATTGGGTTTTAATAATGATACAACTTGGGGAAACCAAGAACGAAGGTAATCTATATATTCATTTTTTGAAGATGATTTAAATGTAAAACCATTAAAATCTTTTGTTAAGTTATATGGCGGATCAATGATTATTAAATCTGCAAATTGTTTTGGTAATAAATCGATTATTTCAAATAAATCATTATTGATTGTCTTATTGGTTATCTTACTTAATTCAAGCGGATTCCTTTCCTTAATATTTAGTAAATTATTAGAAAAAAGATCAGACTCGTCTTTTGTTAAAGTAATTGTTCTATTCCTTCCAGCTCTTTCTTTTATTTCTGCCATAATTAGAATTATTTATAGTTCTTCCTTGTTGTGATGTTTTTTGCTTCACAATCCGTCCACAAAGGTACAAATTCCTTTCATTTTTCTGTCTCTTTCCCACCAAAGTTATTGAGGCAACAATTCTCCAACACACAATTTTTATGTAACTAATTTTGTTCATAAAACCTTGCTCCAGCGATTATCGTCCAAGCAAAGTTAAAGAAACATCAAATAATTATCAAATAAATGGTGCCTTTTGCGTTGATTTGTACCGATTTGTCTTTCTGTTGTCACTTACGAACGCCTAAATTTGCATATTTTTCCTTTTTTCAACTGATATACACCATTTCTATGGAGAGAATAAATAAAGCAAGTTCCTATGTTTGTATTTGAATAACGATTGAGATGTAGAAAGAGCATAAATCGTAAGAGTTATTATATTTGAATTGATAATTGATAAAAATATAAAAACTAACGATTTATGCTAACACAAAGGAAAGAATTAAATTTCGAAGGTCAAAATATCTATGTAGGAATAGATGTTCATTTGAAGAGTTGGACTGTTTCGATTTATACGGATCAGATGTACTACAAGACGATTACGCAACCTCCAAAAGCGGAAATATTAGCTCATTATCTGAAAGAGAACTTTCCCAATGGTAATTATTTTTCCGCATATGAAGCTGGATTTAGTGGATTTTGGGCTCATTATATGCTGTTGTCGGAAGGAATAACTAATATTGTGATTAATCCCTCGGACGTTCCTACAACCCAGAAAGAGCAATATCAAAAAACAGATCCGGTAGATAGTAAAAAAATCGCTCGTTCACTTCGATCGCAAGAATTAATTCCTATTCATATCTTGAGTAGTGAAACTTTGGAAGACCGTTCTTTGATACGTGTACGAAACATGCTGGTACAAGATATGATTAGGTTTAAGCAGCGAATTAAGTCATTTCTTTATTTTTATGGTATAACTTATCCAAAAGAATTTTTCCATTCAACTTCTCATTGGTCCCGTCGGTTTCTCAGATGGATAAAAGAAGATGTTTCTTTAACATGTGAATCAGGTAGATATAGCTTGAATCTTTTGGTTGTAGAAGTAGAAAACCATCGAAAACTTCTTTTAGAAACCAATCGAAAAATCAGGACGATGTGTCAGAGCCAAAGATATGTGAAAGAAATGGAACTGTTAAAAAGTATACCGGGAATTGGTACAATAGGAGCAATTACATTCCTTACCCAAATGGAAAACATTGAACGATTTAAAAATATCGATCATTTATCCTCTTATGTTGGCCTGATACCTAATAGACATTCCAGTGGAGAGCATGATAATAAAACAGATATGACAGTCAGAGGACATCGTTTTCTGAAAACAATATTAGTAGAGAGTGCTTGGATCGCCATTCGGGTAGATCCTGCCCTTACTCTAAGTTATCATTCGTATGTAAAAAGGATGCCGCCTAATAAAGCGATCATCCGTATTGCCCGGAAATTATTGAACAGAATGTATTATGTCCTAAAAGAAAAAAGACCTTATGTACACAGGATTGTCAAATAAAACCTTTAAGAACAACTATATTAAGTGACCGCTAGCAAAAAGTATGCAGTGACTCTGCTTAGGCAAGAATGCGGCTCTTTTCTTATGAGGACTGAAACAGGAATATGTAGCAATTAATAATTGGCTACTGATAGAAGGTTGTTCTTATAAGGTTTATTGTAAAAAAAGAAAACCTACATTTGGGTTTTCTTAGCCATAAGGCGATGCCTGTAACAATAAAAAGAGGATAACCCCAAAAGCTATCCTCTTAAAATAAAATTGTTACAGTGTAACGCGGGAAGTTTATTGCTGACAAGTTGCTCCCCAGCAGAGCTTGCTTCATCTTCAACTTCCTAATACAAAGATAAATACTTTTCACAAAAATAAAAATAGAAATATTTATTCGAAAATAATAATCTAAATATTTGGATTACAACATAGAAGACTTATGTGAAAAATACACTTTTGAGGTACGAAAAAGGAAGATTTTCCACATAACCGGAGGCTCCAGTCTTGATGTTTTATTCTCGGAATATATCTTTGTATTTCAGGATGAAAAAGAAATTAATTATTCTGGTTAATCAAGTTAATCACAACTTTAACCATCACATCTTTTTCTTCCGTTCTGCTTTCAGCGATCATCAATGTAAGAGCAACTAACGTATTATTTTCTATCAACCTTGAACCATCTTTTTTATACAAAATTCCGTTCTTTTCTAAGAACCAAAGGAATAGGAATGCAGCAATACGCTTATTCCCATCACTAAACGAATGGTTCTTTACTACAAGATAGAGTAGCATGGCTGCTTTTTCTTCGATGCTCGGATATAAATCATTTCCTCCAAACGTTTGGTAAATCGTATTAATGGAGCTTTTGAACGATTGGTCTTTTTCGTTTGCAAAAAGTCCTCCGCTGCCAAATTTATCACGGAGTGTCTTTATGGCTTCCATCGCATTATCGTAAGTTGCTATGAATGTATCCTCTTTGGTGGTATAATCTATTTCAAGCGATTGATAATCATATCTATCCAACGTATCTAAAGCGTAGGTGTAGTCTGTAATAACTTTCAGCAATCCTGTAGCTTCATCGGCTGTCAGATTTTGGGTATTGATTACATTCGATAAAAGTTTTACCGTATTCTTCAAATCTTCTAACTGCTCCGCTTTGGCTCGTTGATTGATGGCATAACCTTTTATAAGATATTCCTTTAAGACTTTATTTGCCCAGATACGGAATTGAATACCTCGATTTGATTGAACTCTGTATCCAACAGAAATAACCATGTCAAGATTATAAAACTCAACTTGTCTTTCAACTTTCCTTTTTCCTTCTTGTTGAACTGTCGCAAATTTTGCGACAGTTGGAATTTCTGATAATTCCTCCTTTAAGGCA
>JAVBTA010000002.1:0-25830 GCA_031556375.1 Bacteroidales bacterium | reverse complement strand
GGCTCCACGTGATGGAAAATTTATCGAAAGGATCGGTTCGTATAATCCGAATACCAATCCTGCTACAATAGATTTGAATTTCGAAAGAGCTTTGTATTGGCTGCAAGTAGGTGCTCAACCTACAGATACTACTCGTAACATCCTTTCAACTCAAGGAGTTTTGATGAAAAAACACTTGTTGGGTGGTGTTGCAAAAGGCGCATTTTCCGAAGCTGATGCAGAAAAGAAATTCGAAACTTGGGTTACTTCTAAGCAATCAGCATTGAATGCCGTAAAGATTAAAGATAGTGAAGCTGCGAAAGCTGACGCAAAAGCTAAATTAGATGCAGAAAAAGCTGTTAATAAAGCCCGTGCTGCTGCTTTAGCTGAGAAACGTGCTGAGGCTAAAACTGTTGCTGCAGAAGCGGAAGCTGCTGCAAATGAGGAAGAAGTTCCTGCAGAAGAACCAGTTGTTGAAGCTCCTGTAGCTGAAACTCCTGCTGAAGAAGCCCCAGCTGCAGAGTAAAATTATCGCAGTTTAGAAATAAAAAAACTCCAGGATTTAATTCCCGGAGTTTTTTTTTGATAAAAACCTACGGATTCACTATCTGAGTTTATAATAATTAATTCTTCCTTTCGTTTGTATTATAAAGTCTTTGCGACAAAACAACGGTACTGTTAGTATGCAATTTAATAATAAGAAAAAACTTATTTTTTTTAATTCAATCACAGGTGTTGTACAACTAGTGCTGACAGTTGCTCTTATTTTTGTTTGCATACCCCTTTTTACCAATATTTTAGGGTTGGATGCGTTTGGAGCCTTCAGTACAGTATCGGTTATTGGAAATTTAAGTGTTTTTGCAAATTTATCGTTAGACTCAACTTTGATAAAATATATTTCGGAACAAGGAAAAACAAAAGAATCTGATTACGACATTATTACCTCACTGATATTGCTTTTGTTAATCTTATTGCCTCTTACTGTCCTCATATTCATTTTTAAAGACTTCTTTTTATTGACTGTCCTGAAGATGCCATTGGAGTTTTTGGGACAAACCCGTGTCTTGCTCGATTGCCTTTTGATTGCGAATTTGTTTTTATTACCAGGACGTATTTTTACGACAATTATGGATGTCAATCATAAAATATACTTAACTAATTTTTACCAGTTTATTTATAGTCTTATTTATTGGGGAGGCATTATTATTGTTCTTATAAGTGGTTTTGGATTGGAATATGTCGGTTTTGTGGTTCTTATTGCAGCGCTTGTATGGTTTACTTTGGCAGTTTATTCTTCCATGAAAATATGGGGTAGATTTTCCGTGAAAGGTTTGAAACAGAATTTTGGTCGTATTGCAAGAAAGCAATTGAAATATAGTACAAAAATATATATCGGTAGTTTACTCAATTTCCTTTATGAGCCGTTGACTAAAATATTACTGTCCAATTTGTTGGGATTATCGTACGTCGGGATGTACGAGATTACTCTCAAAATTAAAATGAACTTATTTTCAGTGTATCATAAATTATTGTATCCTATTCAGCCTGTGATAGCTCAGGAACAAAGTTATGATCGTCTGAGGAATTTGATAAAAAAAATATCTCAGACATTCTTTTATCTGATTATACCTTCTGTTGTTATTTTACTGGTCTGTACAAAATCTATTATGGCTCTCTGGATTGGGGAAGGAGATCTTGATTTATTGACATTCTCGACAGTCGTCATGGTCTGTTTTAGCTTGCTTATGGTAACGACGGTTATGCCGATTTATATTTATCTCCGGTTGAAAAACCATCCTTCAAAGGAGATTTATGTGCAGGGGATGAATGTTGTTATAAATTTATTGGTTATCCTCATTTTTCATAGCTCGATGGGATATTATGCTATTGTCCTGGCAAATGTGGCATCTGTATCCGTGTCGTTTTTTATATTGCAGTATTACCAGAAAAAATATCTGGATTTTTATTCTTTTTCAAACTGGAAAGAGTTCTTGAAATATGTCTCGATTTTTGGAATGATATTGCTGTCGACAGTACTATTTTCCCTATTATTTGACGAGGTTAGTTGGATGAATGTTATCCTTGTGGCGTCATTCTGTGGCATTATAAGTTTGTTCGTTTTTTATTTTACTAAAATATTGAAAAAAGAAGATCTCTTGTCAAAAAAAATCAATCCCAGATAAACCTCTATAATTTCATCTGGGATTGAAAATTATTTAGTTTCGATTAATTCCCCATCTTTGTAAGTTTCCTCCCGGACTTTATCGCCGTTTTCATTGTAAAATAGCTGTTTTCCTTCTTTCTTGTCATTTTTGAGATTAACAGAAGAAGACAGTTTCCCGTTTTCATGATACCATTTCCATTCACCTTCTCTGGAGCCATTGACCATTTTTCCTTCAGCTTCTACCTCTCCGGATTGGAAATATGATTTTAGCATACCGTTTTCCTTGCCGTTTACATATTCAATTTCTTGTAAAATGGATTTTCCATCCTGATAATAAGCTGTCCAGATACCGGTTTTTTCTCCATGTTTCACATCTCCTTTTTGAATAAGAACATTATCCATGTATATTGTATATGTACCATCTCCATCGGTTACTGTCTGATTTCCTTCTTCATCCCATGCATTAACGTATTTAGGAGTGTTGTTTTGATAATTCAGTTCCTCTTTTTTGTTGCCGTTTTCAAAGAATAACTCCCAGATACCGGTTTTTTCGCCGTTGATAACTTCTCCTGAGACAGAAATATTACCGTTATCAAAATATGTTTCGTAATGGCCGTTCCCATCAGTTACGAGTTGTTTGCCGGATTTGTTCCATAAATTTTTTGTAAGAACATTATTCTCGGAAAGATAGTTCATTTCTTCAAAAGGTTTTCCATCTTCAAAATATTGAAAGCTTTCACCAAAAGGCTCATCGTTTTTGTAATTTTGTTTTAATTGCAACTGTCCATTTTCAAAGTAAGTTTCCCAGATACCTTCTTTCAGGCTCAGGTGATATTGTCCTTTCTGATAGAGGTTTCCGTTTTCGAAGCGATAGATATAGTTGCCTTCTGGTCTTCCGTTTTCATAGCTTACAGAATCTCCAATAGATCCACTAGAATAATAGCTTATCCAGAGTCCGTTTTCCATCCCGTTTTTATAGGATCCTGTAGAGGATAACTTCCCATCTTCGTAATACCAATTCCACACTCCGTCACGGATACCCTTATCGAAAGAGCCTGTCGCCTGTAAGGTGCCATTTTCATTATAGAAATTCCATTCTCCATTTTCTTTGCTGTTTTTTAAAGAGCCTTTTGACATCACGTTCCCAGATGGATAGAAATAAGATTTATCTCCATTTACACCCATTTTTACTTTGATATAGACAAGAGAAAGAATAATTACACCAACGATCACCAAAGGCATACGATATTTGAAGTGCGAAGAGTCTCCATTGTCTTCGATAACCTCATCAGTGATTGGACGAAATGAGAATTTATATCCTTCAAATATGGCAAAACCATAAAAAAGAATATCCATAGGACTGAAAGATTCTGTCATAATACTGATTATAGAGCTAAAATCCAGATAGGAGAAAGTTTCGAAATATCCATGATGATATTCTTGTGCGATAAATCCTACTTGTGAGAGTAAGTTTCCCAGCATACAGCCGAATAAAGAAAGCAGGGCCCCTAAAATTCCAAATTTTTGAGTTACTCCAGCACCAAAGAAACGAACAGAAAATCCGACAGCAAGTCCTACACCGATAGCCATAAACCCAATTTGGCGTTTGGTTCCGATGGTAATACCAGCCCAAAGAAATGCACAGATTATAGCGACAAGTAACCCTCCAACCAGAGCGTAAACAAGGTTTTGATGTCGTTTGATATTTTCAAATGTAGTGGGATCAAGAGAATAAATTCCTTTTCCTGGCGGAACCGGATTCGATTGCTCTGCAGTTTCCAGAGGTTCTTCATTTGAAACCGGAGTTATTTCTTCATTGCTCTCTGGCATTTCCGGAGTTTGTTCATTGTTAGTGTATTCGTCGTCTTGTTCTTTCATAATAGAAATTGTTAGATAGGGTAATATTGTATGTCAAATATATGAAATTTATTTAAAACAAAAGGCATGCCGGAAAATTTTGACATGCCTTCTTTTTGAGTTTATACGATTGAGGTATTTACAACTCTAGCTCAACCGTTGTTCGGTGGAGTTTGCAACTCTGTCGTCCTTATTTCTTGATCACCTTGTAAGTTTTGCCATTGTATTGGATCATATACGTTCCTTTGGCATAACCCGTCAAGTCAATCCTTGTAGTACCTTCCTGGCTTGGATAACTTGCCTTGAGAGAACCTGTAGTGTCCAGTACCCTGATCTTCTGATTGGATTGGGTATTGCTGACATTAACCACGCCTGAAGTCGGGTTAGGATAAACAGTAACTGTTGTCGCTGTCACATCCTCTACTCCTGTCGGGAGTTGAACAGTGAGCGTTTGAGTAATTTCTCTTGTTCCGCAGGGGTGATCCATTGTAACTTTCAGACTTCCTGTTCCTACAGACAATGTTCCGAAGGTACCCCAGGTTTCGTTTTCCGTCTCTTTTCCGATTCCCGGAGAGAAACTGACTCCTTCCTGGCTATAAGACCATACGTACTTCGTTACATCAGAATACCCATCCACTTTGATATGGTAAGTTTTGCCCGCTGTGGCCGGATTGGGATATTCAGCAAATCTCAGGTGATCCGGTAAATAATTGGCCACCCATAGTTTGACCCGCTTACTGTAAACACTCGATTTGAAATCATTGTAGTTACTTCTCACTATAACATAGTAACGTTCGTAGTCAATCAATTTGGCATCATTGATTGTGATCGTATTCGTATTAGCACCAGGGATACGGTTGAAGCCGCAGTACCATTCGTAAGTCAGGTTTTCACCTTCTGCTTCGATACTCCAGGAATGGCTACCTCCTATACAAACGACAGCATCTTCCAAATCTTTCGTGATCTTCGGTACATAACAGTTACGGATTACATTTACGGTGTAAGTCATCGTTGTTACCTGATCTTGTGCCAGAACTGTTATTGAGAAGTGGTTCTCTCCCGGCAAAAGGGCAAAAGTACCGTTGCCGCTTACTGTGGCTCCTGCATCGTTGGGAATACCCAGGAGGGTCACTTGTTCATGTTCACAGGCGATAGTCATACTGTAGTTCGTTTTTGCAGGGTTGAAGTCAGAAAGGGTACTACCATTCACTTTCAGATCTTTCAAGCCGGCATCATTGCTCAGTCCATTAATGGTCACTGTAGAACTTGTCTGTGCAGTTCCGCAATCGCCACTGACGACAACATAATAACTACCATAATCGGATATCGTCGTTGAGGTTACAGAGTAAGTATTAGATGTTGCTCCGGGAATTGCTGCGTTATTGATATACCATTGGTAAGTCAGATTATCGCCCACCGCTGTTACACTTAAAGAGAATGGCGTATTCAATCCTATAGGTGGTTGGGCAACCGGTTGAGTTGTTATCGCGGTGGTGAGCTTTACCGTAATTGTTACCGTATTCGAGACCGTTGTTCCACATTCATTTGTTGCTTCATAATATAGAGGAGCATTGTTTTGGGCATAAATGACTGTCGATCCGGACGTAAATGCTGTCCCATTCAGTTTCCAGCTACTGCTGGTGATTGTTGGCAGAGCGGTAACTGTTGGAGTTGTCAATGTCAGGGCTGTACCGTCACAGACTCCTGCCGGAGTACTTATAGTACCAACTGTTGGTTTGTCGTTGATTGTGACATTAGTTACCGGAGATTCAACGGCTGTCACGGAGGAAACTTCACTGTAAGCGACTTTGATGGTTCCTGTTCCGGCAGGGCCCCAGGTGACACTCACTGTAGGCTGATCATTGACATTCCCGTCGATCGTACCTCCCGTTACCGTCCATAAGTAATTGTACTTACCACTCGTTGTACTATAAACCTGAGTGGTATTAAAACAGAGACTGGTCACAGGATTGTCTATCACCGGAGTTCCTTGAGCGACAATTGAAATGTTTAGGGTTTCTGTTGTTGTTGGACAACCATTATCTGTATAGTTCACACTTACACTACCTGTTCCGGCGGAACCCCAGGTAACTGTAATTTCTGATGCTCCCGGGCCATTGACGTAAGTTCCACCGTTTACACTCCAGTTATAGTTGCTACCTGTACCTGCAGTATAAGTTACTTGTTGACTTACTACGACATTCGTAGTTCCGGCCAGGGCAGCCACAGGTTTAGATTTTACGGTTACATTTGCTGGTGCTGAAATGGCAGTTCCACAACCGGCTGTCACTTCTACTGTATAGATACCACTTTCTGTCGCTGTATAAGTACTGGTATTGCCTCCTACCTGTGCTCCGTCTTTTTTCCAGACATAACTTGCGGTGCCATCACAGGTAACGGCTACACTCATTGTATGGCTTTGTCCAAAACAAACGGTGCCGCCGGATGGTGCTGTGGTAATCACGGTTGCTGCTTTACGTGTAATAGCTTCTGTAGCATCGACTAGCGGTAAGCCTAAATCATCTTCGTGACGGTATTCTACATTAACGCTCGATGCACCGTTACCATCCCATATAACCGTAATGCTTTCTGTTCCTTGGCCTGACTGGATAGAGCCGCCTACAACACTCCAGTTATAATTAAATTTATTGTCGTCGGTAGTATAAGTCGCTACCTGATTCGGGCAAACGTCGGATGCGGTACCCAGATTGATAACCGGAACATTTTGTGTGTTCAAGCTTACATTTTTGCTTGTTGGAGCGGCTGCCAGACAACCAGCAGGTGATTTATAAGTCACCGTGATTGTGCCGTTGGTACCTGTGCCCCAGGAGACTGTTGCTGTATTACTGCCGGTTCCCCCGGAAGTGATATTGCCGCCACTGATCGTCCAGACATAATTACTCATACCACTTTCGGTGAAGTAAGTCATGCCGGATTGGCCTTGAGAAGCACTTGAAGCGCCTGTGATCGTTGGAACCGGGATCGGATTAAAGGTTACCGAGGCATTGTTACTTTGAACAGCAGTACCGCAACCTCCAAGCACATTTACGTAATATATCCCGTTAGTTGTCGGGCTATAATTTGTACCTGTTGCTCCGGAGATAGCACCATCGGCATCATACCACTGGTAAGTCAGAGTTCCTTCTCCTGTAGCTGCTACAGTCAGGTTGACTGCTGTTCCGCTACAAACGCTGGTTGTCTCGGTTGGTTGAGTACTGATCAGGGTAGGAGTTTTCAAAGAAATTGCTATTGATTGAACCTCACTTTTACAACCACTAACCGGGTTTTCAGCACGAAGGTAATAAGTTCCATCTGAAGTCACTGTAACTGTAGAGGACGTTAATTCAGAAGCAGATGTACAAGCAGAATTGGAATAATATTTCATGACTCCGCCATTTGTCGGGCCGGTAGCAATCAAGGTTGATAAATCGACACTGACATTGGTACCACAAACGATTTCGCTTGTCTTACTCACAGTAAACTCCGGTAAGGAATTAGCTGTGATAGTAAATGTCTTAGCGGTTCCGGTACAATCACCATAGGTTGGAGTCAGGGCTACAGTCACTGTACCGGCACCGGTCGTTACGAAAGCCGGGATGGAAGTACCGGTTCCTGATTCGGCACTCATGCCTATACTGGATCCGGTTGTAGCTGATGTTACTATCCAGGAATAACCATAGCCGGTATCAGTGAAGTTACCTGAGAAATCGATCTGAGGAACGGTTTCGCCTATGCAAACCGATTCGTTTCCGGGTTGATCGGCTTTTGGGCTTGCTACAATCTCTATATTTGCTGTCTCGATCACGATCTGGCTATGTATAGAAGGGCAGGAAACGCCTGCTTTTGCAGAAGTCAAAACTGCACCGCTGATATTACCTGTTGGAATTTGTACCGTAGCTAAAGAAGATATAAATTCAATATCAAAAGTATAGCTACATTCAGCCAGTGCGGCATTGCTCTCTGCTGCCAACGAATTAAAATAGGTTTCCGGTAGAGGCCAGGTTATGCGTCGGATTCCATTTACTATCTCATTTTTTGATGGAACCAGGTTTCCTGTCTGTGCAGAAACATTTCCTAATGCCGGATAGAGGAAGGCCACTCCTGTCGATTTAATATCCAGGGCTGCAGGCATTATAATCTCAATGGAATCAGTATTGGAAACGCCAATAGTCGCTTTATTTGTTTTTCTGAACTTGAAAGTTATGGTTTGTTCCGTTTCTCCTGTTTTACAACTCATCGTCGTTTTTGTTGTAGATAAAGTCGCGGTTGCTTCAAAACTTGTCTGAGTTCCGGTTAGTGTTAAATAGTCAGAATAGTAAGTTTTAACTTCGCTATTACCGGCTTCGCCTCCGCAGCTACGTTCCCCTGATACTTTTAGTGTAATTTGCCTTGCTATCGTACTGATAACACAAGTGGGTAACAACTTGAATCGCAGATAGGTCTGAGTATTGCCGGGTAATTCCCCGTTTCCCAAAGCCGTAATTCCCGTAGTGGATAAATCCAGATTCAGATCTTTTACACCGGTAGTTCCGTCCACTTTCAGGAACTCGTTTAGCATAGTACCTGTCACCGGATAATTTACTCCTTCAAATGTGATATAAGCAGAATTGGGTACATATTCCAATCCTCCGGGAATTGTTACAATTCCTTTTGTTTTTATGACGGAACCCAGTCCTCCGTTGGTATCGAATACTACTTCTACAGGGAATTCGGTTGCAACCTCGATGGTACTCAATCCGTAAGTTCCGGAAGAAGGATTTGATGGATCTGATGGAGTTGAGGCCAATTCAGTAATGCTACCACCGATACGATTAGTTACATTCTGAATTGTCAGTTTCATTGGAGCTCCGATATATTGCAAGGTATTGATATCCTGCTGAGCAGCAATAAAACCGGCGTCAGTCATTGTAATACCCCCGTCGGCAGGAGTCCATTGTCCCTGTGCCGTTGCTGTACGGTCAAATAATGTGTACAGATTTACTGTCTTATCTGAACATTGGTTGTTTTCATACTCCAAATAAAGTACTCCGGGAACAGCATTGCCCATTGTAATTTTAGGCAGACTAATCCATCTGCCATCTTCTCCGGGCTGGTCTACCCCTTTATAATCGACTCCTCCGATAGTGATGACTGCGTTTTTCACAGGACCCTGAACGTAAAGCCAGGCGCTATAAGCATCTCCATCCGATTTGGTATTTTGCAAAGCGAGATCAAAAGAAACAGGCGAAGATAAAGCCGGTTTCGTTGTCGCTCCTGTAGCCGCAAGTTTCACGTTTCCGATGTCAAAATATTGAAGAACAGGGAAAACCTGGGCGACATACGGATTTTTTGTGTTTCCGGTATATGAATTTCCCAATGCGGGAGCATTAGTCTGAGTATAGGTGTGATTGTCAGAGTATGCGGTTACGATTGCGTTGCTCGTGCCTGTAGGCGATCCGTTTGTTGATGTTAACTTGAATCCGTCAGCAACTCGAATGAGATAATTACCATCTGCCAATGGGAGTTTAGAAGGATCATTTCTGTTTACATCGAAAACTTCGGATCCGAAGACAAATTTTTTGCGATTAGGAAAGTTTCCATCGGAACTGGCAGTAATGGAAACTTTGTTTGATGTAGAGGCCGCTCCTGAAGATGAATAAGTAATCTGAACGACAGGTAATACATTGGAAAGTATATATCCTTCCGGTACTTCAACAATAATAGAATCTACTGTAGTCAGGTGACGATATTCATAAGGAGTCATTTGGGCAGTTACACAGGCGGTTTGAAATATCGGCATATTGAGAAACATGTCGACCTGCTGAGATCCTGAAAAGGAGTAAGCCGGGGTTGCGATAACCACAGACGGGGCATAATAATAGTAAGTAACGGAATATTCTTCATCTCCTCTGCGATTATTCCCGGGATTCAGAACTGTAGGTATATCCGTTAAAGTAGAGGTTGTCGCATACAACCAGGATTCCATATTTTTTTTATTGATGATGGCCAATCCATTATTTCTTTCCGTAGCTTTCATTAAAGCTACAAACTCGAATGTGTCTTCATTGGAGAAAGGGCTGCCATCTGACTTCGAAATTCTCCAAACGTATGCATAACGTTCGGATTCAGGAACAGATGTTCCTCTGTCATAGCATTTAAGAATATCTCCAGCCAAAGTGGTATTTAAAGGGCTTGATTTTATATTTGCAGTATTTCCATTGAGAGTCAGAGTTTTTGGAATACCATTATTCATTATGGAAACATGAGTTTGATCCAGTTCTGTAAGTAGTACGACATATAAATTCAGATCTCCATTTTCCAGGACTTTTCCTGTCCAACTCAATTCCACAGTGTCTCCGACAATGATTTCCTTCAGGTTTATGCCATCGATTTCGCTGGCTTGGGTTTCACTGTCAGGAAAGGTATCATCTCCAGTGTCTTTAAGTCCGATAATACTGGTTCTTTTAAAATCGAAATCAAAAGTCACATGTTCTTTAACGCACAAGCGAGAATAAGCGGGGTATAACTGAACCGCGTTATACACCACATTGGAGCAGTTGCCTCCTGTTGTCCCAGTCGGATAGTAATCATAAGAGATTCTGAATTTGCCTGATGCGTTTTCTGCCGGGTTACAGGTGTTATTTAAATTAATATCGACAGTAAAGACAGGATGTGCCTTTATGTCGTTTATACTTTTACGTGTTGAATTGATCAGATCAAAGCTATAAAATACCGAATCCGGATTGCTTGTATTGTCAACCTGAAAATTTTCAATAGGCCACAAAGACGAGGGAGATCCCGTTTTATAAACTTTGATATCTGAACTTCCGGAAATGGCAATCCCTTTCGGAAGTCTGACTGTTGCGGTTATTTTTGCAGAATTAGTCGTCAGGATAGTACTGTTGAAAGGCTCTATCCTGATTTGGTGAGAATATTTTTCAGGATTTTGAAATAAAGAAACACCTAAATCATTGGATATTATTCCGAAATGGAATGTAGAGCCCCAGAGATAATTGTTCCCTTGGTTGAAGGTATAAGTAATCGACGCATTATCATCAGTATATCTATATGTTAAACCGCTGACATGAGGGGCCAAATAGTAATCCAGGAAATTAACATCAGCTGTATTGATCCTCATGTCTGCACATATACGTATACCATAGTCGATATAGAGGGTATCGTTTGGATTCAGATGTTGCAGTATCTCCACAGAAATAGATGTCGGCATTCCATGGTAAACGGGATTAAAAGTCGGACCGCTAACTTTAGCTGTAACAGTAATTTGCTTTACTTTGACTGGAGTTCCGTATTTCCCAATCCGGGCTTGAATCACGGAAGTATCGATATAATTATCAAAACCTGAAACACATGACATCCGTATGTTTCTGGCTATTCCGGCGCCAGCATTTTTTACAGGCAGGGTCACCATTTCTGTATTACCATTTTGGCATACGGTACTTCCTGTATTGACCCATGAAATAGGGATCCCTATAAGTTGAGGTTGTTTACCATCACTCAGGTTAGCATTGAAAGAGCCCGTGCGATTGGATGTATAGGCTGTTTTTACCACAGGTTGTGTGGCCCAATAACAACTATAGACCACATCTAAACCTCCGCCGTTATTTTTAACAACGTCTACGGCTATTGGTAATGAATCCCCTGGTTTCAGTCCTTTACCTCCAGGGATGTCTGTTTTCCGGACTTTTACCGTATAAATATGGTCGTCGGTTGTCTCTGTTCTTACAATCTGATTCTCTGGGATTGGAATTCCGGCAACCTCCCAGTTACTAAGAGTTGCGGCTCCGTACAGAAATTTAACTGTAAAGGTTAAGGAGTCGGTTTGTCCTCCAGTACACGAGATATTGAATTGAAATTTTTGAGCTGTCGGATTTGAAGTTTTGACACCATTGTTATCCCCAAAATTCATTTCCATTCCCGCAATCTGGTCAGTAGGAAGAGGAGAGGGGTCTTCGAATTGTAGTGTTGCGTAATTGTATGAGTAAGTGATATTTGCCTTTCTTCCATTTGTCGGTTGTGCAGTTCCTGTTGGCCCTGTATAAACGTCGATTATCACATTGCCTGTTGTACGGATGATATTGGCTTCTGTTTTGACATATCGCGGAATACGGTAATAAACGGAAGATCCTTGAGGTAAATTTACTCCGTTGAAAGTTAAAGTTCTGCCACTTACCGTCGGATTGGCAGGTAGGGCTATATTTCCACCTACTTTCTGGATATTGGTTATATTGAAAGCCTCTTCGGCATAGGGTAGGGTTACAGCAATCCTACCGTTTGTGATATCCCCGTTTTCAACCTCGAAATAGAAATAGATATCAGTTGTTTCATTTGTGCCGACATTTACATTCTCGGCTCTTGTAGTGAAAGATGTTGCATCCCAGACTATTTTTTGAGCATTTACCGGCCCGATCTTCAGCAAAAATAAGAGTATCATTAATCCGTGCAACTTAAGGTATCGTTGCCATATTGATTCTTGTTTGGTTGTCATTATGTGTGTCATTTGATGTAAATTTGTTTAATGCCCTGTTTTGTTGTTATATAGGGTAATAAATATCCTTTTTCTTTTGAGAGAAACATAAGGAATGAAAAAACGTCTGAATTCAAGGTTTTCAGACGTTTTTTTATTTCGAAATTTATAAAGATTCTGCCATTTAGAGGGTATTAATTATAAATATCATGCTATTCCCTTAGTTCTTAATGATGAAAAAATCGTGCCAAAAAGGCTTGTTATGGTAAAATTTACATGATAATTTTTGTGTTCCGGGAGAATACTTGTTTTTTTAGGAAATGTGTCAGGATTCTTTTGAGATTTGCATTTCGCAATGATTACAATCGAAAGATAAATTTAATTGGTGATTTCCTGTTACTAAAGTATATGGGGGCTTAAAATTATTATCGAAGTTTTGTTTTTTAGGACAAATTCCCAGTTGATACTTGATACAGTATTTGTTTTGCATCAGCACCGGTTTTTGAGGCATTTTTATTTCAAAGGCAGTATCTATCGATTTGATACCATGTTGAATATAGAATTCCCTGGCTTTTTCATTCGAAACGTTTCCCAGATAGCTGAGTCCTGTTTCCGGGTATGGATGATAAGTTGGAGATATTTTTGTAAAAGATTTAGAAAATATTATTTCCCGGACAGATAAAAGGGATTCGACTGCATTTCTTTTCAGATCCGCAAGGATTGATGAAGGGATAAACCAGTTATCGGATAAATTAATCCGGACATTTTGCAATTCGAAAATTGTGTTTCCTAATTTGGAAAACTGTGCGATAATATTTTCCCTTTGAGGTTTTTGAGATAATTCTTTCTTCAAAGTAGCACTAACGGTAGCCTGATAGTTATCTTCGTCAGTGATAGTCAGATCAAATCCAAAAGCATTTTCCTGTAATTCAAAATCAACTTTTATTTTTCGTTCCGATGATTTTTTTTGCAAGGATTTTTCAAACTCATGGTCAAAATTCCTGTAGATAGTAGTCCCATGAGTTATACGGGGCATTTCTGCAGGGAAAATTTTATTTCCATCTATCCGGTTGACCCGAAAACCCTGGAGTTCTTTTCTGTTGTTTAAGAAGCACAAACCATCTCCATTATGAACCGGTTTATGCCCGGAAATGGTGAAGTAATTGTGAAATAGGTCTTTAACATTTCCTATCAATTCTCCCGTTGCTTTGGGAGTTTCCGGAGACGCCATTTTAGGATCTCTGTTTTTCAGAAAGTAACTGGTAAAGTCCCGGTTGAAACTTTTTTCAGGATCCGGATTAAAATAAAATATACATTTTCCGGAAGAAGAAGGAATATATTCCGGTCGGCGTTCAAAAATTTCGTCGAGTTTTTTACGATAATAGGCGGTGATGTTTTTTACATAACTCAGCTCTTTTAATCGTCCTTCTATTTTGAGGGAAGATACGCCGGCATCCAGAAGTTCTTCGATATGATCCGATTGATTAAGATCTTTCAGGGATAATAAATATTTATTCGATGCGATTGTTTTACCAGTTCCGTCAATCAGGGAATAGGGCATCCGGCAGTATTGGGCACATTCTCCACGATTGGCGCTACGATTAGAAAGCGCTTGACTGATGTAACATTGACCACTGTAGCATACGCACAAAGCGCCGTGTATAAAGACTTCCAACGGAACTTTTGTATTTGAAGAGATATCTTTTATCTGGTTTAGCGATAGTTCGCGAGCCAAAACAACTTGCGAAAATCCGGCTTCTTCCAGAAAGCGTACTTTCTCCGGAGTCCGGTTATCACATTGTGTACTGGCGTGCAGTGGAATAGGAGGCAGGTTGAGGTTCAGTATCCCCATATCCTGGATGATTAATGCGTCTGCTCCTGCCCGGTAAATATCCCGGATCATTTTTTCGGCTTCCGGGAGTTGCGAGTCTTCTAGTATTGTATTCAGAGCGACATAAACTTTCGCGAGAAATTTGTGTGCGTACACGGAAAGAGTGTGGATATCTTCAATTGTGTTTCCGGCTGCTGCCCGGGCACTGAACATAGGGGCTCCTATGTAGACTGCGTCTGCACCATGGTTAATAGCTTCAATTCCGCATTCAAGGTTTTTTGCGGGAGCCAGAAGTTCAATTTTGCGAGCGAGCTTCATTTCTTTTCCATATCGTCAAGGTAAATTTCAAGCGCTTTGACTGAAATCACCAATTCCCAGATACAGGTAGCTAACGACCCGATAAATAAGAGTAACGCGAATCCGAAGATAAGAGTTGCAGCCTGAATATAATTAATATAGATCAGGAACATGGATATCATGCAAAAGAATAAACTGGCGATACCCAGAATCTGCATATTACGGGTAAGGTATAGTCTTTTCCGCAAATTTCTTATTTGAGCTTCGGTAACGGAATCCGGATGTTGGACGTATTTGTCTTTTAATGTCCGGATCAGTTGGGCATATGATAAAAAACGATTGGTGTATGCCAGCATAATCAATGATACGGCAGAGAACATCAATGTTGGAGTAATCAGGTTCAGCTCGTCCATTTTACTTAAATATTTAGGCTACTTAAATTTTCGATTTCTTTAGGATTGAAAGGAGTTTCCTGATAGACAAAGTAATTCAACCAGTTGGTAAACAGTAGATTGGAGTGTCCTCTCCACCGGACTGAAATCCCTTTTTCAGGATTATTGTCCCTGTAATAGTTTTGGGGAATTTGTATAGGTAAACCTTTTTTGAGATCCCGTGTATATTCGTTGTGAAGGGTGTCAGGAGCGTATTCCGAATGTCCGGTAATAAAGAACTCACGTCCTCCGCGCGACATAACGATATACGGACCGGATTCTTCGGATTCGGAGAGTAATGATACTTCAGGAACTTTCAGAATGTCTTCTTTGCGAATTTCTGTGTGTCTGCTATGTGGAACAAAGAAATCGTCATCAAACCCACGAAACAGCGGAAAAGTCGGATCGTTGAGAGTGTGCTTGAATACTCCGAACATTTTACGCTCCAAAGGATATTTAGGAATCCCGTGGAAATAATACAATCCGGCTTGTGCAGCCCAGCAAATGTAAAGAGTCGATGTTACATGTTTTTTTGCCCAGTCAAAAATTCCGGTCAGTTCTTTCCAATAGGTTACTTCTTCGAAGTCCAGCAACTCAACCGGAGCTCCGGTGACAATCATTCCATCGTAATTATTACCTTTGATATCCTCGAAATTTTTGTAAAACTCAGCCAGATGCTCAGCCGGAGTATTTTTCGATTTGTGAGATTTCATTTTCAGGAAATCTATTTCTACCTGCAGAGGACTATTCGACAATAGCCGTACAAAATCAGTTTCCGTTGTGATCTTGACCGGCATGAGGTTGAGAATCACGACTCTTAACGGACGTATATCTTGTGTAGAGGCTCTTAGAGCGTCTATCACAAATATATTTTCCTGCTTCAGAAGTTCAATGGCAGGGAGATTCTGAGGTAAATTTAAAGGCATAAGTCAGTGTCTGAATTTTAAGACACAAAGGTAATGAATTTTTGGACATCGAATCATATTCCGATTGGGTTGGGGATTTTGAATCTTATATGTTAAAATTTGCCCAAACCGTATATTGTGTTTTTAAACATATTCGTTGGTTTGGTTATTATTAAAAAAACATCTTGCTTACGAGCATTATTATTAATAAAGCGATGGATTTTTATGAAATCTATTTTCAAAGTTTCTTTTATATTTATTCTTATTCTGATGATTAATTGTAGAAGAATGGATAAGAATAATGAACATGTTGCTCCAGTTGATACTCATGAATTTGTTAAGTCAGATTTGTGTTTGGAGTTACCTCTTGACGATAAAACCAGTTATTATACATTCTCTATGTTTGTCTATCACGATCCTTCTGGGATTGATTACTTGTCAATGGAGAATCGCCAAACAAATGAAATTAATATTTTCCGATTAGATTCCTGTAAATTGTTTAGAAAAATTCCGGTACATCAGGCAGGACCTAATGCTGTTCTTGATTTAATGGGACATAAACTTTTAAGTCTGAATAATATATTGGTGAATTCTCTGAATATGAATATGCTGGCCCGTATAGATAGTACAGGAACTGTTTTGCAAAGGATACGAATAACGGATTCTTCGGGAGATAATAGGCCTCTTATACCACTTCCTCCTATTTCCAGGGTTTACATGCCAATGGTTGTTGATCGTAATCATATTTATTTATTAAGTTCTTTGCCGAATCATTATTATGAGATCTCCGGCTCGGATTTCAAAACCTTTCCTATTTGTATTGATGTTGATACATTGAAGGAAATTGTCACTTGTTTGCCATTAGGTTATCCAGAATTGTGGAGTAAAACTAAAAGAAATGGAGAGTTCCTAAGAACAGACTTCTGCCGGGAATATGACGGTAAATGTTTTATTTATAGTTTTGCGATAATGGATGATATAATTGTTACTGAGGATCACAAAACCAGTTTAAATTATAGTCTGAAAAGCCGTTATATGACACCATCAAAGGGTCTGCAAGAGTTGAGTATAGACGGATCTTATCGTCAAAATAGTGAAGAGCCGAGATATGCAAATCTACTTTATGACCAATATCGGGATGTTTACTATCGGTTTGTTTATCTGCCTTATGAACTGAAAGAAGGTGATGATCCTAAAATAGTATCCAAGACACATAAAGGTTTTTCTGTTATTATTGCAGATTCAAGCTTTAATGTGATAGGAGAAACTCAATTCCCAGAGGATACTTATGTCCCGGATATGAGCTTTGTAACAAAAGAAGGCTTGTATATCTCGGAGAATAATTATAAGAATATAAATTTAGATGAAGATAAGCTGGTATTCAGACTTTTTACATTGGAAAAAAAGTAAATACTAACTTAAAATGAGGGTGTATAACAGTACATCCTCATTTTAGTAATGTAAAATTAGAATTTGTAAACTTTAACTCTATCTTCCAGTGGTTGGAATGTTTTCTCGCCGGGTTGTTGGGTTGGGACTCCGAATGGCATCTGAGCCGTAAGTTTCCAGTTTTTATCCAGAATCCACGTTTTTGTAACTTCTTCATCGATCAATGGATGATAATGTTGAAGGGAGGCGCCGAATCCGGCATCTTCCAGCATAGTCCAGACTGCAAGCTGGTGCATCCCGGCTGTATGTTCCGACCAGATCGGAAAGTTATGTGCGTAAAGAGGGAATTGTTCCTGTAATCCTTTTATTACGGATTGATCTTCGAAAAAGAGGATTGTCCCATAACCTGAGGCAAAACAGCCGTCGATTTTAGCTTCTGTGTTAGGAAATTCACTTTCCGGAACAACCTTTTTCAGGGAGTTTTTCACAATGTTCCACAACAACTTATGATGATCTCTCAATAATATAATAACTCTTGTCGACTGAGAATTGAATGGCGAAGGAACGTGCTTTACCGCTGTTTTAACAATATCTTCGATTTCTTTATCTGATATAGGCGATTGGTCGCTGATTGAATAGTACGAGCGACGATTCATTAATGCTTCTTCAAAAGTTCTGCTCATGATTTTTTTAATCTAGGATGTTTTTATTATGAAACGAATTAACTGGAAAAAAGTTTAACAGACAATACAGAATCGTCATTTTATATTTTCAATCAGTTACCAAGCAGGTGTGTGATATTGCTCATGAACAGTTTGACTGAGATGGCTAATAGGATGATTCCGAAGAACTTACGAAGTACATAGATGCCTCCGTCTCCAAACAGTTTTTTTACCAATCCGACATTTTTCAGGACAACATAAACTATAATCAGGTTTAGTGTCAATCCGATAATGATGTTGAGAGAGTTATATTCCGCTTTAAGAGAAAGTAGCGTGGTAAAAGCTCCGGGACCGGCAATCAGTGGAAATATGATAGGGACGAGAGTAACACTACCTCCCGGGCTGTCCAACTTGAAGATTTCGACACCGAAAGTCATTTCAATGGCCACAACAAAGATCACCAAAGCTCCGGCAACTGCGAAAGAAGAAACGTCCACATTGAACAGGCTTAATATCCAGTCTCCGACAAAGAAAAATCCCAACAGGATCAGGAAAGAGTAGATAGAGGCTTTTTCTGCACTGAATGTACGGTTTTTATTTTGTAAATCGACAAAGATCGGCAATGAGCCGGAGATATCTATGATGGCAAACAATACAATAAATGCGCTTGCCATTTCTTTAAAGTTGAATGTTAGTTCCATCATAAAGTAATTAAGTTTAAATTTTAGATATGGGTTGAAAATATTCAACCCGTGCAATGTTTATCCTTGGTTGTCAGTTGCAAAGAGCATCGTTTAACGCGACGACAGTCTCCGCATAGTGTTCTCTGTTTATAACAAACTGCATGTTTACTTGTTTCAAAGATTGGCCGAAACATTCGATATTGATGTTTTTATCGGCGAGGGCTTTTGCTGCACGGCAAAGGAACCCGGGATGTGCAATGTTAGTTCCCATTGCGCAAACAATTGCAGATGGCTTTATTGTGAGTTGGTATACAACCTGTTTAAGTTCTTCAAGCATTTTATGTACATGAGGTTTATCCCAGACTACCATAGTGATACTGTTAGCATTGGTTGATTTCAGGATATAACTTACTTCGTGGCGTTCCAATATTGTCATCACCTTGAGGTCGTAACCAACTTCGCCCACCATCATCGGATCATGTACTTCGAAAGCCAGGACGTTGTTTGTTCCGGAAACTATTTCAACTTTTGGTTCCGGGGAAACATAATCATTAGAGATAAGAGTTCCCGGATGTTCGGGTTCGAAAGTATTTTTGATACGAATATTGATACCTGCTAATTCAAGAGGTTTGGCTGCTTTTGGATGGATCGCTTCCATGCCTATATCGGCCAACTGATCGGCAATGATAAAATTGGTTTTTCCTACCGGAATGGATTTTTCGATACCCACCAGCTTGGGATCGGCGCTTGAAAGGTGAAACTCTTTATGGATGATGGCTTCATCTGCATTCAGATCCACAGCTATCTTACTGAATGTTACTTCCGAATATCCACGGTCGAAAGCACGCATAATGCCTTCAGTTCCTTTAGTATAGCCTGTTGCGATACATATTGTATTCCTGAAATCTATGTTGCTGAATGCTTTGTGGATACGTCCGTCGATGGTAAGAGGTTCGTTATCGTTGAATCCGCAAAGGTCTATGAAAATTGCATTTATTCCGTTGTTATTCAGAATGTTAGTGGAGTTCCATGCCGAATGAGCTTCTCCGATTGATGCTAATATTTCTCTGGCAGCCAGATAAATATGGCTTTTTTCAACATATCCCGAAGCGATAACGGTATACATTGAATACAGATAAGTTTTAGCCTGTTTAATCCTGTATTGAATAAAATCGTTGGCTTCAGCCAGATTTAGTCCTATGGATTCAAAGTCTTTGTTGATATCCAAAAGTTTTTGACAGAGATCATCCAATGCGGAATCATAATCTTCATTGTAGCGGAACTTGGCGTAGACACCGGCTTCTCCTGTTTTTTTATGCTCTAAAAGCCAGTTGGTTACGTTGTTGTAGGCGGAAACTACGAAAATACGATTGTACATTTCCGAACCTTTACGATTTCCTTTGATAACATTATTCAGACAGTCTCCGAATTGAGACATGGAAGTACCGCCGATTTTTTCTACAGTAAGCATTTTATGAAATTTTAATCGGCGGCAAAGTTAATAGAAATTAAGGTTTTATGAAAGGTTTGAGGAAAAATACTACCTTTGCAACTTATTTATTTTTACAAAGTATATTTATGAATCCGTTTTTTATTGTCGTTTTCCTGGTACATACACTCGTAAATTCGTATATTTTCGTGAGAGGTTGGCAGGCTTTGCCGGCATCGGCCATATGTAAAGTTATATATATAGTCCTTTTCTTAATTTTATATAGTTCTTTTATTGTTGCTATGTTGGGGCGGCACAGCTTTCCCCTTGGTTTCCAGAAAGTTTTGTATTTCATAGGGACTTCGTGGATGGCATGGATGCTTTATCTGACACTCTTTTTCCTTCTAACCGATCTTGTTCATTTATTGAATCATTTCTTTCATTTTTTGCCCGCTTCAATAGAGGGTAATCCAAAGTTATTTCATCAGATTCAGGTAGTTAGCGGATTTATTTTACTCTCTGTCCTGACTACTGTCGGATATATTCGATTCTCTAATCCGAAAGTGGAAAAAATTGAATTACAGGTTCATAAAAAAGCCGGTCATAGGAAAAATCTGAGAATAGTGGCATTTAGCGATGTGCATTTAGGGATGACAGTCGATAAAAAACGTCTGGATAAGTATGTCGAATTGATCAATGCTCAGAAGCCGGATATCGTTTTAATTGCGGGTGATGTTGTGGATAATAACCCCCGTCCTTTGAATGAGGAAGAGATGTATGAGGAAATCAACCGGATCGAAGCTCCGCTGGGTATTTATGCCTGTTTGGGTAATCATGAGTATTTGAGCGGTATCGAAGGTAGTTTGGATTTTTATGGAAAAACGAAAATTCATCTCTTGAAAGACAATGTGGCTCAGGTCGATAGCAGTTTTTGGATTATCGGACGTGATGACCGTTCTAATCTCAAACGGGCTAAACTATCAGAACTGGTTTCGCAAACAGAAGTCCATCAGCCACTAATTCTTCTTGATCATCAGCCATATGATTTGGATCACGCGGAAGAAAATGGGATTGACCTGCAGATCTCCGGACATACCCATAACGGGCAATTGTGGCCATTCAATCTGATTGTGGAGAAAATATATGAAGTAGGATATGGTGGAAAACAAAAAGGAAATACATTTGTTTATACATCATCGGGATTGGCCTTGTGGGGACCTCCGTTCCGTGTGGGCACTCAATCCGAAATTGTAGTTTTTGATATCCGATTTGAACGTTTTCGTTAAGCAATATACCGAAACCAAATTTATTGGGGTTGTGTTATTACGAGAAAACGACTAAATTTTATTGAATGATTTTTTTCTTTCGTTCCATATTTGTTCAAACTTTTTTGAATGCCTATTTTATTTACCGGATCAGGAAAAACGAAACTATTTCTCCCTGGTTGAAATGGGTGCTTTATCTGGTTTATGCAATTGAAGTCCTTTTGTATTTTACAGGGTTATTTGCAGGAGAACGTTTGCCTGTGGAATTTTATACCCTGATTCAAAAGATCAGTGGAATTTGGGTGCTTGGGCATGTTTATCTGAGTTTTTTGGTACTATTGTACTTCCTGATTGATTTTCTTGATCGTAAATTCTTCTTTTTTAAGGGATTCAAGGAAAATATTGTTCGGAAGACCAAATTTTGTTGTTTCCTGATTTTTCTGATCTTTATCAGTTTCAGATTATATCTGGGTTACGACAATTTTCTTCATCCGAAAGTAAGGGATTTTTCTTTTGAATTTAATAAGTCCGCCACGTCAACTGTAGCCCCCAAAGCGATATACAAGATAGTCGTTGCTTCTGATCTTCACTTAGGGTATATTATTGACAAAAAGATGTTGAAGCTGTATGTTGAGCTGATCAATGCTCAGAAACCGGATATTGTCGTGATTGATGGTGATCTGATCGATTATAGCCTCCGGCCTTTGGTTGCGGAGGGCATGGATAAAGAGCTTTTGAAAATTAAGGCTGCTAAGGGGAAGTATTTTATTCCCGGAAATCATGAATATAAATTTAATCCGGAATTGAAACTGGATTGGATATCGAAAGCAGGTCTTACCATACTGAAAGATTCAGTAGTGGTGATCGAAAATAATCTTTGTCTGATCGGACGTGATGACCGTTCAAATAAAAAACGTCTTTACATAGAAGAGTTGATGTCGAAAGCAGATATGGCAAAACCGTGTATCTTTTTTGCACACCAACCCAGTGATATCCCTGATGCGTATCGTTATGAAATACCATTAACCATATGTGGACATACTCATGGGGGGCAGGCTTTCCCCATGAATCTCCTCGGCCGCTTATTGTATTCCAATGTGTATGGGATGAAGCAGCAGGGAGAATCGTATTCTTATACAACTTCCGGTCTTGGATTATCTGGCTTTCCATTGCGCATCGCTTCTGACTCGGAAGTGGTCGTTTTTAATATTAGGATTTATTGATTACCTTTGTGCCTCATTTCTAAAAACAGTTCAAATGATAACTACAGACCAATTACGTGAAGTATTGGAGCGCGAGTCCGCGCTGAGGGGGTACCTTTGACATCGATGCAAAGACTATTCAATTAGAAGAAGAAGAACTTCGTACGCAAGATCCTGGTTTTTGGGAAGATGCGAAGAATGCGGAAGTTCAGATGAAAAAAATTAAAGAAATTAAATCGTGGATTACCGGTTATACTGAGGTAAAATCTGCCGCAGACGAGCTTCAATTGGCATTTGATTTCCAGAAAGAAGGAATTACTACCGAAGAAGAAGTTGATGAAGCTTATAAAAATGTGATTCCGCTGTTGGAAAACCTGGAAATGAAGAATATGCTTCGTTCTGAGGAAGACCATCTTGGAGCCGTGTTGAAGATCAATGCGGGCGCGGGAGGTACTGAAGCTCAGGATTGGGCGGAAATGCTTTATCGTATGTATTCCCGTTGGTGTGAAAGCAAAGGGTATAAAACGTTGATAACTAACTGGCTGGACGGTGACGATGCTGGTATTAAGACCGTTACTCTGCAGGTAGAAGGAGATTATGCTTACGGATATCTGAAAAGTGAAAACGGGGTGCATCGTCTGGTGAGGGTTTCGCCATATAATGCCCAGGGTAAACGTATGACTTCTTTTACTTCTGTTTCAGTATTACCTTTAGTAGACGATTCTATCGAGATTGATGTTAATCCGGGCGATATAACTTGGGATACTTTCCGGTCGAGTGGGGCGGGAGGACAGAATGTAAACAAGGTGGAAACCGGAGTTCGTCTGCACTATGATTACAAAGATCCGGATACCGGAGAAATCAAGGAAATTGTAATTGAAAATACCGAATCCCGTTCTCAGTTTGGGAATAAGGACAATGCCATACGTTTGTTGAAATCGCAACTTTATGAGTTGGAGTTGGAGCGCAGACGTCGTGCTACAGCTAAGATTGAAGCTGGTAAAAAGAAGATCGAGTGGGGCTCACAGATCCGTAGTTATGTCTTTGACGACCGACGGGTGAAAGATCATCGTACCGATTACCAGACATCTAATGTCGGTGCTGTAATGGATGGCGATCTGGACGATTTTATCAAGGCATACCTGATGGAATTCGGAGGAGAAGAATAATTAAAATAAAATACCATGAAATCTATTTTCCTTAAGTTGTTGATGAGTATTTTTCTTGTCAGTTTTTTCTGTGAACTTTCAGGACAGGGAGCTATTGTTCCACAAGCTGAAAATACTCTGCGGTTGATGTCGTATAATATCCGGAACGCCAGAGGATTAGACGAAAAGACCGATTATGAGCGTATTGCGAATATTATCCGTAAAGTATCTCCGGATGTTGTTGCTTTGCAAGAACTCGACAGTATGACAGAACGAAGCGGTAAAGTTGATGTTCTGGATGTTTTGAGTGATCTGGTTAAGATGTATTCTGTTTATGGAGCATCGATTGATTTTCAGGGAGGTAAATACGGAATTGGAATTTTATCGAAAGAGAAACCTTTATCCTGGAAAAAAATACCTCTTCCGGGAAGAGAAGAAGCGCGTTCTTTACTGATCGTAGAGTTTGAGAAGTATATCTATTGTTGTACGCATCTTTCTTTGAAAGAGGAAGATCGTTTAGCTGCGGTGAAAATTATTAACAAGGAAGCGGAATCCTTTAAGAAACCGGCTTTTATTGCCGGAGATTTTAATGGAAATCCGGAATCTTCGGAAATTATAGAGATGCAGGGGCCATGGAAGATGTTAAATAATCCTAAGCAATTCACCATTCCTGCGGATAAACCGGACAGGACGATCGATTATATTTTTGCATATACACCCGGACGAAAGTCATATTCCGTATTACAACGCAAAGTTTTGAATGAACCTGTTGCTTCGGATCATTTACCATTGTTTGTCGATGTCCGTATGAGTGTCGATCAATCGGCAATTCTTCGTACAAACCCATATCTTCAAGATCCGGCAACGGATGGTATGACTGTTATGTGGCATACGAATGTTCCTTGTTACAGTTGGTTGGAATATGGTGCCGATACATTGAATATGCAACGTGTCCGCACATACATAGAAGGTGAGGTTATTGCTAATACAAAACTGAATAAGATCAGAATTTCCGGTTTGGTTCCCGGAACTAAATATTATTACCGGATTCATTCTCAGGAAATAACTTATTATGGCCCTTATTTGAAAGAATTCGGAGAGACAATATCGTCAGGAATCTCATCTTTTAAGACTTTGGACGATAAATCGACAAACTTCACTGCCGTAATTTTTAATGATATTCACGATAGTTATCCTTTATTTGACAAGTTATATGCCCAGGTGAAAAATGTACCTTATGATATCGTATTTTTCAATGGAGATTGTATTGCGGATGTTCAAACAGAGGATATTGCACTTAATTCCATCAATTATTATGGGACTAATATTGGAGCCGACAAGGTTCCAAGTGTCTATATGAGGGGAAATCATGAAACCCGTGGCGCTTATTCCATGTTCCTTTGGAATCTTTTGGAACGGATCGGCGGACATTCGTACGGTGCCTTCAATATTGGAGATACTCGTTTTGTCATACTCGATTGTGGGGAAGACAAGCCGGATAGTCACCCGGTTTATTATGATTTGAATGATTTCACCCAACATCGTAAAGACCAGGCTGAGTTTTTGAAGAAAGAGATTGCTTCAAAAGAGTTCAGGTCAGCAGCCAAAAGAGTTCTGATTCATCATATTCCGGTATACGGCAATGGTGATGCCTACAGACCTTGCTCTGAGCTTTGGGGAGATGTTCTGGCAAAAGCTGATTTCTCTGTTTGTCTCAATGGTCATACTCACCAGTACGAGTATATTCCAAAAGGCAAAGACGGAAATAATTTTCCTGTGGTTATCGGTGGAGGTAGTAATGAAAAAAGCGCTACGGTTGCAGTACTGACGAAGACAGGTAAGAATCTGAAACTGAAAGTCCTGAATGCAGCAGGAGAAAGCTTGCTGGATCTGGATCTATGATAGTAAAATGATTAATTTTAAAGTTTTTTCGTTAGTATTTGTGTAAATCGAGAAAAATTTGTAATTTTGTATCCGCTTTTAGCAAATAGCTAAGCAGGTCCCATAGCTCAGTTGGTTAGAGCACCTGACTCATA
This sequence comes from Bacteroidales bacterium, assembly GCA_031556375.1. Lineage (GTDB taxonomy): Bacteria > Bacteroidota > Bacteroidia > Bacteroidales > Azobacteroidaceae > BNXB01. The sequence continues at coordinate 88 of JAVBTA010000002.1, read as the reverse complement.
ATCAGGGAGTCCTTGGTTCAAGCCCAAGTGGGACCACCTCAAAATCAGAGAGTTACAAGAAATTGTGACTCTTTTTTGTTTTTATGTG
>JAVBTA010000016.1:0-150771 GCA_031556375.1 Bacteroidales bacterium | reverse complement strand
ATAAATGTATCTTTTCCCGGTTTTTCTCCAATTAATGACAATAATGTTTGACTCAGAGGGATAATGACTATTGAATTTTTAGAATGTCCTTTTGTCTTTGCTTGCTCAAATTTGATGCGTTTACTGGAATAATCCACATTGATGTAACTGCCCATATTCTTGGAAAAAAGGATCCAATCTTCAGCATGAGGGCGTTGATCCCATTGTCGGTAACCACTCAAATGATCCCGATACTGTAGCACAATTAAATCGCCATACAATCCAAACAGCTCTCCAATAAGCTTACAACTAACAGCGTGATTATCGATGTAATCCTTTTAAAAAAGACGCAAATTCCTGCGTCATACGGGTACCATCGGCTACAATATGAAAATCACGGGCAACGTATTCTCCTATATCTTTATTAATCCACCTTCGCCTGCGTATATTCAATAATAATTGTTTACCTCTAATAAGAAAATCATGCACCAGGACAGGCGGATAAAAGCCTTTACTTTCTAATTTTACCGATGAGTCATCTTTATTGATATTATTCAATTCTTCCAGATAAATAATAACCTCTCCAGGATTTTCTTTTACTTCTCTAATCTCAAAATATTCTAATAGGCCGGAGGGCAACAATAAACTATAACCATCTTTCTGCATAACATTACTTTTTTTTGAAAAGATAAAGTTATAATTTTTCCCCTCAACTTTTTACGCTGATCCCTAAAACTAATAAAACTAAAGGAGATCTTACAATGATCAAAAAATAGTTAAACTTGAATTTCCACTTCATTCACAACTCTTATTGCTTCATAAATAGGGATATCCACACCAAGTATTTCAATTGAAACTGTAAGAGCATAGGGAATTGGCATTTTATTTTTATCCCAACCTTTATGGCCACGTACTGTAAAACTTATTTCTTCTGGTAATTCATAAGATTTCAAAGTAGTCCAATCCTTTTGCAAAGTACTATTGTTTCGATTAACATCTCTAGCTATTTTTTAAATATCCTCCGGTTCTTCCACAATTATATGATAGTTCACAGCCCTTTCCTATAAAGTATATTAATTTTGCAGCGTCTTCTGCTTCTGTCCCTGCGGAAAGAGTCGAAGAAGTAACAAGTCTGGAAAATAAAGGTTCTTTACTTACAATTATTTGAGCTACAGCAATCGCGACGCAACCGGCAGGAGCGCGTTCTCCAAGAGGGCAAACGATAGGACATGCCGAATTATAAGGCAGTCCCTGATGCCATTCTGTTTTTAACACAGGCTGCACGGATGCTGGAAATCTGAGAGGCATAGAGGCTCTTAGTTGATTCATTTCAGATTCTTTTTCATAATCAGTAATAGTTTTTACTCCCCTATAATAATTGGTGATGTCTTGCTCTAAAATATCAGGGATATTGTACAGCATAGAAGCAAGACCTAAATTAAATACGGTATCGGATAAGCTGCCATTTTCTGTATAAGCATAAACCCGGCTTACACGATCATCGCTTGTGGCAATCGAGAATCCCTCTTTCCCCCCTTTTTCAAAAGTAATCGTATAAAGATCGATATCAACAGCTTCCGGCACATTCTCCGTGCGGTATTTCAGTTCTGGTAAAACTTCCGATTCCCCAGAGTTGCTTGATCTCAGCTTGGATGTGGCGTTTTTAACATTAAAAACGAATGATTTCTTCTCTACTTTCTCTACATTTAATTTTTCTTTTGAAGACGAATTCCGGAGTTCATTGTCGTTTGCCCCTACTTTATTTGCAAACTTATCAATAAGATTCAGCGTTTTTTGTAACTCAATTTCTTCTCCTTTTTTCACATTTTGATTACTGGACTGATTCGAAAGTGCATCATCATTGCAACTCGTAATAGGAAACAAAGCAAATGCAAACAAAACAAAATAATAAATCCGTTTCATAGCGATAGAATTTTTAAATAAATAATAGATAATTAACTCGCAAAAGGTACTGTGGAGTGTATGGGAAAGTAAGAGGCGGTTCTTTCGCAAAAGTACAAAAAATATATAAAATAGACAAACTTATGTGTGTGTTTTTAGGGCGTTCCCTCGTTTCGTTCCTTTACTCAGTCAGGCTTTCCGGTGCAATTCCTCGGACGAGGTGAGCCGTACCTTCCTTACGGTCAGGATCTACTCACCCCTTCCTGTGGGATTTTCCCTGCAATCCTTAACGCTATTATAACCCCTTTGGTGGAAAAATGTCCGCAGCAAAAGTGTGATTTTTCTTATTGAAAATTAATCTTTTACTTTGAGAAACGTTAAATCGGAACTCGCCCAACTACCGTCTTTATCTTGCATGTAAACCGAACCTTTTATTTTCAACTTTGTATCAGGTTGTAAACGTTCTTGGTTGCTTGTAATATTTTCCTTGATACCGAGGTTTTTGTGGACACATTCTTGACACAGGGTTAAAACCCTGTGCTAAGGTGTGGTCGGGCTTTCAGCCCTAAAGTGCGGCTTATTCAAGATATCCTGTTATTTGTCCACTGATCTGCATCAGGGAGATTTCACACAATTTTGTATTATAAGAAGCAAGAAGCAACCTTTCTTCAGCCGCAAGAAGACTATTTTGAGCCTCTCTGAGTTCAATTCCCGATAACTCCCCTAACTTATATCTTTCAATGGCAATATCGTAGTTTTCACGGGCTGTTTCAAGATTTTCCTTTTCGAGAACCAGAAGTTCCAGATTATTTTCGTAAGCCATCCAAATATTTGCAAGATTAGCTTTCAGTTCCAATTCCAATTGCTCGTACTGCAATTCCTTATTTTGGATTTGTATCTGGGCATTTTTTTGTTCACGTTTACGGTTAAATCCATCGAATATATTGAATCCCAATGTAATACCATAGTTTAGTCCCATTGTTTTCTGACGCTCATAACTTCCCATTTCATACATATTCTGGGTATAACCATAACCGGCATTCAACTTCAAATATGGGAAATTACGGCCTTTTACAGCTTTATAGTCCAGTTCACTGATGCGCTTGTTTTTTTCCGAAACGAGTAAGCGGGTATTGTACAACATCGTTTTTTCTCTGATATCCGCTTCTTTTAACTGGCTATCGGGCATAATCATGGAATCGGCTACAATAAGCATTTGAGAAACATTTTCCAAAGCCATAAGCTGATTTAATGCAATACGAGAAGTATAAAGTACTTCCTGCTGTTTAATCAGGTTAGAACTGTCGGCATTAAAGTCGACTCGGGCCTGTTGCAAGTCCAAACGGGACATAGAACCGATATTATACCGGGCCTCAACGATCCGCACACGTTCTTTTGATAACGAAACAGCATATTTCAAGTTTGCCAAACGAATATTTTGTCTGACATAGTTATAGTATTCAGCTGTAAGACTGGAAATAAGATCCTCAATAGCCAGTCTGGTTCCAAGTTCCCCCATTTGTTGCAACTCCCTCAGCTTTTCATATTTAGCCTGAATCTGAAACCCATCGAATACCATCCAGTTCAAATTAACTCCAGCATTAAGTGTTTGATTATCAACTCCATTGTGTTTATTTATTTCTCCATTACCAGCCAATTTTTGTTCTATATTATTGGAAGTTCCAGAATATCCTCCACTTAGATCAATTGTTGGTAGATATCCCGCATTTCCGACAGTATAATTATTATCGGATATCTTTTGTTCATTGCGGACAATCCTTATCTCGTAGTTTTGTTTTAATCCGGTTTCCAAACAACGTTTCAAATCCACAATTTCCTGTGCTGATACGTTTGAACTTAAAAAAGAAAGTGTTAAAGAAAAAAACAAAATTTGAAATATATTAATGAGTCTGTTTTTCATCTTTTTTATGTCTATTTGTTGAAATAATCATATACATACCCGGAACGACAAACATCGTAAGGAAAGTAGAAACAAGCATTCCTCCTACTACAGCAACCCCCATGGCAATCCGGCCATTAGCACCTTCTCCTGAGGCGAAGGCCAACGGTAATATCCCGAGTATAGTCGAAAAACTGGTCATCAGAATAGGGCGAAGACGTTGTACGGATGCCTCACGCAAGGCTTCCAGTTTGGACATACCTTGTTCCTGACGTTGATTTGCAAATTCCACGATAAGAATCCCGTTTTTAGCCACTAACCCGATTAGCATAATGATCCCGATCTGGCTGAAAATATTCATGGTAATATCTCCAAAGAACATAAAAATCAAGGCTCCCGCAATTGCTAACGGGACCGTGAACATAATGACAAACGGGTCTTTGAAACTTTCAAATTGGGCCGCAAGAATCAAGAAGATAAGAACCAGCGCTAAAATAAAAGCAAACATCAAACTGGAGGAACTTTCACGGAATTCTTTAGATTCTCCGGCCAATGCTGTACGGAAAGACTCATCCAGAGTCTCTTTTGCAATCCTGTCCATTTCTTCCAAACCTTCACCTATAGTCACCCCTTTTGCCAAACCGGTAGAAACCGTAGCCGATTTGAAGCGGTTATAACGGTAAAGAGTCGGAGGGGATACACTTTCCTGAAGACCTACAACATTATCCAGTTGCACCATATCTCCGGTCGAGTTCTTAACATAGATAGACTTCAGGTCTAATGGAGTGTTCCGTTGTTGACGATTAATCTCACCCAATATCTGATATTGCTTGCCATTCATGTAAAAATAACCCATACGTTGACCACTAAGCGCATATTGCAAAGTTTGCCCGATATCGCGTGTACTGACTCCTAATAATCCGGCTTTATCACGATTGATATCGATCCGGGTTTCCGGCTTGGTAAATTTCAGGTTTACATCGGCCATTTGGAATTTAGGACTCTCGTTTACCTTTTCCATAAATTTAGGGATAAATTCCTGAAGTTTATCCAGTGTCGGAGCCTGCAATACGTATTGGACAGGCATACTGGCACGGCGCCCGCCAAAAGTAGACTGTTGCTGAACAAAAGCACGGGCTTCTGTTTCTTTCCGGACAGCTCCTGACAGTTCATCGGCAATTTCCATCTGACTTCGTTCACGGTCTTTCAATTCGGGCAACATTAATCTTACGAAACCAAATCCTGAACGTATCAGGGTTACGTTAAGCCTTCTTTCCGGAGCAATTGAATCCGCTATCTCTGAAACTTTCATGGTATAATCCCGATAGTACTCATATGTAGCTCCTTCCGGAACACGGGTATTGATCGTGATTTGGGAACGATCTTCCAAAGGAGCCATTTCCGAAGGTATCTTTGCCCATAAAAATCCAATGATGATCAAGGTCACCAGAGTAATGGGAATTACAACATATTTCCTTTTAAGAATAACATCGAGGCCCTTGCCGTAAATCCTTATCATTCCATCAAAGAACGGCTCTGTTTTAGTATATAACCAATTTTGTTTCTCTCTCTTTTTGAGCAATTTAGTAGCCAACATCGGAGAAAAGGTTAAGGCAACAAATGCTGAGATAAGTACCGATCCCGAAACAACAATACTAAATTCTTTAAAAAGACGGCCTGTCATCCCCTGCATAAACACAATTGGGAAAAATACGGCAACCAAGGTAATTGTTGTGGAAATTACTGCAAAGAAAATCTCTTTAGACCCTTCGATTCCGGCCTCTTTAGGATTCATTCCCTTTTCTATACGTACATAAATATTTTCCGTTACAACAATAGCGTCATCGACAACCAGACCTACGGCAAGTACCACTGCCAGCATGGATAATACATTTATCGAGAATCCGGCTATATACATGATGAAAAAAGCTCCTACCAGAGAAACCGGGATTACAATACAAGGCACCAGAGTCACCCGCCAATCGCGAAGGAATATGAATATGATAAGGATTACCAGTACGAATGCAATATAAAGCGTTTCTTCCACTTCGCTGATAGATGCCCGTATAAACTTTGTATTGTCAAAGGCGATATCGACTTTTACATCTTCCGGAAGATCCTTTTTCATTTGTTCCAGCCGTCTCATCACTTCATCCGAAATATCTATCTGATTCGCTCCGGGTTGAGGGACAACAACACAACCGACCATCGGAACACCATTTCCCGTCATAATACCACGGAGATCTTCCGGTCCCAATTCTGCCGTTCCAATATCACTAAAACGAACAATATTATAATTATCTTCCTTGATTATCAGATTATTAAATTCTTCCGGAGTCTTCATCAAACCAAGGGTACGGATAGAAAGTTGCATTTTATCTCCTTCTATACTTCCGGAAGGAAGTTCCACATTCTCACGATCGATAGCATTTTTTACATCTACAGGAGTAATATTATATGCCGCCATTCTGGCAGGATCGAGCCAAAGTCTCATAGAATATCGTTTTTCTCCCCAAATACTTACTGCACTAACGTTAGGGATGGTCTGTAAACGTTCCTTTATCGTCAAATCGGCGATCTCACTCAATTCTAGAAGGGAGCGTTTCTCACTTTGTACAGTTACCTGAATAATCGGATCGGAATCGGCATCTGCTTTCGATACTGTAGGGGGATCGCAATCCCTCGGAAGATAACGTTGTGCCCTGGAAACCTTATCACGGACGTCATTAGCTGCCGTTTCCAGGTCGACTTCAAGTTCAAATTCGACAGTAATACGGCAAGATCCCTGGCTACTGCTACTTGTCAACGAGCGGATACCGGGTATCCCATTGATATTCTGTTCCAGAGGCTCTGTAATCTGATTTTCTATGATATCCGCATTCGCTCCCGGATAAGTAACATCTACAGAAATGATCGGGTTGTCTACGCTGGGATACTCACGGACACCCAGATAAGAGTATCCGATGAGCCCCATTAACAGGATGACCAAGACGAAAACCGTTGATAAAACCGGCCTCTTTATACTTAATTCCGAAATATTCATGGCTACTCAATAAAATTATCAATTTTCACCGGCATACCATCTCTTAACTGCATTACACCTGTCACAAGCAATGTATCTCCAGGAGAGACACCTTGTAGTATCTGAACATCAGTTGCAGTACGAAGTCCTTTTTTCAGCTCTACCTGATGAGCTTTCCCATTTTTATATACATACGCTATATCCCGTCCCATTTCAGCAATGATAGCTTCACTTGGAACCATTAATGCATCTTTAATTTCTTTCTGACGTATTGTGATTGTTGCCGAACGACCCGGTTTCAGACGGCCATTAGGATTGGAATAAATTGCACGGGCTTTCAAAGTGCGTGTTTTCATATCCACCTTTGATTCAACAGCATAAACAGAGGCCTGATAGGTATTCAAATCATTCTCTACAGTGAATATAAGAGGTGTTCCGGAAACAATATTGCCCGCATTTTTTTCATTGATGGAAAATTCAATTTTTAAAGGAACAATCTTCGTCAACTTCGCAATAACTGTAGACGGAGAAGCATAAGTTCCTTCACTGATCTGGCGCAAGCCGATCTCTCCATCGAATGGCGCGCGAAGTTCAGTTTGACTGATCCTGGCTTTAGCAAGTTGGATATCCGCATTTAACTTTTCAAGTTCGGTAGTAACCTGTTCGTATGTCTCCTTACTAACAGCATCTTTTTCCAACAAAGCTTTCTGACGGTATACCCGATCTTCTGCCAATGGGATCTGAGCTTGTAATTTCTTTAATTCAGCCTGTAAAGGACTATCATTAACTTTGGCCAATAAATCGCCTTTTTTAACAAGAGTACCTTCTTTGAAGTAAATATTGGTTATTTTCCCTGAAGTTTCAAAAGATAAATCGACTTCTTCATCCGGGATAAGACTACCCATCGTACGAAACTCATCAGTCAAGGTCTTGAATTTCAAAACCTGTACATTGATATTCAAAGCCCGGTTTCCATCCCGTCCTCCTTGTCCGGGAGCGCCTTTTCCTGGCACCGGAGCCTCTGTTTCTTTATCTGCTGAGAAATAACGACGAATAGTGGGATAGAGAGCCATCCCTGCAATAAACAAAACGATAACAATGATCAGTGTTATTCTAGTACTCTTTTTCATGGGAATATTCTTTGTCGATGACAAAATTAACTATTAATGCTTGATAGTAGACCATTTTTGTTGGCATAGGTTTAATCGCAATAACATATTTTATGAAAATTATAGTTTTTTTTATTTTCTCTGGCTATCTTTGTGTGTTTTTGGGTATGAAATCGTTATGAGAAAGTCACTGTTATTCTTTTCTTGTATTTTGCTTTTCCAGGGATGGGTCCATGCAAACTGGACTTATCCTATACGTAATTATACCCGTAATGATTACAAAGCAGGTAGTCAGAACTGGCAAATCATCCAAAACAGCAATCATTGGATGTATTTTGCAAATAAAATGGGCATTCTTGAATTTAATGGTTGCGACTGGGAACTATATACATTGAGGAGTCAAACAGATGTACGTAGTTTGATGAAATCAGAGGACGGCAAGCGGATTTATGCCGGTGGGGTAAATGAACTAGGGTATCTGGAACCAGGAATAAATGGTAAAATGCAGTATCACAGTATCTCGTCGGAGATGCCTGAAAAAGAAATTGTTTTCGGTAATATATGGAATATTTTCGAACTGAATCAATCTATTTATTTCTGTGCGGATCAGTCTGTTGTACGATGGAAAGATAATCATGCGATCACAATTCCGGTTCCGGATAAAATAGATTGCTCCAATGCTATCAACGGAACATTGTACGTAGGAACCAATTCCGGAATTTTTATTCTTGCCGGAGATGCTTTTTACAAATTGCCCCATCTTGAGCCTTTAATCAATAAGAAAATTAGAGGAATTTATGCTTTAGGTGATAAATTACTTATTGCCACTGCCCTCGATGGACTTTTCCTGTTTGAAAAGGATAATCTTACTCCATTTCTGACTAAAGCCGGAGAATTCATAAAAAAGAATGAACTGTTCTCAGTTGCTGTCAGTGATAATAGTATTGCTATCGGAACTGTTCTCAATGGCGTAGTTATCATATCCCATACCGGAGAAATAACCGGTTATTACAATGAGTCACATGGACTTCATAACAACACAGTCCTTTCTGTCTACTTCGATAACAATAAAAACCTATGGCTCGGGTTAGATAATGGAATCGCATGCATTGCATTAAGTAGTCCTGTAACAAATCTATATGCTCCTCCAAATTTTTATGGAGCAGGATACGCCACAGCTTTATATAATGGGAAATTATATCTTGGGACTAATCGCGGGCTTTATTATATAGACTGGCCTTTGACCCTGAATGAGACAGCTCCGGAGCTGAAAATGGTCGAACATTTGCAAGGACAGGTCTGGGGACTCCATGTCTTTGGAAATGATTTGTTTTGTTGTCTCGATAAAGGATTATTTGTTATGGAAGGAAATTCCATACGAACACTAATTTCCGGGAATGGAGTCTGGTCGTGTACGCCCACAGTAAAAGATTCGGGTAAAGTTTTTGTATCGACCTATACCGGATTTTATTTAATGGAAAGACAAAACAACAAATGGCTAGAACCTCATTTTATTGAAGGCTACAATAATTCATTCATAAATTTCGAGGAAAGTAATGATGGATTTATATACGCAAGGAATTCATTTGAAGAGGTACTTCGTTTACAATTAAACAATTCAAAAACAAAGATAATTGAAGCTCAGTCCATCAAGCCTAACGACATTCCTACAAATCCTTATGTTTATAAAATCGGCAACCAGATCAAATTATGTAGTCCTGCCGGAATTTATACTTGTGAAAATGAGACCGGATTTGTCCCGGATGAAAACTTGAATGCAATTCTGGAAACAAATGACAATGCCTTGTTCCGAAGCATTTACGACATACGTGGTAATATCTGGGCCTTGGGTACTGAGGTTATCGGGGTATATTACCCGAATACGAAGCATTTTTTTAAGTACAGACACAACATTCCTTTAATAACGAATTTTGAGAGATTGTATGTCTTGAATGATTTGTCAACTATTATCTGTAATGAAAATGGTTTTGCTTTGTGGTCTGTTAATTCCAGCGAGCATCAAAGCTCAAAGTATGAGCTGCAGATCTTCCGTGTAAATGTCACGAAACCAGTAGATTCTCTTATTTACATGAATAGTTGTAAAGCTAAGCCGGAAATAAAAATACCTCATAAAAATAATGCATTGCGTTTTGAATTTGATCTGATAGATTATGTCAATGCCGATGAAACCCTTTTGCGTTGCCGGTTAGATGATGAACCTTGGTCCGATTATTCCACATCTAATGTAAGAGAATATTCCTGGTTACATGTAGGAAAACATGTTTTCAAAGTCGAAACAAAACGCATAGAAGGGATTGTCTATACTGATGAACTCCATTTTGAAATACTTCCTCCATGGTATCGAACCAATATGGCCTACTCTATTTATCTTGTTCTATTTATTGTTTTCGTTTTTGGCGTCTGGTATTGGGACGATAAACGTATCAAACGCAAAGAACATAAAGTAGAGGAAGAGCAAAAGAAAGCAATGCAAGAAAAAGAGGATGAATATCGGATTGAGTCTGAAAAGAAAGAGCAGGAAATTGTTCAATTGAAGAATGAACAGCTGGAAATGGAAGTCAAGCATAAAAATCAGGAACTAGCAAATAATGCCATCAACCTGGCCCGGAAAAACGAGGTTCTTCTTGATATAAAAGCCGATATAAGCAAAGTTTCGGATGAAATCCTGAACTCAGAGAAAGTGAATGCTACTTCTTTACGGCGAATGATTTTACGGCTAAACAACAAAATCGAGGAAAATATTTTCCAGGATGACAGTCTGCAACGGTTTGAAGAGCATTTCGACCTGGTACACAACAAGTTCATGCTCCGATTATCAGAAAAATACCCCTCCCTGACTTTGAATGAGCGTAAAATGTGTGCGTTTGTCAAAATGCACCTTTCCTCTAAAGAAATTGCACCGCTATTAGGAATTTCAGTCCGCGGAGTTGAAACCCTACGTTACAGGTTACGAAAAAAACTGGAATTAAATCCTGAAGAAAGCTTAACCGCCTTCCTGAACAGTTTCTGAAAGATCGGTTTTCGGAGGCATTTTTCGCTTGATATTTGGCAAAAATCCTGTAACTAAGCCTATTAAAGGCAGAAATGAACAAATGAAGTATACGTATTCAATACTTTTTTGATCCGCTAATTTTCCCATCAAAGCAGAACCTATTCCCGCGATTCCGAATGCAAAGCCAAAGAATAACCCTGCGATCATACCGACCTTTCCCGGCATAAGTTCCTGGGCATAGACCAGGATAGCGGAAAATGCCGAAGAAAGAATCAATCCTATCAATATGCTAAAGACACAGGTCCAAAATAAATTTACATGAGGTAATAAGAGGGTAAACGGCGCGACTCCCAAAATAGAAATCCAAATGACATACTTACGTCCGATCCTGTCTCCAATAGGACCTCCAAGGAAAGTACCGACTGCAGCTGAGAATAAATACGCAAACAGATAATATTGTGATTGTTGCACACTTACACCAAATTTATGCATCAAATAAAAAGTATAATAACTAGTAATACTGGCAGTATACAGGTATTTTGAAAAAATCAGAATAAGTAGTATAATCATCGCAAAAGCAACTTTTCCTTTTGGTAGATTGACCTGCCCCTTAGAAGTCACAGCTTTCCCCTGTGGCTTTAAACGATGCATATTTTGCTTGTACCAGCGACTTACCCGAAGCATAACCAGAATCGTAACAAACGCCAGTAAAGCAAACCAGATAACATTGGATTGTCCGTATGGAACAATAATTAATGCCGCAAGAAGAGGTCCTAAGGAACTTCCAAAGTTTCCTCCTACCTGAAAAATCGATTGAGCCAATCCGGTTTTTCCTCCGGATGCCATATAAGCCAGTCGTGAGGCTTCCGGGTGTAATACTGATGACCCCATTCCTGTAAATGCAACAGCAACCAAAACCATAGAAAAGCTATTTGCCAAAGAAATAAGGATAATCCCCACCATAGTAAAACACATTCCTACAGGCAAAGAATAGGGTTGAGGTTTTTTGTCTGTATACCAACCGATAACTGGTTGCAAAAGGGAAGATGTAAGTTGAAAAACAAGTGTGATTAACCCTATCTGGGAAAAGTTCAGTCTCAAAGATTCTTTCACAATCGGATAGATTGCCGGGATCAATGATTGCAATGCATCATTCGACATATGCATAAAACTGAGGGCCAATAATACTGTAAATGCAGTATTATTCGCAACCTTTACTTTATCGTAGGATTCTTTTGTTTTCATAGCTACCTTGTTGCCTGCTAAAAAGATCGGCAAAGGTAGAACAAAAATTAAATATGATATAAAAAAGCCGACACAATTTTGTTGCATCGGCTTTTCTTGTATTATGGTCAGATTTTATTTCAGTTGATAGGCATATCCTACCATTACAGTACCTACTCCAATCCGGTTTTCTCCGTTTTCTGCACTTTTCTGAAGTTTATTAAATCCGTAAGATCCACCTCCTTCAACAAATATCCGGTGTCTTCCCATTTGATAAGCAAGTCCCACATTTCCACCTAAACCCCAGTTAAAACTATTGGTTTGAGATTTGATGCTTTCATCCGTATTAAAAGGTACTTCTCCTACCTGAACAGGTATATGGTATTGAGCCAACATCTGGTCGAGGGAAACCGAACCGTCTTTTTTCAAGTATATCTGACTATTACCTGAAGTTGTTTGGTTAGCCGAAAGTAGGAAAGAAACGAAAGGACCTCCATTCAAGTAAATTCGGAAAGGTGATTCTTTTCCAAGGTTCCAACCCACTTGTGCATAGAGGGGAACCATCAAATAATTAAAACTGGTTTTACTATTGAAATCTGCATATAAGTAATCCGGCAGTTGTGATTTCAAAGCATCCGGAATAGGGAATTTAGATAACATCCTTGTCGGTATCGCCTGCATACCATCGCGATTGCCTCCTTGTCCTGAAAATTCAATTCCCGGACGTAATGAGAATAATTCAGAAAGTTGAAATTCTGCAAAAACACCGCCACCTCCGGATAAACGGGAGCTATAACCTTGACTCATAGGATTATCTCCACTCGCTTTAATCTTCGGAATACTTAACCCTCCTCTAACTCCAATTGAAATTTCTTTGGATTGAGCCATCGTACAGAATGTGCTTGACAATGCAACACAGAATAGTAAAAGGAACTTTTTCATATTTTACAAATTTTAGTAATACAATCGTATTTAACAGTTATCCTTAGAGTATATTAAACACAAAAGTACAAAAATATTCCTGCACATTCTTAAATTTCATATAAATTAAGTTGGGTTAACATATTTGAAGTTATCCAACGAAACATTATTCGGGACTGTCTCTATTTTATCTTATTCGCCCCGCAAAATCGTACAATCCATCAAATATAGGCTCGATAAACTATTCCTATTTATCATTTTCCTCATCTACTAATTCTTTTTCATTGCCTTTTTTATCAATTTCTATCCATTTTTCCGTTTTATCGGACTCAAGCATATCCTTTAACAAAATATTCGGAACACTCATATTTTAACAGGATGACCTAATCCCCATTTTTGCTGATATATAAGCGGTCAGCAGGAATCTTATCGATCACTACATTCCGCTGCTCTTCTTGTTTCTGCTGGGCTTTCTTTTTGCGGTATGCAATATCGCCACAGTTTTTGGAGCAATAGATAGAGTTTACCGTCTTGGGGGTAAACGGTTTCTTGCACACGGTACATTGTTTCTGAATCTGATTCATCGGTATCTTCATCGCTATTTAAGTATCCATAAGTAATCATAAGTGCTCATAAGTTCCACTTCAACGTGAAATAAGTTCCGGCACAGATATGGTACAAATATACGATAAAAATTGGCAGCCAAACATCATCATCAATAATTTCATAAAAAGAAAAACCGCAGTAAATCAATTGTTTACTGCGGATTCGCTATAGTTGATAATCGTTTCTAACCGATTTTACTTCACTTCCTCAAAATCAACATCCGTCACTCCACCATCATTATTTCCTTGTTGCGGTCCCGGATTCGGGTTTTGCGGTCCGGCCTGAGGTCCTGCTTGTTGTTGAGCATTATATAGGTCCTGACTTGCAGCCTGGAATGCATTATTGATTTCGGTCATAGCAGCATCGACACCAGCCAGATCCTGAGCTTTATGAGCATCTTTCAATTTGCCTAGAGCCGTTTCAATCGTTGCTTTCTTATCTGCAGGAAGTTTATCTCCCAATTCGTTCAATTGTTTTTCAGTTTGGAAGATCACACTATCCGCCTGATTCAATTTATCGATTTTTTCTTTTTCTTTCTTATCGCTTTCAGCATTAGCAGCAGCCTCATCTTTCATTCTCTTGATTTCAGCATCGCTTAAACCGCTGGAAGCTTCGATACGGATACTTTGTTCTTTACCTGTTGCTTTGTCTTTTGCAGACACATTCAGGATACCGTTAGCATCAATGTCGAATGTTACTTCGATCTGAGGCTCTCCACGGCGGGCTGGCATGATTCCATCCAAGTGGAAGCGACCGATTGTTTTATTATCGCGCGCCATTGGACGTTCTCCTTGCAACACGTGAATTTCAACAGAAGGCTGATTATCCGCTGCAGTTGTGAAAGTTTCCGATTTTTTTGTCGGAATAGTAGTATTGGCTTCGATCAGTTTTGTCATCACACTACCCATAGTTTCAATACCTAAAGAAAGTGGAGTTACATCTAGCAACAATACATCTTTCACATCTCCGGAAAGGACAGCACCCTGAATTGCTGCACCGACAGCAACAACTTCATCCGGATTTACACCTTTGGAAGGAGCTTTGCCGAAAATTTTCTGAACAAGATCCTGAATGGCCGGAATACGGGTTGAACCACCGACTAAGATAACTTCGTCGATATCACTGGCTTTCATTCCTGCATCAGAAAGAGCTTTATTACAAGGCTCAACACATGCCTGAATCAATGTATCAGCCAATTGTTCGAATTTAGCACGAGACAAAGTTTTAACCAAGTGCTTTGGCATACCATCTACCGGCATGATATACGGCAGGTTGATCTCCGTTGAAGTAGAACTTGAAAGTTCGATTTTAGCTTTTTCAGCGGCTTCTTTCAAACGTTGCAAAGCCATAGGATCTTTGCGCAAATCCAAACCTTCTTCTTTCAGGAACTCTTCTGCCAGCCAGTCGATAATTACATGGTCGAAATCATCACCTCCTAAGTGAGTATCACCATTCGTAGATTTTACCTCAAATACACCATCACCTAATTCAAGGATAGAAATGTCGAACGTACCGCCACCAAGGTCAAACACCGCGATTTTCATGTCTTTATGAGCTTTATCTAGACCATAAGCCAATGATGCTGCTGTCGGTTCGTTGATAATACGGCGAACATTCAATCCTGCAATTTCTCCGGCTTCTTTCGTTGCCTGACGTTGAGAGTCGTTGAAGTAAGCAGGCACGGTGATAACTGCATCCGTAACTTCCTGTCCCAGGTAATCTTCCGCTGTTTTCTTCATTTTTTGAAGAATCATTGCCGAAATTTCCTGTGGAGTATACATACGGCCATCAATATCTACACGTGGAGTATTGTTATCTCCTTTTACCACTTTATACGGTACGCGTCCGATCTCTTTCTCAACCTGATTATAAGTTTCTCCCATGAATCGTTTGATAGAGAAAATTGTCTTTTGAGGATTTGTAATAGCCTGACGTTTAGCAGGATCCCCAACTTTACGTTCCCCTCCTTCAACAAAAGCGACAACTGAAGGTGTCGTTCTTTTTCCTTCACTATTCGTAATTACAACCGGCTCGTTACCTTCCATTACTGAAACACAGGAGTTGGTTGTTCCTAAGTCAATTCCAATTATTTTTCCCATAATATATTTGTTTTATTTATTAATATTCAATTTTAGTGTCCCCTGAATCGCAGACACCTTACTTTACACAAACCTTGTGCCAAAGGAATTTTGACAGATTTTTATGACGATTTGGCAGATTTTGTAATTTTCCGAATGATAGATTTATTTGTATTTTTGTACGCAAAATAGTTTTATAATGAGAATCGACATAATAACAGTTCTTCCCGAAATATTGGAAAGTCCTCTGAATTGCTCTATTCTAAAAAGAGCCCAAGATAAAGGTTTAGTTGAAATATATATCCACAATCTCCGTGATTATTCCCTGGACGAGAAACACCGGAGAGTAGATGATTATCCTTTTGGAGGAACTGCCGGTATGGTAATGCAATGCGAACCAATAGATCGTGCAATCACATCGTTGAAAGAGCAACGTCATTATAATGAGATTATTTATACCTCTCCTGACGGAGAGACTCTTAATCAGCCAATTGCCAATCAGTTATCTCTCGCTGAGAACCTAATCATCCTATGCGGCCATTATAAAGGGATCGATTATCGTATCCGAGAACATCTCATCACCCGTGAAATCTCCATCGGAGATTATGTCCTTACCGGAGGTGAATTGGCAGCTGCAGTCATGTCAGATGCGATCGTCCGGCTTATACCCGGAGCAATAGGAGATGAACAGTCTGCCCTCTCCGATTCTTTTCAGGACAACCTGTTAGCTCCACCGGTCTATACACGCCCGGCGAACTACAAAGGATGGGAAGTCCCTGAAATATTATTATCGGGACATGAGGCTAAAATAAGAGAATGGGAACTACAGCAGTCCATGGAAAGAACCAAAAGACTACGACCGGATTTGCTCTAATTAGAATTGTTTGAATCCCATTATTTCGCGAACTTCACGTACTGTTTTAGAAGCGCTTTCGCGTGCTTTTTCAGCTCCGAGTTTCGTTACTTTACGCAAATATTCCTCATCGTTTTCAATTGCCAGAATACGCTCACGGATCGGTTCGGTCACTTTTATAATGTCCTCAGCTAATTGCTTTTTCAAATCTCCGTAACGAATTTCGCAGGTATTCCATTTTTCCTCGAAATGATTTACGACCTCAGGAGTAGAAACCACACGAAGAATAGTAAATAGATTCTCAATACACTCCGGCTTTACCTGATTCATTTCAGCAGGTCCTTGATCTGTAAGAGCTTTTTTAACTTTCTTCTCTATTGATTTAGGGTCGTCTTTCAGGTAAATACAGTTTCCTTCAGATTTTCCCATTTTACCGCTACCATCTAATCCCGGAATCTTGATCAGGTTCGTTCCAAAATTAAATGCTTGTGGTTCAGGAAAATATTCAACCCCATAAAAATTATTGAAACGACGACCGAATTTACGGGTCAATTCGATATGTTGCTCCTGATCCTTTCCTACAGGAACAAAATTCGCCCTATGAATAAGGATATCTGTAGCCATTAATACCGGATAAGTCAACAGCCCGGCATTCACATTTTCAGGCTGTTTTCTGGCTTTCTCCTTGAAAGAAGGAGTCTTAGCCAACTCACCCATATAAGCATGCATATTCATCAAAAGGTAAAGCTCCGGAATTTCAGGAACATCACTTTGTATATACAAAGTCGACTTCTCCGGATCCAAACCAGCAGCCAGGTATTCTGTAATAACATTTTTTACATTTTCATGGAGAATTTTAGGATCAGGATGCGTAGTCAGGGAGTGATAATCCGCCACAAAAAAATAACAGTTATATTGATCCTGCATTTTAATGAAATTACGCAATGCACCATAATAATTTCCCAAATGTAAATTTCCTGTTGAACGGATACCGCTTAAAACTGTTTGCATGATATAAAATAAGTATAATTGATTTCTTTTATGATAATTTAATATGCAAAGTTACGTTCTTTATCACAAATAGCGAAATAAAACTGTACTTTTGCTGCCTGATTTATTAAAATTATGTCACTAACAAAAAATATTCTTTCAATTTTCCTTATCTTTCTATGCTCTTCAGGGATTTACGCCCAAAAATTAGAACTAAAAGGTTCTGTCAGGGATACAGAAACCCGTGAAACATTACCTGGAGCCACGATAAGAGTAAAAGAAACCAACTCAGGAACAGTAACCGACCAATCAGGAAATTTTACTTTATCCCTTGCAAAAGGAAAGTATTCCTTATTTGTTTCCTCCATCGGATATGATACAAAAGAAGTCAATATCGATCTGTCATCTACCCAAAAGATTGATATTCAACTGGTTTCAAATACAAATCTCGACGAAATAGTTGTTACTGCCAAAAAAGCAGATGAACAACTCACCCGTATGAATATGGGAGTTGAAAAACTAAGTATTGCAGAAGTCAAAAAAATCCCGGCATTGATGGGAGAAGTCGACGTGATCAAAGCCTTACAGCTACTTCCCGGAGTACAAGCGGCATCTGAAGGAAGTTCAGGATTCAGTGTACGAGGAGGATCGCCTGACCAGAATCTGATCCTGTTGGATAACACTACTGTATATAATCCTTCACACCTGATGGGTTTTTTCTCCGTGTTCAATAATGACGTTATCAGTGGGTTGGAACTATATAAAGGAGATTTACCTCTCAAGCACGGAGGACGCTTATCTTCCCTCCTCGATGTGCAAACCAAAAACGGAGTTCCTGAAAAATTCAGTGGAACTGGAGGTATCGGATTGATCTCAAGCCGTTTGATGTTAGAAGGACCTATCGGTAAAAAAACATCATGGTTAGTCGGAGGACGCCGGAGTTATGCCGATTTATTCCTGAAACTATCCAGTGATGAGGCCATGAGAAAATCTTCCATCTATTTTTATGACCTGAATGCGAAAATAAGTCATTCATTTTCCGACCGGGATAAACTTGCGTTTAATGCCTATTATGGAAAAGATAATTTTGGGGCCGAACCTGGAGATTTTAAATATGGAAATGGAGCTGCATCACTTACTTGGAACCATACTTTCAATCAAAAATTACTGGGGAAATTCAGCGCAAATTTTACTAATTACGATTATGGATTAGCATCAAAATTAGAAGGAAACAGGGCCGAATGGGAGTCTGCCATTACAGATATTATGCTGAGAGCCGATTTCAATCAACCGATTAATAATACATGGAATCTGAATTACGGATTTAGTACTACTCATCACCATTTCAACCCGGGAATTGTGAACATGGAAAATTATCCGGAATATAAAGTAGATGCCACCAATGCCCTTGAACACGCGTTTTATCTAGGAAATGAACAAAAAGTAACCGACAATCTCAGTTTGAAATACGGATTACGATTTTCCATATTCCAGAACATAGGTAAAGCAACCGTTTTTAATTATGGTGACAACCACGAATCGATCGATTCTACGGTTTACAATTCCGGTGTTTATAACACTTATACCGACTTAGAACCACGTATCGGATTGGTTTACAGACTGAATAAAGAGTCGTCTCTGAAAGCCAACTATGCGCGCAATGTCCAGTACATGCAGCTGGCTAATAACTCCGCATCAGGTTCACCTTTGGACGTATGGTTCTCATCGAGCCCGAACGTCAAACCTCAAATTGTAGACCAATTCTCAGCCGGATATTTCCGTAATTTCAACAAGAATATGTTCGAGGCTTCTGTAGAGTTATATTACAAAAATTTAGATAATGTAATTGACTTCGCAGAACATTCCAACCTGATCCTTAACAAAAAACTGGAAGGAGAAGTTCGTACAGGTAGCGGTAAATCTTATGGAGCCGAATTTATGCTGAAGAAAAATGAAGGTCGGTTGACCGGATTTATCAACTATACCCTGTCCCGTTCCGAACGTACGATCCCGGAAATTAATAACGGAAAAACATACCTTGCTCCATACGATAAAACGCACACAGTTAACATCGTAGGTACTTACGAACTTTCAAAAAAGGTCAGTGTATCAGCTTCATGGGTCTTTGCAACAGGCAACCCAACCACCTATCCTACAGGACGTTTTGAGATTAATGGAGAATATTTTCCAATTTATTCCGGACGAAACGAATACAGAAAACCCAATTACGATCGTTTAGACTTATCTCTGACCTATGTTCCGAACCCAGATTCAAAGAAATGGTATAAAGGTGAATGGAACTTCTCTATTTACAATGCATACTCACGGAAGAATCCATGGATGATCACTTATAATCAGGACGATACCTCCGGATTGCCCTATGCTGAAATGATTTATTTATTCGGAATCGTTCCTTCTGTAACTTACAATTTTAAATTTTAAGCTCATGTCGAAATATCGCAATATATTATCAACAGAAAAATTAATGTTTTTCATTCTTAATTTTTCATTCTTAATTTTTCATTCCTGTACGGCTCCGATCGACATTGATACGGATAATTCCGATCCGGTCATCGTGATATATGGAACTCTAACAGACGAATTAAAGCCACAGGAAGTCAAAATCAGTCGCTCATCTCCCTATTTCCAGGATACACCAAATTCACCGGTCTCCGGAGCAATAGTAACAATCGAATCATCGGATAATAAGATTTACGAATTATTTGAAATAGATACAATCCCTGGATTATATCATTCTCTTTCTGCCTGGGCGGTATCACCGGGAGTCACTTACAATCTTAAAGTACAAGTGGATTTTGACGGAAATGGAAAGAATGACCTTTATACGGCATCAACTACAGTACCGGCTAAGGTTTACACAGACTCTATCAAACTAGTTCCGATGAATATTATGGGGAATAAGAACTATGCATTAAATGTCTATGCTCAAGATTCTCCTGAACATGACTACTATCTCTTCAATTATGTACTCAATGATACTTTGGTTACAGAAAAAATCAGCCAATACCGCACCTACGACGATTTAGGAATCAATGGCCAATACCTTGAGGGCCTGACCATTGACTACCTGGATGACATCGATAATTGGGCTACGGATAGCAAAGAACAACGGAAACACTCAATTTACCTGAGACCCGGTGATGTAATGGTGCTTGAAACAAGTAGTATTTCCAAAGGATATCACGATTTTATCAATCAGTGTCAGAAAGAGATGCAAGGAGAAAATCCTATCTTCGGAGGACCAGCATCCAATATTACTACGAATATTTCGAATGGAGGAACCGGGTTCTTCAGCGCTTATTGTATCTCCAAGGCTTCGACAGTTGTCGAATAAATTTTACCGTTTTTCTGATAACGGAATAATCTCTTTTATTCGGATTGCTTGTCCTCCGGAAGAAAACATATTTGCTTTTATTACCGATTTATTATTGACTTTTATCCGTTTTATACTCACTTTTGTCCGGGTCTTTACACCCGGGTCATCATCATATACATCAGCCATATAATCTTTCCCTTCTTCGAGAAAAGATAAAATAACATCCTGGATTCGTTTCTGATTATTTGTAATTGTGCCTACAAACCAGGAGTCACCAGAACGACGTGCAACAGACACAAACTCTCCGGGATATCCTCCCAGTACTTTCGTATCCTCCCATACAGTAGGAACAGCATCAAAAAATTCGAGTTCCGGCTCATCCTTGCAGTCTGAAGGCTTATCATACCAATACATGTATTGCAACGGACTATAACAAATAACAGATAGCGCCAGTTGATGAGCGGATGTTGTTTTTATATACTTACTTGGAGCTGTAGTTACATTCAGCCCACTCTGTTCTGCATCCATAATCGACTTCTGACGATAATAACATATCGTATAGTCTCCGGCTCCTGCAATAAAACGGGTAAATGGTAATATTGTATTATGAGTAGCATCAGGCATCTCTTCATTGCCCCGGATTCCTTCCTGTGTCATCAGGTTAGGATAAGTCCGGCTGAATCCGGTAGGGCGGTATTCATCATGAATATCAACCATGAGCCCATACTCTGCACATTTTTTAACCGCATCATGCATCCAGGTTGTCCAACGGCAGGATCCGACTTGTACAAAACCGAATTTTATTCCGTCGATTCCCCATGATTTATATAAAGGTAATATTTCATCCAGTTGAGAATACAAGGCCCGTTGATTTACATATAAGATAACTCCCAATCCTTTTCTCTTTGCATAATGCACCACCTCATGTAAATCCAGGTCTCCTTTCGGATTGCGTCGCGGATCTACATTTACAGTTGTTGCATCTGATTCTTTCGAATGCTCATATCCATACCATCCTGCATCGAAATGAATGTACTGGAGTTTCCGTTTAACGGCAAAATCGACCAACTCTTTAGCTCCTTTAGTACTGAGGGTTGTTTCTCTCATGACTTTACCGGGACGTATCCACCATGTATTTTCAATTTTACACGGAGAATTAAGATTTAAGAGTATATCATTATTTTCCAACAATTTTCCTGGTTTTTCGGCTGCCATTACGACACGCCAGGGAGTAGCAAATGGAGTTATCTCATCTACGGCATCATATTGTTTACAAATGATAGTATTGCTTTTTTGATTGCTCAGAGCATATTTCATTCGTGAATAATCGATCATCTCGGCTTCTGCAAGGCAAACATAGAGTTTATCAGACAATTGCAGTGTAAGAGGACGTTCACTTTCTCCCGGCCAATCTTTCAACGGCAGTAGTTGGTAAATACCCTGAGCTCTTCCTGTAAACCAGGCCATAGTACCCTCGGGCAATGTAAATTCCGTAGCTTCTCCGGTAATATGCAAATAAGTTCCCCCATCAGGATGTTCCGCAAAGATATACCTGAAAGCCAATCCTTCATTATAAGCCCTCAGTTCCAACAATAATTCGTTACGGTTATTATCCTGGGCTATACGAATTGTTTTACAGGTATAATGATCATGTATTTTATTACGCTCTCCATAGACTGGATACCATATCGTATCTTTAGCCGACTCATTTACTTCTTTGATTGTCAGATTTCTGGTATAGCCTCCAATTCCCATTACCGAAGGAAGAATTATCTTTTCCGACTTGTAGGTTGCAGACCATATAAGAGCGCCATCAATCAATTTTAGTTCCCCTTTCAGGTTATTATCAGGGGAAGAGAGAAAGACCTCATTAATTTGCCCGATAACAGGGACGACCCATAAAAAAAGTAAAAAGACAAAAGTAATTATCCGAAACTTCATAGATACAAATTTTTTATTACACCGGAAATTTATTAAACTATATTTTGAGGTTCCCATCCTTTTTCATATTCCCTACTCCAGTACTGCTCTGCTCCCGGAGTAAGTATATGTCCGTCGGACGAATTAATCTCCAGAGTCTGCTTCATTCTCCAGGAGATATTTCCCAGCTGAACGAGCAGAGTACTGCGGTGTCCAATCTCACAATCAGCATTTGGAGTCTTTCCACTACGGACACAATCCAGAAAATTAGCGATATGCATTTCATCCAGGTTAGATCCGGCACTTACAGTGTTCGTAGTATCCTTACTGTCTGTAGAATCTTTATAATCTTTAATAATATTTCCGGATTTGTCATAAATGATATAAGAATTTCCTCCGGGATTATACACCGTACCATTAGTTCCATAAAACATAACACCACGTTCTGCTCCCTCAGCTTTAAATCGGTTGGAACTTCTATTTTCCCAAACAATCATTTTTTTTTCAGGGAATTCAATAGAAATTGTCTGGGTATCGGGCGTTTCCCAGTCATCAGAATAAGCATAACGTCCTCCTAAAGAAGAAATTCTCTCCGGAAATTCCACATTTAATCCCCATCTGGCCAAATCTACCTCATGAGTCCCGTTATTGAGAGCTTCCCCTGTTCCCCAATGCCATCTCCAGTGCCAGTTATAATGAATCAAACCATCTTGATAAGGTCTGCGGGGAGCTGGTCCTTGCCAAAGATTGTAATCCAACCAGTTAGGAACAGTCCCATTTTTCAGGGAAAGCGGCCCACGTCCATTGGTATACCAGGCTTTAGCCATGTAAGCATTTCCAATAATTCCGGAACGGATATCTTCCATCATTTGTATAATTCCTGTTCCGGAACGCCTTTGGCTTCCCATTTGTACTATCCTGTTATATTTCCTTGCAGCTTTTACCACCAACTCTCCTTCATTCGGATTATGGCTTATCGGTTTTTCTACATAAATATGTTTCCCCATTGCACAGGCAATTATTGCTCCGGGAGCATGCCAATGGTCCGGCATCGCATTAACAAAAACGTCTACACCATTATCCTCCAGCGCTTTACGGAAATCTTTTTCAGCTTTAGGTTTGCGGGATTGTATTGACGCAATACTATTTACCGTTTTAAGCATAGCTCGTTCATCGACATCACATATATAACCGATCTCACAATCCGGCATTTGAGCAAACATCTTAGCCAGATGAGCTCCTCGTCCGTTTACTCCGGCGACAGCAACCACAATTTTTTTATTCGGAGATCCGTGTGCGAACACAGAAGGCATGTTAAAACCGGCTAAACCTATTCCGGCGGCGGCAAGACCGGATTTTTTAATAAAATCTCGCCTATTAAATGTTTTCATAAGATTAAATTAATAAGTTATATTCTTTCCTGGTACCCTTTATATAAAATCATCAATAAAAGGATGTGCCAAAAGTAACTAAATTTTATCTGCTTTTGGCACTCCTCTTTAAATTAATTATTGATTATGGAACCGTCACTCTTACAATTTTCGAATAATTATATTTCTTTTGAACATTATCATTACTTCTGGCTCCGATCCTGAGTGTATAGGTACGCCCTTTATCAACCCCCGTAGCTGTTAATGTATGCGTTGACGATAAAATATCTGCATCCGGAATAGGATTAAAATTGATACTTGGAGATAATTGCTGTCCGGCCTTATTTACATTAAGAAAAGCTCCATTATTACAAAATTCCGTATTAGAGAGATACAATTTTGCATCTGTAATCTTGAATCCGGCAGAAGTTCTTGATATTTTGAATGTTGCAGTAATATTTTGTCCCACGACTTCCGTTTTCAATAACTCTACATTCAGAAAAGGCTCCACCTCAAAATCAACACTGCTACTTCCGCCTTCTATGGCAACCTCCTTACCCTCAATCGGATAAAAAGGTCCTTCAATTGGAGTTACCATATAACTTCCTTTAAAGACTTTCGTATTCTGAAATGTACCATCTTGTTTACTTGGAATATACCAGGGAGTTGGGGTACTACTCCAACTCAGTTCTTCCATCTTAATACGGACTCCATTTGTTTCCGTTTCCAGCGGTTCTCCTGTATTTTTGTCAATCACTCTTCCTGTAAGAATCTGATCCGGCTCATCGAACGTATCGTATTCATTGCAAGAAGAATACACACAAAAGGTAACTACGCTTAAAATGATATTAAAAATTATCTTCTTCATTTTTCCTGATTTTTAAGATTAATAACCCGGGTTATTTGGTAATAAATTCGGATTTTTATTGATTTCTGCACTCGGAATTGCTTCGTAATACCATGAAACATTAAAAGTATATCTGGAATTTCTTTCATCGGGACGACGTTGGAACACATATTTTCCATTTTCTTTGACATAGAAAACATGGATAATATTAAAAATTCGTTGATTCAGTTCAATATCAGCAGTATGCCAACGACGAATATCCCACCATGTTTTATTCTCAAAAGCCAGTTCTTTTTTTCGTTCTTTTCTTACGACAGGAATATCGACTTCATTTTTAGACGCCAGCAAAATAGCCCCGGCACGGTCACGAATATCATTGATACAATTAAAGGCATCTTGTTGAAGATCCACTCCATCTACTCCATATCCCGAAATATACATTTCCATTGCAGCCTCAGCCCTGTTTAATAAGACTTCAGCATAACGCATGTCGATCCACGGAGTTGTAGAATAATTGGCCAGGCGGACAGAACCCGTAGGTAAGTTCGGATCCAAAAATTTACGGACATAAAATCCTGTTATTGTTCCTAGTCCCCTGTTATCATAATATCCGTCAAGCCCTGAAGCCGGTAACTTCTTACCATCACCAATATCCACCAACTGATTACTGGTTTCAGAAGCTCCTCTGATACAAAGAGATGCATTTGTAAATGGATTTATTTTCAAGTCATCAGAATATTTAATTCCCTGACTGATCGAGCCTACATAAACACCTCTGCGTATGTCAATAACCTGATTTTTAAATATATCTCCGGGGAAAAGTACATAAGCTCTCAATCTGGGTTCAGCATCCTTAAATGGATCTAAGCGATCATTGAAATAAAGACAGTTTCCTTCTGCATCTCTGGTTACCAGTTCTCCTTTAGCATCCAGATTCAATCCATCGAACATTTCTACAAAATCAAGAGTTGGACAGAAACTGGAACTATACCCTTGAGGCCCTTTCAAAGAAGAAGGAATGTGCAAAGCATCAAAACCATGGCCAGTATTGGGATATTCATATTCCCTGGCAAAAATACATTCCTTGTTTCCAGCAACAGTAGCAAACAAATCCATTAAATTTTTTGCTTTATCGGAATTTGCACGATAAAGTTCATATTTATTCTCAAGCATTTTTGAAGCTTCATACGATAACTTAAAGTATTCATTTGCCCGTTCTTTTGGAATTCCCACATTTGGACACCTGGAATCGGGATAAGTACCATATTTTGCAATTGAACCGGCAAACAACATTGCCCTGGATTTCAAGGCTATCGCAATATTTTTATTTGCACGGCCACGGTCGGCCACAGTCTCCGGAAGTAAAAGAATCGCTTTATCCAGGTCTTCCTTTATAAAGTCATAAACTTCAAATTCTGTATTTCTGGGTACTTGTAGTTCTTCTATCGATTGTTCCGGATAGGATTGAGTCTTTGTGATAATCGGAATTCCGCCATATCTTTTTACCAATGCAAAATAATAATATGCTCTCAGGAAGTAAATTTCTCCGGTATATGTATTTGCTGTAAGTTCAGAAAAATTACCTGAATACTGGGGAAAATTTTCCAGGAAATAATTAGTATAACGTATTGCCATGTAAGCATTATTCCAATATCCTCTTGCCGGATTCTTAATGCCGGTTGCCCGACGGGATATTTCTTCTCCTGTATTATTGGCCAGAGGTACATTAATATTCCAATGATTAAAACCATCTTCCTGATCGGTACTAAACCTGAAATCTTCTATCGGAAGCCGTTCGTACAACGATGACATATACGTCTTGATACCTCCTTCACTATTGAACAAATCTTTATCCTGAACAACATCCATTGGAGGAATATCAAGATCGTTACACGCCATAAATGATGTAATACAGATGATTACAAAAAATATTTTAGATTTAATATATTTTTCCATTGTCCTGTTAGTTATAAGGTAATACTTAATCCGAAATTATATGTTTTATTCAACGGATACAAATATCCGCTATCATCTCCGGGATGCTCCGGATCTACATTCTTGATTCCGGTAATAGTTATCAGATTGTATGCATTAATATAAACCCGGAGATTTTTGATACCAACTTTTGAGGTCCACTGATGAGGCAACGTATATCCTAATTCTATACTTTTCAAACGCAGATAAGAAGCATTTTGCATATTCCTCGTTCCAAGAGCCCTTGTATTGGCCGTATAAGAATAATATCCTTTATTCCACTGAGTTGCAGGATCATATGGATTTGCCAACGGATCTATGGGATGCCAACGATCCATAAAATACTCCAAAGCATTACCATCCCACATAAGAGGCATGGACAATTGTTCCGGGTAGCTCATCCAAACAAGGGCTGTACCCTGAAATAACATACTAAGATCGATTCCTTTGTAATTGGCAGATAAATCCAATCCGTAATAAATATAAGGAACCACACTTTGATCATCATCTACCAACCCATCAGCATCCCAGTCCCTGAAATTACTCCCAATCGGATGCCTGTCATCCTCATTGATAACACCATCTCCATTCCAATCCATGTATCTATAATCCCCCGGCAGTCTGTAATTATTACCGGATTCTCCATGATTAATCATATTAGTATAAATATCATTGTAATTCTGGAATTGTCCATCGTAATCGTAGCCCCAGGCAATATTCGGATTCCGGTTACCGAGGGTTTTCCTCCAATAATCATATGAATTTCCAGCTTCAGCCTGATCATAATTCAACCACTTAAGTTGAGTAAATGATACATTTCCGGCGATATTGTAACCAACATCTCCAATTTTGTTTCGATGGCTCAATGCAAGTTCAATCCCTTTTACAAGATCACTGTTCATATTTTCCTGTGGCAAATTAGCACCCAGGGTACCAGGCAAACTCAATCTGCGTGTAGCCAATAATCCATCACGTTCTCTTCGGAACACATCCACCTGTACTCCTAACAATCCTTTCCAGAAGTCGGCATCCACTCCGAGATTGAGAGTCTTTACGGTATACCAGGTAATATTCGGGTTCGGTAAGTTTTTATATCCAATCGAAGGATAAAATGTCCCATTGAATACTGAACCACCCTGCAACCCAATATTATTACCTCCCTTAGCTTGAGGGAATGTGTATCCTGAGATAAACTGATATGCAGAAGCACTATCATCTCCCATGGTACCGTACGATGCTCTGAGTTTCAGATTATCAATAAAAGAAAGGGATTCGGTATCTTTCATAAAACTCTCTTCCGAAATTCGCCACCCTACCGATGCTGCCGGGAAGAATCCCCATTGTTTGTCCTTAGGAAACTTTGAAGAACCATCATAACGAAAACTGACTTCCGCAATATATTTAGATGCAAAATCATAATTGATCCGTCCAACCAAGCCTTTGTTTGAGTTTTTATACAGGCCAGCCGGATTCATATATCCGATCTGATTTGCCGTTCCCCCGCCCAGAAGCTCATCCAAACCTCCGAGAATCAGATCCCGTTGTGCATAAAAATTATCGCCGTTATTATTTTGTTCTTCATATAAAAGCAGAGCACCCACATTATGTTTTTCTTTGAATGTATTTTTATAATTCAAAGAAATCTGCATCAAAGAAACCGGTCTTTCATTAAAATAACGGTTTAACGTCGGAGGGCTCTGATTCAGGTAGCCTTTATATGAATTTGCCGCCTCATTGTATTCATACAGATAGAAAGTTTTCTTATATGTTTTTGTCGATTCCGCCCGGTAGTCATAACTAAATAATCCTTTAGCTTGTAAGCCTTTAAGAAAAGGGAAATCGTATGTCAGATCAAAGGATCCCTGAAACCACCTGTTCATCGTACGTTTATATCCCGCAATATCGGCTGTGGATAATGCTATTGGGTTTACAACATTCGGGATATATCCTAAATATTGAGAATTATTATTTGCATAAATGGAACGGATAGGATCCATCCTCCATAATGATTTGAAAACCTCACGACTCCCATCGACTCCGGGTTGGTTTCTTTCATCCAATATACCTGAAATCCTCAATTCTGCTTTCAGGTATTTGCTTATTTTTGCCGAAATATTGGAACGGACATTATATCGGTCGTATTTTAAATCATTCGATTTGAAAAATCCGTCCTGATGCAGATATCCCATACTCATAAAATAATCAACCCGATCAGTTCCTCCACTTGCACTGAGGTTGTGTTGTGTTTGCGGAGCTGTATTCTGGATAACCTCAGGATACCAGTCCGAACCGACTCTCGTTCCATTCCGGTATTCATCGATATAGCTTTGTGAATATGGGGGAGGAGACGTATTCGTTGGACTATGTAATGCTTTTTCATTCATCAGGGTTAACCAATCAACGGCTCCAACCGTTTTAGGTAATCCAGAAGGTGTTTGTATACCGAAACCTCCTGTATAGTTTAACTCTAACCTTCCTCCGGATCCTCTCTTAGTTGTAATCAATACAACTCCATTAGCCGCGCGAACACCATAAATAGCTGCTGAAGCATCTTTCAATACAGAGATACTTTCAATATCGTTCGGATCCAGACGTTGAAAGTTATCTCGGGGAACCCCATCAATAACGACAAGAGGGGCGCCAAACCCCCGGACATCAAATGAGTTTGAAAAAACTCCCGGTTCACTCGTTTTCTGAACGACGCGTACCCCCGGTATTTTCCCTGTCAACGCATTTTGTATGTTCTCTGTTTTTGTCGTAACAATATCACCTGCATTAATCGCAGAAACAGCTCCGGTTAAGGTAACTTTCTTTTGAGTACCATATCCGACAACGACAACCTCACTAAGACTTTGAGTATTTTCTTTTAAAACAATATTAATGACCGATTGTGTTCCTACTTTTATTTCCTGACTTTGATAGCCGATATAAGAGAACAAAAGAATAGAATTTCCTGACGGAATCGGAATTTGGTAATTCCCATCGACACCTGTAGCCATACCTACCGATGTTCCTTTAACAACGACACTCACCCCGGGAAGTGCCTCTCCCGATTCATCAAAAACAGTACCTCTGATTGTTTTTTCCTGTTGCTGTTGAGTTGTTGCATTAGGATTATTTACAGATAAAACAACTTGTTTATTGTCTTTCAAAGTGTAAGAAACAGAAGCCTGTTTACTTATTTGTTCCATTACTTTAGCAATATCAGCATTTTTAATGTCGATAGAGACCGGTGTATTCAATCCCGGTATATCTTCATTGTAAAAAAACCGATAATCACTGTTTTTTTCTATTTCTCTGATTACTTCTTTCAGGGGTTTATTCTTAATAGAAAGAGTAATCTGAGTGACAGCCATAAAAGTTGATAAATTCAACATAATGGCACCTAATAATACCCGTAGGGTTATTTGCTTGATGTTACTCATTTTTTAAGTGGTTTTTAAAATATTAAAATATAAAACAGTAACTTTACAAGCTGAAACCTGCTGCAAGACCTATTATTTGTATCTTATTCAATAATATCAATGCAGTATGATTTTAGCTTATTTGTTATGTGACGGGGTAATCTGGCAAGTGAACCCCGTTGCTTTTTTCTTATTGCATAGGCTTTTCTAATTTAAGGGTTAACAATATTTTTCTATCTCAATTACTATTTTTTTCACTAAGTACTATCATATTTCCGGAAGAACTATACTCTATAGGAGCTGTCAAACTTATTATTTCAATAACATTATCAAGACTATTATTCTTTATTACACCGGAAAAACGATAATTCCGAATCCTTTCCGATGTAAATTCCACCTGTACATTATATATACGATTGAGCAGAACAGCGATATCCCCAAGAGTAATGCTTTCAAAAGCAAGTTCGTTATTCCTCCACATAGATGCATATTCAATATTTTGAGCATAATTAGTCAATAACCGGTTGTTATCCCGATCATACAATGCAAATTGCTCGGGAGCAAGTATCGTAGTTTTATCTCCGGCAGTCGCCCTTACTTTTCCTGAAAACAGTGTGGTTGTGATGTTATTATCTTCTTTATATGCTTTTACGTTGAATGAAGTTCCCAATGCTTCAACCTCCATTTCATTTGCTTTCACAATAAAGCGTTGATCCGGATTTTTGCTGACCTCAAAATATGCTTCTCCTGTTAAAAAAACAATCCTGTCTTTTATGCCATACTCATTTGAATAGGAGATTGTTGTATGGGAATTCAGCCAAACTCTGGTTCCATCAGGTAAGGTCACACTTGCTCGTTGTCCCTTTTCTGCAGTCACGGTGTATTCTTTCGCGGCAACAGGCTGTACATCCGAATTTTTGTTTGTGTAAAAATAAGTTCCGAAACCAACAGTAAGACATAATAAAATGATTGCAGCATAAGAAGTCCAATGTCTTGAAATTATCTGTTTCAAGCCGGACAATCGTTCACGATTCTTCTCTTTCCGAATATTACCACTGATATTAGCAAACATACGCTCCTGTTGCTCTCTGGAGATTGTATTATCTGCCGCTTCCTGCCAATGTTGATGATAATAAGTAAATAACTCTTCCTGAGCTTCATCCGATAGAATCCATTTCTTCAACAATACAATTTCTTCAGAAGTTGCATGGCCTTTCATGAAACGACCTAATAAAGAGATGTAATTCATACTTCCATTTTTGTATTATATATCTCCCAAAAAGGAAGATCACTTACAACAAAGATAAAAATTAACTTTATTTAACAAAAAGAAGCGCAAATAAGATAATAAGTCCGCTATCATCCGATAATTTTCGTTTCAAAAATTGGAGAGCACGATAAATTTGTGTTTCGACGGTTTTTTCAGAAATAGAAAGTCTGGAAGCGATTTCTTTGTGGGAAAGATGGTTGTGACGGCTCAGCAGGTAGATTTCTTTTCGAGAAGGAGGTAATTGCTCTATCAAAGAATCGATATATAAGCGTAGGGAGTCGGTATCAATTTGATCTTCGGTTATTGAATCATGATTTTTTTGCCGTTTACAGACAATTTCGATCATTTGTTGCGACAATAATTGATTTTCAGTCTCTTTATAAACCAGATTACGGGCAATTGTAAAAAGATATGATTCAAAAGTTTCTTCCGGTTGAATCAGAACTCGTCCTTCCCATATCCTCATAAATACAGTCTGGGTTAAATCTTCGGCTAAATGTTTATCATGTAGCAATGAATATACAAAATTGTATACCCATGCACTATATTTCCAATAAATCGCATTGAAAGCTTCTTCATCCCCTTCTTTCAAGCGAAGGAGGACTTGTTTATCAACTGTTGCCCTGAGCGGTATACTCTTCATTCTTAAATTTTTCAGAATAGCTGATTAAGGTCCGGCAAAGTTAATACTTTTATCAGAAAGTGTGTCAAAAGAAGATTTTTTCATCCATCTCTTCCGACACACTCCCCCTTGATAAATATAAGACGGTTAATTCTTTACAGCTTCAACGGTATACCCTGCTTTTTCCAGCTGGTTTAATAATCCCTCTTCGCCTACTAAATGAAGGGCCCCCACCGCAATAAATGAAGGTTTATCTTTCATCAGTCCGGGAAGTTTCTTCATCCAGGCGTCATTGCGTGCTTTATTAATTGTATATTCGTTTTCCGGATCCGGACATGGATTTTCTTTAACTAAACGACCTATCCCGTTCAGATCTGCATTATCATACAATTTTTCCATTTTTTTCAAATCTTCCTCCATTCCCGCTTCCAGAGTTTTTTCTTCATTTGCTTTCATACTGCAAAGTAAAGCATTCGCCTGACGTTGTAATGATGAAGATTCAAACAAAACATAAATCTGGTGATCTATAGTTTCCAGTCCGATTACCGGTTTTTGTTGCTCTGTTGCCGCTTTCTGCACATACGAATCCAAGACATCCATCGATGCCGCATGCGGATAATTTTTCATTATAAGAACCTGTAACAAACTCATTTGAATTCCAGCAGGAGTAAGAACTCCCAGTTGATCCAATCCTGCGCCAAGAAGAAGTGTTAGTCCATCACTCACGGTTTTATAATCAGACTCATTATACAACATTTTATAAGTTGTATCGGCCGGCATCATCATTTTTTGTTGCATTTTCATAGCCTGAGCCATCATATCTGCCATAACAATCTCTCCTACAACCTGTTCTGATGCATCAAAAGAAACCCTTGCACCTGGAATCTGATCAAGATATGCAGACGATTTCACATGCAAAGTTCCCAAAATATAAGACGGCTTTTCCAGCCCGTTACCGGAAATCTTCCAAAGTAGAGATCCTGACTTATATTCAGTCGCTAGAGCAAACAAGTTACTCGATGCGACTATAAACGCTAAAACAAAAATTAATTTTTTAACAGTTCCCATTTTTCATTCTTTAATTTAAAATACACGAAATTAGTCACAAATGTTGAAAAAAAATCACAACAATCATATATTTTTTACAAAAAGATTTCTTTTCCAATATTTTTTGTACCTTTGCACCCAATTACGAAGAAAAAGATGAAGCTTGATCACTACGACAATATAAATGTTTACAACATAACAATATATTCATTTCGATGAACAAATGCGTTGGTTTTTTAGCCAACGCATTTTTTTTATATAGTCACTGGGTTCGATAGTTTAACGATTAAACGCAAAATAACAATGTCAGAAAAGAAAACAATCAAGAAAGTACTTGTCCTGGGTTCGGGAGCCCTGAAAATCGGACAAGCCGGAGAATTCGACTACTCCGGATCTCAAGCTTTAAAAGCTTTGAAAGAAGAAGGTATTGCTACCGTGTTGATTAACCCGAATATCGCTACGATCCAAACTTCGGAAGGAGTAGCCGACCAGGTTTATTTTCTGCCGATTACTCCTTATTTTGTAGAACAAATCATCGAAAAAGAAAAACCTGATGGCATCCTGCTTGCTTTCGGAGGACAAACCGCACTCAACTGCGGAACAGAAATGTACCTGACCGGAACACTGAAAAAACATGGAGTAGAAGTACTCGGAACTTCAGTGGAAGCTATCATGTGCACTGAAGACCGCGATTTATTCACTAAAAAACTGGATGAAATCGATGCAAAAACTCCGGTAAGTCAGGCTGTAGAAAGTATGGAAGATGCTATCAAAGCTGCTACAAAAATCGGATTCCCGGTAATGGTTCGCTCAGCTTACGCACTTGGAGGTTTGGGTAGTGGTATCTGCACTAACCTCGAAGATTTCAAGGTACACTGTGAAAGTGCATTTGCCTATTCCAAACAGATTCTTGTGGAAGAATCCCTGAAAGGATGGAAAGAAATCGAATTTGAAGTGATACGTGATAAAAACGACCACTGCTTTACCGTAGTTCCAATGGAAAATGTTGATCCACTTGGAGTACACACCGGAGAAAGTATCGTCGTAGCGCCGATCTGCTCGCTTTCTAAGGATCAGATCTCGATGCTGGAAGATATCGCCCGTAAAATTATCCGCCATATCGGAATCGTAGGAGAATGTAATATCCAATATGCTTTCAATGCACAAACCAATGATTATCGGGTAATCGAGATTAATGCCCGCCTGAGCCGCTCCTCAGCTTTGGCTTCTAAAGCCAGCGGTTATCCTCTGGCATTTGTCGCAGCAAAACTGGCATTAGGATATTCTCTTGATCAGATTGGAGACATGGGTACTTCCAATTCTGCTTATATAGCTCCTTCTGTCGATTACATGATCGTTAAAATACCACGCTGGGACCTGACAAAATTCTCCGGAGTTTCCCGTCAGATCGGATCTAGCATGAAATCCGTAGGAGAAATCATGTCTATTGGTAAATCATTCGAAGAGATTATTCAGAAAGGTCTCCGGATGATCGGACAAGGCATGCACGGTTTTGTTGGAAACAAAGACCTGGAATTTGCTAATCTGGATGAAGAACTGGCAAATCCGACCGACCTCCGCATCTTTGCCGTAGCAAAGGCTTTGGAAGAAAGGTATACCGTCGATCGTATCCATGACCTGACTAAAATAGACCATTGGTTCCTCAACGGATTGAAAAATATTGTCGACTACTCCAACAAACTCAAATCATACAATTCTATCGAAGAACTTCCTGCTGATGTAATAAAAGAAGCGAAAAGACTGGGATTCTCTGACTTCCAGATTGCCCGCTTCGTTGAAGATCCGGCCGACAACATGGAAAAAGCCAATCTTAAAGTACGCACAGTAAGAAAAAAACATAATATTTTACCGGCAGTTAAACGTATCAATACAATTGCCTCGGAAGACCCGGATCTGACAAATTATCTCTACATGACTTACGGAGATACTGAAAACGATATTCCTTACTACAAAAATGAGAAGAGTGTAGTTGTCCTCGGTTCTGGGGCATACCGTATCGGTTCTTCGGTCGAATTCGACTGGTGTTCGGTCAATGCAGTGGAAACCGCACGAAAGCTGGGATACAAGGCCATTATGATCAACTATAACCCGGAAACGGTATCAACCGATTATGACATGTGCGACCGCCTGTATTTCGACGAACTTTCGCTGGAACGTGTCCTTGACATCATTGATATCGAAACACCTAAAGGAGTGATTGTTTCTGTAGGAGGACAAATCCCGAACAACCTGGCAATGAAGTTGCACCGCCAGCAAGTACCTATTCTCGGAACGTCCCCTGTCAGTATCGACCGGGCTGAAAACCGCCATAAATTCTCCAGTATGCTCGATCAACTGGGCATTGACCAACCACAATGGAAAGAGTTGACCAGCATGTCGGAAATCAATGAATTCGTCGACAAAGTAGGGTTCCCGGTATTAATCCGTCCTTCCTATGTATTATCAGGTGCGGCAATGAATGTCTGCTACACCCACGAAGAAATGGAAATCTTCCTTCGTGCGGCAGCTAAAGTATCAAAAGAATACCCTGTTGTTGTATCGGAATTCCTGCAAAATGCTAAAGAAATAGAATTCGATGCTGTAGCTAAAAATGGCGAAGTAATCGAATATGCCGTATCCGAACACGTTGAGTTTGCCGGAGTGCACTCCGGAGACGCAACTCTGGTATTCCCCGCACAAAAAATTTACTTCGAAACTTTCCGCAGAATTAAAAAAGTCAGCAAAATGATTGCTAAAGAACTGAATATCAGCGGACCTTTCAACATCCAGTACCTGGCAAAGAATAACGAAGTAAAAGTAATAGAATGTAACTTACGGGCATCCCGTTCATTCCCATTCGTATCTAAAGTGCTGAAACGCAACTTTATCGAAACAGCTACAAAAATCATGTTGGATGCTCCCTTCGAAAAACCGGACAGTTCCGCTTTCGATATCGAATGGATTGGAGTAAAAGCTTCACAATTCTCGTTTACCCGCCTGCACAAAGCTGACCCTGTACTTGGAGTAGACATGTCCTCAACAGGTGAAGTCGGTTGTATCGGGGAAGATTACGACGAAGCACTGCTCTCTTCAATGATTGCAGTTGGTTACGAGGCTCCTAAAAAAGGGATATTGATCTCTTCCGGAGCGGCCAAATCAAAAGTAGATATGCTGGAAGCATGCCGCAAATTAGGAGAAAAGAACTACAAAATATATGCGACTTCCGGAACTCAGAAATTCTTGGAAGAAAACGGTATCGAGGCTACTTCGGTAGACTGGCCGGATGAAGACGGTAAAAACAACGTATTGGATATCATGTCAAATCACAAGATCGACCTGGTAGTCAATATTCCGAAAAATCATACCCGCAGGGAATTAACCAATGGATACAAAATCCGTCGTGCAGCGATCGATCATAACATTCCATTGTTAACTAATGCGAGACTTGCCAGTGCTTTCATAGAAGCATTCTGTAATATGTCTGAAAAAGATATTCAAATCAAGAGTTGGCAAGAATATAAACTGTAAAAATACATACTTACCATACAAAGTGTGTCAAGAGCTGGAACTGTCTGTTATATAGCCACTCTTGACACACTTATTTTTTAAATATTTTGTTTACATGTACGAACATAAGGACATTCGACTTGTCTAAATATAACATTAACATAAATATCTCTAAAAAAATGTAACAAAATCATAATTATTTCAAAGTTATAATTTAACTTTGACGCGGTAAATTTGTTCCTTAAATCTTTAACATAATACAACAAGCTATTATTCTCTAATTTTAATTATATGGAAAATTCACGAAGTTCTACGTGTTGTACTCACCGCACGCGCCGTGTTGGGTTGAGTTTTGTTCTTCTCCTTTTTTGTATTTTGATGAATGTGTCGTTCGCTTTTGCGCAACAAACACAAACCGTTACAGGTACTGTTGTTGATGAAACAGGAGAACCAATGGTTGGAGTCAGTGTCATGGTAAAAAATACCGGTACAGGCACCTCTACAAACATTGATGGGTTCTACTCTATCAATATCCCGAATACTGGCACATTGAAATTTTCATACTTGAGTTACAGGACTATAGAAATTACTGTTGCAGGTAAAACAAAAATCGATGTAAAAATGGAAGAAGACCTCCAGTTACTTGATGAAGTAGTTATTGTCGGTTACGGTAGTCAAAAGAAAAAAGATCTTACCGGATCTGTTACCAGTGTTAAAGCAGATGCATTCAATAAAGGAGCTGTTAACTCAAACCCACTCCAATTGGTAGAAGGTAAAGTCGCCGGATTAACTATCACCCGGGTAAATGGTAATGATCCTAACTCTGGACTGGCAGTTCAATTGCGTGGAGTTTCCTCTGCCAACGGTGAGATGTCGCCTCTTGTGATTCTCGATGGTGTACCCGGAGCAGACTTAAACACCATATCTCCTCAGGATATTGAGTCGATCGACGTTTTGAAAGACGGTTCCGCTGCTGCGATTTATGGAACCCGCGGAACAAACGGAGTGATTCTTATCACAACTAAAAAAGGAAAAGGGGGAAAAGCTAAAGTTGAATTTGAAGCAATGCTATTCACGGAATCAATTGAGAAAAAATTGGAATCTCTTTCCGCTGAGCAGTATTGGCAAATAAGTGTCGATAAAAATAAAGATATCATTGATAAAGGTTATAATACGAACTGGTTTGACGAAATGTTACAAACTCCTCTGAGTCAAATGTATAACCTTTCTATTTCCGGAGGTTCGGAAGACCTTACCTACAGGGCTTCCGTCAGCTATAAAGACCAGGAAGGTATTGTTTCTGCTCCAACCAGCCGTGAGACTTTAACTGGACGCCTTTCTTTGACTCAAACCAGCTGGAACGGGAGGCTAAAATTCGATATGAATCTGGCCTACTCAAACATCAAATCTGAATTTACCAGTTATGGCCCATTTGAACAGGCTATAATCAGAAACCCGACTTATCCTGTATATAATGAAGACGGTTCTTTCTGCTATTCAGAAAACCCGTCAGAATTTGATTATAACCCTGTAGCCTATCTTAAGAACCTACAGAATGGATCTGAATACGATAGAATCATGACCGATCTTCGGGCTTCTCTTGAAGTTGTCAAAGATTTGAAAATCAGCGCCATGGGTGCATTAAGAAAAGATATGGACCTTACTCATTATTACGACCCCAGTACATCCGAATTCAATTCTAAATCAGGAATTAAAGGGGTTGCACAAAGAGCTAGTAGCGCGCGTAGGGACCAAACATTCGAAATGACAGCCGATTATTTTAAACAGGTTGGGAAACATAAATTCTTCCTTATGGGAGGTTATACTTACCAGGATTTCGTAAGTGAAGGTTTTAATGCACAAAACCAGAATTTTTCTTCTGACGTTTTTTTATGGAATAACCTCGCTAACGGAACATACCTGAAAGATGGAAAAGCATCAATGAACAGCTCTAAATCTTCTTATAAGTTAATAGCTTTTCTGGGACGTGTAAACTACAATTATAATGAAAAATATTTGCTGACAGCATCTATTCGCCGCGAAGGATCTTCCCGCTTCGGGTCAAACTACAAATGGGGAAATTTTCCTGCGATTTCAGCCGGTTGGCGTATCAGTAATGAATCTTTCATGAAAGGATTGAACTGGCTGTCTGATCTGAAATTACGCGCCGGATACGGATTAACAGGAAACCAGATGAGTACCAACTACATATCCATTGCCCGTATGGGACAACAGCAATATGTGTTACATAACGGAGAATGGATCCGATCTTTTGGGCCTTCTACGAACCCAAACCCGGATTTGAAATGGGAGGTAAAACACGAAGCCAATTTCGGATTTGATGCCAGCTTCTTAAAAGACCGGTTAGGAATGTCTTTTGATATTTACAGCCGTAAAAATACGGACTTGCTTTACCTGGTAGAAGCTACACTACCCGGACTTATCCACGATCAGGTTTGGGCCAATGTAGGAGACATGAAAAGTAATGGTACGGAATTAGTTATTTCAGGTATTCCTGTCATGCAAAAAGATCTTGTATGGAATATTTCCGCCAATATTTCATATAATCAAAGTCGTATAGTTTCCTTTGGAGGCAATTCTGCTGCTAGATTCAAAGAATTCGGCAATTTACCAGCACCTGGTATTTTAGGAAACACCATCCGTTTGGAAGAAGGCGGTAAAGTCGGTAACTTTTATGGATTCAAGTTTATGGGATTCACTGAAAATGGTAAATGGATCTTTGACGATGTGGATGATAACGGAGTTTATGACAATAACGACAAACAGATTATCGGAAATGGTGTTCCTGAATATTTCGCGGGGCTGACCACCAACTTGACTTACAAACGATTTCAATTAACCCTGGGATTAAGATCTGCTTTCAAGTTCGATGTCCTGAATACCAAAGAAATTTATTATGGTAATCCTTATACGTTCCCATCAAATAACTTGTTAGTCTCAGCTTTAGGTAAACATAAAAATATCAACGATATCCCTCAATACTCCAGTTATTATCTGGAAAAAGGAGACTATCTGAAAATATCCAATCTGACATTTGCTTATAATTTCGACACAAAGAAATTCTCTCAATTCGTTTCCGCACTACGTTTATACGCCAGTGCAGATAATCTGTATACCTTCACCAAATATTCGGGAATCGATCCGGAAGTGGCATCCAATGGCTTTACTACCGGAATTGACGGACGGAGTTTCTATCCGAGAACCCGTACATTTACATTCGGGGTGAACCTGAGTTTTTAATCTTAAAATGACTGATTTAAAATGAAACGAATTATGAAACAAATAAAATACATATCAGGTATAACTCT
The DNA here is from genome assembly GCA_031556375.1 of Bacteroidales bacterium. GTDB lineage: Bacteria > Bacteroidota > Bacteroidia > Bacteroidales > Azobacteroidaceae > BNXB01. The sequence goes on along the minus strand of JAVBTA010000016.1, from coordinate 110,547 downwards.
CATCAGTTGTGCTTCCCTCCTCTTTGGTTGTACCGACCTGAGTGAAACTGTTTATCAGGAGATCGTTACCGAAAATTATTATGAAAATGGAGATGCGGTTATCGCTGCTTATCTCTCGGTTTATGGCCCACTACAGGACGTATGGGAAGAGAACTACTTCAATATAGTGGAATTTTCCACCGACGAAGCATGTCGTCCCACAAGGGTTCAGAATGGCTGGGACGGAGGCCAATGGATACGCTACCATCGTCACGAATGGCTAGCCCTTGAAACCCGGATCGAAGATGTCTGGAATAAATGTTTTAAAGGTATCGGGTTTGCAAATACCTACCTGAAAGACTTCCCAACATTGGATTTTACTGCATTACGCGTTGATGGTAGCAAAGAACAAATGATGGCTGAATTACGTGGAATGCGTGCATTCTATTATTATATACTTTGCGATTTATTCGGAGGAGTACCAATCGTAGAGGTAGTAAGTGCTGATGCCCCTGCTCGGAATACCAGGACAGAAGTCTTCGAATTCATTGAGAAGGAGCTTAAAGCGGTCATGGATCAATTACCTGTAAAAGGAGCCGGTGACGATTATGGAAAAATAACACAGGGGGCCGCTCAATCTATCCTGGCTAAATTATACTTAAATGCTGAAGAATGGACAGGCACTGCCCGCTGGCAGGATTGTATATCCTCCTGTGATGTGGTTATCAATTCCGGGAAATACCAACTTGATACTGACTGGCAGGATCCATTTCATTATTTTAACGAAAATTCTAAAGAAAATATTTTCGTTATTCCATATGACCAACTTCATGCTGATCAAATGAATTATCCGGGACGTTTCTTACATTATACTCATGCTTATACGTATGGATTCACCAAACCATCATCCAATGGGGTATGTACTGAAAAAAGTTTCTACGAAAAGTTCAAATCCAATGATAAACGTACAAAACAATGGCTGGTCGGACCTCAATACGCAGCAGATGGAAAAACACCACTTCCTTGTGTCATGGACATGACCGGACAAAACCTGGTACTTGACCCATACATCAAAAACATGGAAGAAGGTAAGGAAAATAGTGGAGTCCGTAATGTTAAGTTCAAAATTCAGTATGGAACTCCGGACTACCCACAAGATAACGACATTCCTGTAACCCGTTATGCTGACATTTTGATGATGAAAGCTGAATGTTTACTTCGCACAGGAAACAAAGCTGCTGCTCTGACTTTGATCAATACTACCCGCGCCCGTTGCTTTGCTGCCGGAGATCCGGAAAGAGCCTATACCGACATCACAATGGATGAATTCCTGAATGAACGAGCCCGTGAATTTTCCTACGAATGTTACAGAAGACAAGATTTAATCCGTTTCGGCAAATTCAATGACGCATGGTGGGATAAAGCTAAGACTGACGCAACAAAGAAATTGTTCCCAATTCCCGATGCTCGTGTAAAAGCGAATCCGAATATGGAACAAAATCCTGGTTATTAAGTAATTGAAAAACTAAAGATTAATTTTTTATGAAACGAATCAATATATCAAAAAAAGCAATTATCGACTGCCCATTATCTATTGTCAATCGGAGATCGGCCTTAGCCAATTGTTTGATTATCCTGGCACTGGTTTTCTGTTATACCGGGTGTAAAGATGATGAAGATGAAACTTATATTCCTGTTACTTCAATAACAGCAAGTGCTGAATCATTGACACTCGAAATGGGACAAAAAGAATCGTTAGTCGCAACAATCAGCCCTGAAAATGCAACTATTCAACGTTATTCATGGGAAAGCACGAATCCGGCTGTAGCTTCTGTCTCTAATTCAGGAATTGTAACCGGTTTAGTAAAAGGAACTACAAATATCATCCTGAAATCTCCACGTGAGGGTTATACCGACACTGTAAGAGTTACAGTACTTGGTCCTCCTATTGATGTGGCAAAGGTTGCAGGAACCTATACCGGAACTGTCACAATGGATAGTGCTCCTGCCGCAACAAATGTAGGATTTACGATTCAATTCACCTCAGAATCTACTATAAGTGTTGATACAAGAGCTACTGTAATGGGCGGATTGATGACTCTGCATGTTCATGGTAATGCTCTTTCCATAGTCAGAAATGATGATGATACTTATACAATTTCAGGAAATGCAATAACCGATAATTTCGGATACGGAGATAAAAATACCACCATTAATGGCACTATTGATGTCAACGGAATATTAACTCTGAACATCAGGATTGATTCAATCTCTCAGAAAATCGGATATACCGGCCAGAAAAAATAATGAAAAAGACGATGAAAAAAGTGATTATTGTGCTGCTGCTCCTTATAGGGGCCTTTTTACTGACAAGTTTTGTGTTTAGTTTTATCAAATCGTCTCCGGATCGAGGTTATATAATTGAAAAGGGTAAAGCTCCTTTAATTATTGCCCATGGAGGTAGTAAACAATTATTTCCCGAAAATACCATGATGGCTTTTGATGGGGTGGATCAATTCCACCCCGACGTCATGGAGATGGATGTCGTACTAACCAAAGACAGCATTTTAATCACTCACCATGACCCTACCATCAAACGGCTAAGTAATGGTGAAGGAAAAGTTGCAGATTATACCTACGAAGAACTGAAACAGTTCAACTTTGGTCATAACTTCAAGGACCGAGATGGAAACTATCCCTATCGTGACACGATAATCCCTCCTGCAAATCTGGAAGATGTACTGGCGAAATACGGCAGTAAATACCAGTTCTGTATTGAAATGAAGGATTATTCCGAGGAATTGGGTCAATGTGCCGCACGCCAGTTATATCGACTCTTGCAGAAGTATAATATGGAGGATCGTACTCTGGTCGCTTGTTTTGAAGATGATGTTCTGGATTATTTCCGTCAGATGACTGGAGGAAAAATCCACATTTCATCCGGTAAAAAACAAACCAAGCAATTTGTAATCCTGGATATGCTTTTCTTAGGTAACTTTTTCACAGGAAAAACATCGGCATTACAAATCCCGGTTGAACGAGAAGGTTTCAAACTGAATAAAAAATCCCTGATAAACACCGCCCATCGCAAAAACATGGCTGTTCATTATTGGACTATCAATAAAGAAGAGCAAATGAGGGAATTAATTGATCTGGGAGTAGATGGTATTATTACCGACAGACCGGATTTACTTATAAAGGTACTAAAAGAAAAGGGGCTGCGATGAGCCCCTTTTTTATGTGATTTTGATCACTATTTCTCTTTACGCAACTGATCCACATCCATATCCGTTGTCACAATTGCTAATTTCAGATGTTCTTTATCCTTTTTGAATGTAACACCGGAAGGATACAAATAATGTGAAGTCATATAATCTGTAGACCCCGAAGCCTGAGTTGAAACCGGGATAAGCAATAATTCCAGATTCTTATCGGGAGCTTTTTCAATTGCATTTTGAATTACTGCAGAAATGTTTCCAAAGTTGTATGCATAAGTCGATGATGAAAAAACTGAAGTATAAGAAGTTATATTGTTGGCAACCTGTTTATTTTCAAAAAAAGTAGTAACTGAGTCCTGATTTACTAACAACATCTTAGCTGTCACTCCTAAGTCAGGAATGTTCGAAGGATAACCAATCGCATACTGCCATTCGTCTTTTCCAAAAACAGATAACGATAACTTTGCATTCGTAAATTTTTTGGTCCCCATTTTTTTAATAATCTCTGGTATCGGAATTGTAATTTTAGTAAAAATACCGGCAGGAGTTTTTATATAAGCTTTATCCACACTCGGTTCCAATAACTTCGCATCCAAGGAACTTCGATAATTATTTAGCTGGATGATTTCCTTGGTAACATCAAAGGTCGTAGTCCAAAGAGCAACGTAAGTACTATCATTCCCTTTGGAATCAACTGTAGTCCGGAGGCGATTGTAATACATCAGTATACGGGTTCCTTCTACATATAGAATATTTCCGGATCCATAGGTCGGAGCGACATATACTCCAGGAAAGAATGCCGCAAATGACTCAGGAGAATTATATATATTCGGAGCCGGTTTCAACGACTCATTATAAAATTTCTGTCCAAGCGAATCCGGCAATCTAATTTTTAATGTTTTAGAGTATCCGCCAGTTATATTCGCAAGATTCGCAGAATCCGAAACAGTTAAATCCCTTGCCGTATATCCTTTACGACCCAGGACTGTCTTCATATCACAATATTCCGCAGGAGATACATTTGTGTAATAATGATTATCCAATGCCTTTGTGATCGGGTAGACAGAAGCCTCCATCGGCACAAGAGAGTCCCCCAGATATGAGGCATAACTCACTGCGAGGAAAATAGAATCGATCCTTGCATCAATAATCGAGTCTGAAAATGTATTAACTGTCGGAGCATAAAACTGACACAGATAACCGGATTTCAAATTTCCATAAGTAGGATCATAGAACTCACCCAACATTCCGTAAATAGTATTCGCATATATTGAATCCAGCTTAATCGTCGATGCCTCCACATAAACAGTATCCGTATATACGCCTATTTTATCCTCATCCGGCAATATTCCCATTCCGACATCACTCACAGAATCTTCGCAAGCCCAGAGAAGTAGTCCCGAAAGGAAACTGAATAAAATCACTTTATATTTCATATAAACATAATTTATTTAAAGGTCATATGGAACTCGCATGTTCATTTACTTTGATGTACACTATTGTACATGCTCGTTTCATTCTCTTAATTATTTCGTTAGGATTGAATCGTAAAAATCATTAAATTTGTCAACATATGTATCTGGGGACTGATATGAAAGAAAGGGTAAAGTTTCTTTTTCTTTTATATAACTCAACACATCCCCGTTTATTGTTTCGCTTCCCTGAATTACTCCATCGGAAAAATCAATTGCTAATTTTGTAACAGCCTCAAAATTGGGATTATCTTTAATATCCTTTAAATCGTTATTTGTAACCCCTTCTATTTTCAATTTCTTTGAAAAAGACTCCCGGAAGGGAACTTTGAAATCATCATTATATACGGAATACACCACCTTCGAATTTTTGAAACATGGATCTCCTTTATAATGTTTCTTAATGTATAACGGAGCTAATGCTGTCATCCAGCCATGGCAGTGAATAAGATCCGGAACCCATCTCAATTTTTTAACGGTTTCCATTACTCCTCGCACATAAAAAATACTACGTTCATCATTATCCTCAAATTCAACTTCATTATCATCCATGAGCATATTTCTACGTTGAAAAAAATCCTCATTATCAATGAAATAAACCTGCATCCGGGCAGATTGAATAGAGGCAACCTTAATAATCAAAGGATGATCCGTATCATTGATAATCAGGTTCATGCCCGACAAACGGATCACCTCATGTAACTGATTCCTTCGCTCATTGATATTACCGAACTTGGGAACAAAAGTTCTGATTTCTTTCCCTTTATCCTGAATACCCTGAGGCAGATAGCGACCAATTGTGGAGATTTCTGTTTCCGGAAGATACGGGGTTATTTCGGTTGTGATAAAAAGTACCCTTTTAGCGTCCATTCTGATTTAATTAAACCTATATTTGTGATTCACGGTGCAAAGATAATAAAAAAAATCCCACAAAAATCAAAATAAATAGCTAATTACTCTCAATATTGCTTAAGATTCGTATTAAAATACGTAGTTTTGTACCGTTTTTATTAAAAAATATGGAAATTACAGCTACAATCAAGACTTTACAGGAAGAGTTAAATTCCTGCAGAAGAGAAAATAAAACTATTGGTTTTGTACCGACCATGGGAGCTTTACACCAGGGTCATATCGAACTTGTAAAGCGTTGCGTAGCAGAAAATGACGTTTGTGTGGTCAGCATTTTCGTCAATCCGACGCAATTCAATGATAAAAATGACTTGCTAAAATATCCGCGTACATTAGAAGCCGATTGTGAATTATTAAAACAAGCCGGGTGTAATTATGTTTTCCCTCCCCAAGTAGAAGAAATGTATCCGGAATCCGACACAAGACAATTTGACTTTGGAACATTAGATAAGGTAATGGAAGGTTTTTTCCGCCCGGGACACTTCAATGGTGTTGCACAAATTGTCAGCAAATTATTCGACGCAGTCAAACCGGATAGAGCTTATTTTGGTGAAAAAGATTTTCAGCAATTAGCCATTATTCGTGAAATGACCCGGAAAATGAATTATCCGATTGAAATTATACCCTGCCCTATCGTCCGCGAAGCCGACGGGTTAGCAATGAGCAGCAGGAATGCAAGATTGGACAATAAACAACGTCAGGAATCCGTTAAGATATCCGGAACATTATTTGAAAGCCGGGAGTTTAAGGATCGGAAGAGTGTCGAAGATCTGAAACAATGGGTTATTAAAACAATTAATGAATCGCCGGACTTGAAAGTCGAATATTTTGAAATTGTAGACGGAAACACATTACAATCGATTTCATCCTGGAAAGATTCGGACTATGTAGTAGGATGTGTTGCCGTTTTTTGTGGAGAGGTGAGGTTGATTGACAACATACAATATGTTTGATTTTAAGGCAATAAAAGACACTTTAATTAAAAAAATCCGGAGCATTATATTCATTGCGTTTATCATAATGTTCAATATACCCGGGTATTTTCTGGCCAACAATCTGAATTCTTCGGATATCCTGTTAGCCTGGGGAATTAATCTGCTTCTGCTCTGTTCCCTTTCCGGTATTTGTCTATTCCTGAAAGGAATTTCCGAAAAGAGCTATCTCATTCTTCTTTTCATCATTACGCTCATTCCAAACCTGACGGTTTTTTCATATCTGTGTATAGCCAATACTCATATGTACGACGATATGTTCTGGGTTATTTTCGGCTCTAATGTGTCGGAAACAAATGAATATTTTGACGGCGCAATCTCAATTCCGGTTTTAGTCGGACAAGTTTCGTATGTTATTGCTTCAATTTTTCTGCTATATAAATCATTGAGGGCGAAATCAATTCATTGTCTCAATTTGAAACAGAACTTACTCCTTTTTATAATCTGCCTTTCTGTTCCGATTATCATCACTCCTTTTGAAAACACCACAAAATTCGTGGGATCGATCGATTTTTATAAAAGCGGGCTCAATTATCTCAACGAAAGTGCAGAAATGAGGAAAGAAGCCGCATCCCGAAAAAATACGCCATTAAAAATTACCTGTAACTTAACTTCAAAAAACAATACATTTATTGTCATTATTGGAGAATCACTTTCCAGGAATCATATGGAACTCTACGGATATTCCCGTCCGACAACACCATGCCTGGATTCCATGAAAAATGACCTTCAAATATATACAGATGCGGTCTCTCCTGATACCCATACAATTGCGGTATTAAAGCAGGCATTAACATTTGCAGATCACGATCATCCGCAATATTACCTGCAAAAACCTTCAGTCGTGGAGCTATTCCGGAATGCCGGATTTACAACATACTGGATCAGTACACAACCTCTTATCAATAAATGGGGAAACAGTTACGGTATTATCGCCAAAGAGTCAGAGCATGTATATGACTTGTCGGTAACCAAGCAACACGACGAAATAGTATTCCCATATGTAGATAAAATTCTGGAAGAAAATCCGGAAGGAAACAAAATTATTTTTATCCACCTCATGGGAAGTCATAATATGTACAAAAGCAGATATCCATCTGAATATAAACTATTTAACCAGGAAAACTATCCCATTCCGGACAAACCGTATCTCAACAACAAAAAGAAGAAAGTAATTGATGAATACGATAATTCCGTTTTGTATACGGATTTTGTAGTCAGTTCAATCATTAAAAAGGCCCAAAAACAGGAAAATCAATCTTCTTTTGTTTTATTCTTTTCTGATCATGCAGAAGAAGTATATGACTTCCGGGATGTTGTCGGCCATTATATACAAGGAACGACTACCTACCAGTGTGAAGTTCCTTTTATACTTTGGTGCTCTGATAGTTATCTCTCAGAAAAACAGGATATTGTTATTCAAAAAAATCGCCCTTTCAGTACCTCCAATCTTATTTACTCTTTGTCGGATCTTGCAGGACTTCAATATCAGGACTATACCCCGGGAAAGAGTGTTTTCAATAAAAAATTTGTTCCTCAAAAAAGAATGGTTGAGCATGAAACTTATGAGCAGGTGGTTAAAAATACAAATACCTGGAAAAACGCGAAGAAATAGAACTCCTACCAGCGATGAAGAAAGAACTAAGATCAGACCCGAAACATCCCGCCTTCTAATGATTATCAATGCCTATTCCGGAGAAAAGGGATTACAGGAAGCTGTTGAATATTCCAAAACACTTTTGCATAAATATGCGTTAATAGAAAATAGTAATGATGTTTTCTTAAAAATGTATTAACTTTGCACCGCAATTCGAACCGAAAATTATAGATAGATGTATATTGAAGTCGTAAAGTCTAAATTGCACCGGGTAACAGTAACCGAAGCAAATTTGAATTATATTGGAAGCATCACTATTGACGAAGATTTGATGAATGCTGCAAATTTGATCGAAGGAGAAAAAGTGCAGATTGTCAATAACAACAATGGAGAACGCCTTGAAACCTACGTTATTAAGGGGATAAAAGGATCCGGGATGATCTGTCTGAATGGTGCCGCTGCCCGTAAAGTACAACCTGGTGACATTATTATTATCATGGCCTATGCCTGGATGACTGCAGAAGAAGCCAAGACGTTCAAACCGGCGATCGTTTTTCCGGATACGACGACGAATAAATTAATATAGCTTTTTATGCTTGACTTTCAAGAAATTGCAATACACGACAAAGACATATTAAACCAGTTTCTGACCAAAAGTACTTTCAGGAATTGCGATTTTTCCTTTTCCAACATTTATTGTTGGGCCCCAAAATACAAAACTTCATATGCTATAAAAGATGGTTTTCTCTTCCTTCGCTTCTGGGCGGGAGGTAAAAAACCCGGCTATATGTATCCAATGGGGGATGGTTGCTTAAAAACAGCCCTGGAAACAATTATTACTGATTCAAAAGAACGAAATGAACCGTTCCGGATGTTTGCTTTAACACGGCAAATGTTTGAAAATATTGAAGTTGTCTATCCGGAAAAATTCGATTATCTGCCTAACCCATCCTGGTTTGAATATATTTACAATACTGAAGATCTTATTCATTTAACAGGGAAAAAATACCAGTCTAAACGTAATCATATCAATAAGTTTAAAAAGACGTACCGGTATGAATACATTCCGATTACACCGGAAATTATCCCGGAATGTTTGGAGTTATATTCCAAATGGTGTAGAGAAAACGGAAACTGTAACGACCCTTCTCTTGTAGATGAAAAAATGTCTGTCGAACGGGCTTTTGCTCATTTCGAAGAACTCGGATTAACCGGAGGAGCCCTTCGTGTAGATGGAAGTCTCGTTGCGTACTCATACGGACAACCCCTTACCATTGACACTTTCGGAGTACATGCGGAGAAATCCCTATACGAAATTGACGGTGGATTTACTATGATCAACCAACAATTCGCAGAAAATGTTTGTGCTGAATATACCTATATGAACAGGGAAGAGGACCTGGGGCTGGAATCTTTACGTAAAGCAAAATCATCCTACCATCCTGCCATTTTATTAGAGAAAGGAATGGCGACTGAAAAAAAGTGAGCTATGATTCAGTTTCAACATGGGAAAGAGTTCTACAAAGAAGCGTTGATCGAAATGTGGAAACTCTGCTTTCCAGATGATACTCAGGATTTCCGGAATTTTTATTTTGACAAAGTCTATCAAAATGAGGAAACTCTGTTATTATTGGAAAACAAAACTCCTGTTGCTGCCCTGCAAATGATTCCTTATCAAATTAAACTTGAAGACAAAATTTATCCGGCTGCTTATATTTCCGGAGCAATGACTCACCCGGTTTTTCAAGGCAAAGGATATATGGGAAAATTGCTGAACTACGCTTTTGAAGAGATGAAACAGAAAAAGATCCCTATCTCTTTTTTAATTCCCCAAGAAGAGTGGTTATTCGATTTTTACTCTAAATATGGCTATCAGAAAGCGTTTCCGTGGTATTCAAGCGCTTCTTTCAAAATAAAAGAAAGGAAAATCGATACCGGTTCTTTTCATCAATATAAAACGATGGAAGAAATCGATTTAGAAGATCTTTATGCTATCTATTTTATTTATTCAAGTTTCCTGAATAAAAAAGGAAATGTGGTTCTGAAAACAAAACAGCAATTTTCAAATATTTTAGAAGATATTTTTCTTGACAACGGGAGCATTTTTGTAGGAAGAAACGAAATTGCCATGGCCATTCCCGGAGAAAATAAATCTTCAATTATCTTGAAAGAATGTTTTTGTGAAACGAATATAAAAACTGATTTTTTATCTGCAATAGCAAATCTTTCAGAAAAAAATGAAATAATAGAAATAAACAATTCTTCAGAATCATTTTCCCATTACTGGGGAATGATCCGGATTTTAGATGAATCAATGGAAATAACGGAAAACATCTACATGAATACAATGCTCAATTAAACAGATTAATGACCCAAAAATATAATTATTCCCAAATATTCAAGGTTGCTTATCCGATTTTTCTGACTTTATTGGTACAAAACCTGATACAAGTTACCAGTACAGCCTTTCTTGGGCATGTCGGAGAAGTCGAATTAGGCGCATCTGCTATTGCCGGTATTTTCTACATTGTCTTGTTCATGCTGGCCTTTGGATTCAGTACAGGATCTCAAATATTGATAGGCAGACGGAACGGAGAGAATAATCATGATAAGATCGGAGAAATTGTGGTACATGGAAGCATCTTCCTGTTCCTTTTAGCCCTGATCCTTTTCTTCTTTACCAGAGCCTATTCCGAAACCATCCTTGGAAGCCTTTTAAGTTCCCAAAATGTTCTGGAAGCTGCAACTGATTATCTTGACTGGCGTATTTACGGGCTTTTCTTTTCCGTTGTAAACGTTATGTTCCGGGCATTTTATGTAGGAACAACCAATACAAAAGTATTGTCTTTCAATGCGCTGTTGATGGGATTAGTCAATGTAATACTGGATTATCTTCTGATTTTCGGGAACTGGGGATGTCCAAAATTAGGGATTACCGGGGCTGCTATTGCTTCTGTTGCCTCAGAAGCCGCATCTGTAGTCTTTTTTATCATTTATACTCTGACTATAGTCGACCTGAAAAAATACGGTTTCACAACGATTAAATTCAAAGATCTGAAAGTCGTCAAAAACATATTGAATATCTCCTTTTCATTGATGATTCAATACTTTTTATCATTGGGAACATGGCTCTTCTTCTTTTTAGCCATCGAACACATGGGAGAAATGCCTCTGGCTATCTCTAACGTAATTCGTAGTGTATACATGATTATATCAATCCCGATTTTCGCATTAGGAGCAACGACAAATACCCTGGTCAGCAATACTATCGGAGCCGGAGATAAGCATGAAGTAATTCCTCTGCTTTGGAGAATATCAAAATTGAGCTTGTTAGTAACAGGAATACTTATTGTTCCGACTGCAATATTTCCGGAATTGGTCTTGTCAATTTATTCATCCAATATGGAATTGATAAATGCCTCTATACCATCTTTATATGTGATACTGGCTGCTCTGCCCCTGATTGCTGTCTCCGGTGTGTTTTTCAATTCCGTTTCCGGAAGTGGAAATACCCGTACTGCCCTGATCATTGAAGTCGTTACCCTGGGCGTTTATGTTGCCTACATGTGGTTTGTAACAACCTATTTAAAGGCTCCGCTATCTGTCTGCTGGACTACCGAACCTGTGTATTGGGGAAGTATTTTTGTCTGGAGTTTTATTTATATGAAACGTGGAACATGGCAGAATCGAAAAATTTGACTATTTTTGCGCTCAAAATTAAAGAATTCTATATCACATGTTTGAAAATTTAAGTGACAGATTAGAACGATCGTTTAAACTGTTGAAAGGTGAAGGAAAAATCACCGAAATCAATGTCGCAGAAACACTCAAAGACGTACGTAAGGCTTTGCTAGATGCCGACGTAAACTATAAGGTTGCCAAAAATTTTACTGATACGGTAAAAGACAAAGCAATGGGACAAAATGTTCTCACTGCCGTAAAACCCAATGAGTTAATGGTTAAAATCGTCCATGACGAATTAGCTCAATTGATGGGAGGTGAAACAGAAGAAATCAACCTGAAAGGTTCTCCATCAGTCATCTTGATGTCAGGCCTACAAGGTTCGGGAAAAACGACTTTCTCCGGTAAACTGGCTAAAATGTTGAAAGAGAAAAAAGGCAAAAAACCGTTATTGACAGCTTGTGACGTATATCGTCCCGCGGCTATCGAACAGTTGAAAGTCCTCGGAGAACAAATACAAGTACCGGTTTATACTGAAGAAGATAATAAAAATCCTGTTCAAATTGCTCAAAACGCTATCAAACAAGCCAAATTAAACGGTAATGATGTCGTAATTGTCGATACCGCCGGTCGTCTGGCTATCGATGAGCAGATGATGAACGAAATCGCGGCAATCAAAGCAGCGATCAATCCCAACGAAATTCTGTTTGTTGTTGACTCTATGACTGGTCAGGATGCTGTAAACACAGCTAAAGAATTTAACGACCGCCTGGACTTTAACGGCGTGGTGTTGACAAAATTAGATGGTGACACCCGTGGAGGAGCCGCTCTTTCTATCCGTACTGTGGTCGACAAGCCGATCAAATTCGTAGGAACAGGAGAAAAACTGGATGCTATCGATCCTTTCCACCCGAAACGGATGGCCGACCGGATCCTCGGAATGGGAGACATCGTTTCTCTGGTTGAAAAAGCACAGGAACAATACGATGAAGAAGAAGCCAAACGACTGCAACGTAAACTGGCTAAAAACCAGTTCGATTTCAATGACTTCCTGTCTCAAATCCACCAAATCAAGAAAATGGGTAACCTGAAAGACCTGGCATCGATGATCCCTGGAGTCGGAAAAGCCCTGAAAGATGTAGATATCGACGATAACGCTTTCAAGAGTATCGAAGCGATTATTTATTCCATGACTCCGGAAGAACGGGGCAATCCGGCACTCCTGAACGGTTCCCGTCGTGCCCGTATTGCAAAAGGTAGTGGAACCAGCGTGGTTGAAGTCAATAAATTGCTCAAACAATTTGAAGAAACCCGCAAAATGATGAAAATGGTGACAGGAGCAAAAATTCCGGGAAAAGGAATGTTCAAACGCAGATAAAACAGATCTTAAATCTATCAGGAAACACGATATCAAACATGGAATTAATAGACGGAAAAGCCATTGCGGCTCAAATGAAACAGGAAATAGCAGCTGAAGTCGAACAGATAAAAGCAGCTGGAGGTAAAATTCCTCATCTGGCAGCAATTCTGGTCGGACACGACGGAGGTAGCGAAACCTATGTCGCCAGCAAAGTGAAAACCTGTGAAGAAGTGGGCTTCAAATCTTCATTGATACGTTACGAAGGCAATGTATCCGAAGAAGAATTATTGAAGAAAGTAGTTGAACTGAATAATGATCCCGACGTAGACGGCTTTATTGTCCAATTACCTCTGCCTAAGCATATTTCCGAACAAAAAGTAATTGAAACCATCGATTACCGTAAAGATGTGGATGGTTTTCATCCAATCAATGTAGGCCGGATGTCTATCGGATTACCTTGTTTTGTATCCGCAACCCCTGCCGGAATTTTGGAACTGTTGAAACGTTACAATATCGAAACTTCAGGCAAACATTGCGTTATTTTAGGCCGAAGTAATATCGTAGGAAAACCGATGGCCTCACTAATGATGCACAAAGCTTATCCGGGCGATTGTACCGTAACGGTTTGTCATAGCCGTACAAAAAATATCAAAGAATATTGTTTGCAGGCAGACATAATCATTGCCGCTTTAGGTTCTCCGGAATTTCTTAAAGGAGATATGGTGAAAGAAGGCGCTGTGGTTATTGACGTTGGAACAACCCGTGTTCCATCAGACAAAACAAAATCCGGATTCAAATTAACAGGAGATGTCAAGTTTGATGAAATAGCCGCAAAATGCTCTTATATCACCCCTGTACCGGGAGGCGTTGGTCCTATGACAATTATCTCTTTGATGCGAAATACTTTATTGGCTGGCAAAAAGGCCATTTATAAGTAATATCCGCAATAGAAATAAAATATTTTTATCAAAAACTTTGCAAAGTGCAGGAAATAGTGTAACTTTGCACCGCAATTGAGAGATCAATTGATATATGGTGGTCGTAGCTCAGTTGGTTAGAGCATCAGATTGTGGTTCTGAGGGTCGCCGGTTCGAGCCCGGTCTTCCACCCTAGATGAAAGGATTTCTTGTTTAAGAAATCCTTTTTTTATGGTATAAATTTACCCCAGCTTAGATGTTTAATTATAATAGTCCGTATTTCAAAACTATAAAATCGACGGCTTGATGAAGTCCGATAAAAAAAAGTTTCCTGACTTTGAATTCCTGTTTTCGGAATATCACCAAAGTCTTTGTTACTATGCTTATCGATTTGTGAGTGATGTTACTGTAGCAGAGGATTTAGTACAGGATGTCTTTTTTGACCTTTGGAAAAATAAAGAAAAAGTTGACCTTTCATTTTCAATCAAACCATACCTTTACAAAGCAACCTATAATAAATCCATCGATTATTTACGGAAAAATAACATGAGGGAGGAAAAATGGAAACAAACTGAATTAATTAATCGTTATAATCCTGAAAATTATATTATTGAACAAGAAGAAACCCTCCATTTAAAAGAAATGCAGAAAGAAATCCAGCACTGTATAAGCAAACTCCCCCCTCAATGTAAAAAAATATTCCAGTTAAGCAGGAATAAAGGATTGAAAAACAAAGAAATAGCCGAAATCTTGAATATTTCAATTAAAGCCGTAGAAAAACAAATAAGCAAAGCATTATACGAAATCCGTAGCCAGCTGAGGGGACAAGGATTCTTACAAATCATATTACTCCTCTTAATAAATTCTTTACTTGAAATAGGATATTGTTTATTTCTCTCAAAATTATATACAATTTTATTTTTGTTAAGGTAGGGTAAAATGATATTCAACCATGATAATATTAATATGAGCAAGAGTAAAAAAAATATTGACAACTTGATAATTCGTTCTCTCAACGGGTTTACTACCCCTGAGGAAGAAATTGAATTACAAGTAATACTGAAAGAAAATAAAGAAAACCAAAAGAAGTTTCTGGAATATCAAAAAATATGGGATCTTTCGTCCCTTGACCAAACAGTTTTTGACACTCCAAAAGCATTTGCCAGATTTAATAAACGAATCAAAGCCGAATCTTCTCCTCAAAAGACAAAAACAATTATTCGAAGCCTGGTTTATTTTTCGATGGGAGCTGCATCCGTCGCTTTACTGTTTTTATTGTTACCATGGACTCAAAAGGCAACTGAGCATAGAGAGCCTCAACTAACCAGTTTTATTATGCCCGATCATGCCAAGGGTAATTTGAAACTTCCTGATAATACGATTGTCTGGCTTAATAAAAACAGCCAACTGAATTATCCGGAGGTATTTACTCCTGATAAAAGAGAAGTGTCTGTTGAAGGTGAAGCCTATTTCGAAGTAACTAAAAATACCCAAAAGCCTTTCATCGTTAATTTAGGAAATGAACGGATTACTGTTTTGGGAACCTCTTTCAATGTCAAAAACAAAAAAGATGCAGATTTTGCGGAAATAACGCTTCTATCCGGAAAAGTCCGGATCGATTTTGAAAAACAAAAGAAGAATTATACTCTTAATCCCAATGAACGAATTTTATACTCAAAGAAAACCGGACATGTAAAAATAGAGCCGGTAAATGCTTCTATTTATAATATATGGATCAAGGATCGATTAACTTTCGACAACGAAAAACTAAGTTATATCATAAGCTGCCTGGAAAAATGGTATGATATAAAAATAGAATATACTGAAAATATCAAGAAAATCGACGGTATATCCTTATCTGTCAGGGATGAATCTATCGAAGAGGTATTAAAAGGGATTCAACACATTGCACCAATCAAATATACAATATTAGAAAATAACACTATTCCAAAGAAGTAGTTCAACAAAATTAGTTTTTTCCAAACCACCTCATCCGGTCCGATACACATAGGCGTTGTCCAGAACAATAAAAGTTTTCCTGGACAAGAATAATCTTCATATTTATTTGCTTTTAAGGTAGGGTAGAATAACACTCAATCGTGATAATGTTAATATGAGCAGACAATATCTCCTTAATCTATCAGGGATAAATCTGTCTAAGAGGGATTTAATATATTTCATCAATCATATACAATATTAGAAAATAACATTATCGCAAATAAAAACTAAATTCATGTTAAACTAAATCAAGAGTATTTATGAAAAAACACCAATCCAGGTCCAAAGTGACCAGTCTTCATTATGAAGTCGATTTTATTCGGAAAAAACTCGTTATTTTGTTTTGTTTATTTTTCCTTCCAATGGCCATCTGGGCTAATGAAAACCTTCAAAACATGAAGGTTACCCTAAAAATGGAAAACGTATCTTTGAAAGATGTGCTCAAAGAGATAGAACGGCAAACTCATTATTCGTTTTATTACAATGAAAAACAAGTAGACTCAAAACGGAAAGTCAGTGTGGATGCCAAAAATAAAGAGGTTGTAGATATCTTAGATAAAATTATCTCGGATTACTCCTATCGTACAGAAAATAACATTATTATTCTTACTCCAAAAACGGCTTCCAAAGCAGAGTATCAAACCTCTGCTCTACCCGGAACACAACAACAAACAATTGAAGTAACTGGTGTTGTCCTGGATGAAGCGGGAGAAACTTTACCCGGGGCCTCCATCACCGTTGTCGGCACATCTATCGGAACAGCGGCAGATGTTAACGGAACTTTCAAAATATCAGTACCTTCGTTAAATGGGAAACTAAAAGTAAGCTATCTCGGATACAAGGAGACAATTATCGACATGAATGGTAAAAAAGAGTTCAATATTGTTTTAGCAGAAGATACAGAAACCCTGGATGAAATCGTAGTTGTAGGTTATGGTACTCAACGGAAAAAAGATTTGACAGGAGGTGTTTCTTCTCTAAACACAGAAAAATTGGAAAAAATACCGACAAACAATATCGCCAAACGTCTGCAAGGGCAAGTTGCAGGAATGTCTGTCACGTCCACCGCTGAACCTGGATCCGGTGCTACCGTACTTATTCGGGGAGAAAGATCTCTGTCCGGAGGAAGCTCTCCTTTAGTCATTTTAGATGGTATTCCTTTCTCCGGAGGATTAGGAGTTATAGATCAGAGTAGTATAGAAAATATATCCGTTTTAAAAGATGCTTCTGCTGCAGCTATTTATGGGGCACGAGCTACAAATGGTGTTATTCTTATCACAACAAAGAAAGGACAGGAAGGAAAACCGATTGTCCGCTATAATGGC
This sequence comes from Bacteroidales bacterium, assembly GCA_031556375.1. Taxonomy (GTDB): domain Bacteria; phylum Bacteroidota; class Bacteroidia; order Bacteroidales; family Azobacteroidaceae; genus BNXB01. The sequence goes on along the minus strand of JAVBTA010000016.1, from coordinate 93,099 downwards.
TATGTGTCTGTTCAAACTCCGGAAAGGCTTTTCGATATTCAAAACGGAGCGGAAAGTATGGCTTTCCTGGGACAATATTGGAGAGATATGGGAAAAGCTGAAAGTTATTGGTCGGATCCGACACAATTTTTACAATCAACACCCAAAGCAAATTATCAGGCAGGAAAAGAATACAATTGGCAGGACGAAATGTTTAAACCGGCTTTTTCACAAGAACATCAATTGAGCTTATCGGGAGCCACACAAACAAGTAACTACTATGCTTCGGTAACCTATAACGATCAGGATGGAATGGTAAAAAATACACCATACAGAAAGATTTCTGCAACAATCAATATGTCTCAGAAAATCGGGAAATGGCTGACCGTCGGAACAAACAATCAATTTTCTCAAAACGATAACAACGGAGTGACTCCTGATTATGCAATGGCATTCCGACTCTCTCCATATTCCAATCCGTATAACGAAGATGGATCGATGAACCGCTACCCGATGTACACGGAAACTTATTGGTATAATCCCTTTGTTAATCAGGATGGAGTATATGATAACAGAACCCGTTCTTTATTCAGTGCATGGTATGCAGATATCTCGTTGCCGGTAAAAGGGCTTACTTTCCGCTCTAATTTCGGTTATAATTTTAAAACCAACCGGGTCGGTTCCTATTACGGATCATCTACTCTATCCGGAGAAGAATTCAATGGTATAGCTACTATATCGGGCTATGACTACGATGACTGGACTTGGGAAAATATCATGAAATATGATCAGAAATTCGGCAAGCATCAATTGAATCTGACCGGAATGATCAGTGCTCAAAAAACGTTGAACCAGGTATTCTCTATGGAAGCTAAAGATTTCTTAAACGACGACAATGCTTACCATAATATCGATGCGGCTCAGGGGGAAAAGAAGAATAACTCCGATAAAACAGAAACTCAAATGGCTTCTTATATGTTCAGAGCAAATTATAATTATGATAGCCGGTATTTGTTAACTCTTACAGCACGTTATGATGGCTATTCTGCGTTCGGAAAAAACAATAAATGGGCTTTTTTCCCTTCGGCAGCCCTCGGCTGGGTAGCTTCTGAAGAAGCCTTTTTCCAAGACTGGGAAATTGATAAAATTGACTTCCTAAAGTTCCGGTTATCTTATGGCGCCAATGGAAATGCAGGTATGGCTGCTTACAACACATTAAGTAAAATGACTCAAAAAGACTATATCTATGGAGATGGCAACACTTATTCTGCCGGATTATATAGTGGATATGAAAAAGGGAATCCTTCTTTGAGATGGGAAAGTACTTATGCTTTTAATGGTGGTCTTGACTTTGGATTACTTAAAAATCGCATTTCCGGAAATCTGGAAGCATATATCGCCAATACAGAAGATTTGCTCATGAGCCGGACTGTAGTTATTATGAACGGTTACAATAAAATGAATGACAATATCGGTCATACTCAAACAAAAGGGCTCGAGCTTACATTGAATACAGTTAACATGAAGAGTAACGATTTTGAATGGATGACTTCTTTCATTGGTTCAGGAAACTGGAGTAAGATCACAAAACTTCGTGAAGACGGAAAGGATGATATTTCAGGTCCCTGGTTCATCGGCCAACCTATTCGCGTATTTTATGATTATAAAGTAACCGGTATCTGGCAATTAGGAGAAGAGACGGAAGCTGCCAAATTCGGAGCTAAACCAGGAGATGCCAGACTTTTGGACAAAAATGAAAACGGAAAACTGGATGCGGACGATCGTACCATCATCGGTTCAAAATTACCGGTGTGGACCGCGGGTATGACCAATACATTTTCATATAAAAATTGGACATTCTCTTTCTTCCTCAATGGAGTATTTGACATAACCAAACAAAATGGAACCCTGGAATTTAATGGACGACAGTTAGCTAAAAACACAAACTTTATTAATGGTATCAATTACTGGACTCCTGAAAATCCGAGTACAGAAGCTACACGTCTCGGATATATGCCTAAAAATTCTCATAAGTTCTATTCAGATGCTTCTTTTGTACGAATTCAAGATGTAAACTTGTCTTACAACTTCCCAAAATCGTTTACGGATAAATTATCGATCCAAAAACTGACAATGTATTTGAACGGCAGTAACTTGTATACTTTCTCTGGTGTGAATAAATACGGAATAAATCCTGAGCAGGATATAATCGGAAATACCTCAACCTATCCTGTTGCACGTACATTCGTACTGGGTTTAAATCTCACTTTCTAAAATTAATAATTTAATTTGTAGCATTATGAAAAAATATATATTATCAATTATCGTAACAAGCTTAACCCTGATGTCTTGCGGGGATAGTTTCCTGGAAGAAAAACCTCAGAATTTTGAAGCTCCTGAAAATGTATATACAAGTACTAAAGGATTCCAAACAGCAATGAATGGTTTATATGCCCTTTCTCGTTTGGAATTTGCAACCTTCAATGAAACTCCGACCTCTCAGGGAACTTTTGCTTACGAAAGTTTACAGATCGGATTGGATATTTGTGTCCGCGGATTCAAAGAAGATGCAGCATCAAAACAGCTGGAAGATTATACTTTTGACCCGGCAAACAGTTATATGAGTGCGCGTTGGACCTGGGCGTACGGCTTGATTGCGAATGCGAATCAAATGATCAACAATGCAGAAAATCCAGGAATTAATTGGAAAAATCCACAAACAGACAAAGCTTATTTCCAAGCTCAAGGACGTTTTTTCCGGGCTTATGCGTATCGTTATTTGGTTTATTTGTTTGGTGATGTGCCTTGGGTTACGGAAGTTACCGATAATTTCAGAACCGATTTCCCGAGAACCCCTAAAGATGAAGTTATTGGCCACATGATTGAAGATTTGAAGTTTGCTACTGAAAACCTTCCTGAAGATCCAAGTTCAACAACAATAAAACAAGGAGAATTGACCCGTTGGGCAGCATGGCACCTTCTATCAGAAGTTTACTTGATGTCTAAACAATACGATAAAGCACGGGATGCTGCATTAAACGTAATCAATTCCGGTAAATATTCTTTAGTGAAAGCCCGTTTCGGATCTCAAAAAAATAATCCTGGAGACTTCTTTGCGGATATGTTCCTCGAAAATAACCAGAACCGTCCGTCGGGAAACACAGAATCTATTTGGGTTGTACAAGACGAATATAACAAACAAGGAGCTGGTGGCAGATATATGGACTGGACCCGTCGTGCCTGGGTGCCTTACTACCAACGGATATCAGGCTTTGTTCTTTCTCCTGAACTCGGAGGCCGGGGTATTGGACAGATACGTCCTTTGGAATGGCTGTTAGACAGTTATGAAACCAAGGATATCAGAAACTCGGAATACAATATCAAACGAACCTGGGTATATAACGATCCAAAGTCTGCAAAGTATGGACAAGTTCATAAGATTACTCAGGCTGATATTGATGCGGGCAACTGTTTCGTTTCAACTACAAAATTCAATTATGGAGTTGCCGATGTTCCTAATTATGAGGGAAACAACAAAGACAAAATGAGATTCCGTTTGGCTGAAACCTATTTGCTATTGGCTGAAGCCTATTTAGGATTAGGAAATACAACAGAAGCTGCAAATGCAATTAATGTTGTTCGTTCCCGTTCCAACGCAACTCCGGTAGTCGCAGCAAATGTAAATCTGGATTACTTATTGGATGAAAGAGCTCGGGAACTGTTAGGAGAAGAAGTTCGCCGTTTCACTTTGGCAAGAACCGGAACAATTCTGACCAGAACAAGAACACTGAATCCAGTATCTAAATCCAAAATTCAGGATCATAATGTACTTTGGCCTATTCCTCAAACAATTATCGATGCTAATTCCGGATTGAAATGGGAAAATAACCCGGGATACAATTAATCTATAATTAACAACCTAAATAACCCCTTATATTTTTTGTTTTCTTAACTTTGCAAAAAATATAAGGGGTTATTATTTCAAATCATTTAAAATATGAAATTAAAATTTTTATTTTCCATTTTACTTTGTCTGAGCATTTTAACCAGTCATGCTCAAAAACACTCTTCAGAAGATTATGTAAAAATAACTAATAATGGCTCCTGGTGCTGGTTTTCCGACCCTCGTGCTATTTATGCAGATGGGCAATACTATGGTGGTTATGTGGACAGTACCGGAAATATATGGAGTTTTTCATATAATCCTATAAACCAGGAAATTAAAAATTTCTTACAATTTGAAAAATTAGATAAAGACGATCATGCCAATCCTTCTATTGCCAGATTGAAAGACGGAAGGTTTATTACGTTCTTTTCCGGTCATGGAGGAATGGGAAAAACTCCTCTGTATTACCGAATTACTAAAAATAAAAATGATATTTCATCCTGGGGAGAACTACAACAGGTAGGGACCAGAGACAAAAAATTATTCAATACCTGTTATTCCAACCCGGCTATTTTATCGGCAGAAAATTACCGCACATACCTGTTCTATCGCGGCGCCGATTTTCGTTTTAAGATGTGTTATTCCGATGATCTGAATGTTTGGTCGGAAGAAAAAACAATGGTCAAGAGTGTGCGTACGGATTATGCCGTAAGACCATACGTGAAAGTTTCGAATAATGGCAAAGACCGCATCCATATTGCCTTTACCGACGGACACCCACGCAATGAAACCCTGAACTCCATACACTATATTTGCTACCGTAACGGACAATTTGAAACAGCTTCCGGAAAAAAAATCTGTAATATTGAAGAAATTCCGTTTACTCCCGATCAGTCGGATCTGGTATATGACGCCGGTAAAAACGGTCAACGCTCCTGGATATGGGATGTTACCCAAGATGAAAATGACAAACCGGTTCTAGTATACGCCCGTTTTTTCAGTGAACTGAAGCACGAATATTGGTATGCACGCTGGGATGGAACACAATGGATCAACAAAAAAATCACTGACGCCGGACGTTGGTTCCCATTGAGAGAGATTCCCCGCGAAGGATGGGAAGGAGAACCGCACTATTCCGGAGGAGTTTATCTTGATCATAGCAATCCGAATATCGTATATCTATCCCGCCCGATCAATAATGTATTTGAAATTCAAAAATGGGAGACTGCCGATATGGGAAAAACCTGGAAAACGACCGATATCACTTCCGGATCCACTCTCGATAATGTTCGCCCTTTTGTTCCTATCAATGATCCGAATTCCAGAGTTTTATGGATGTACAATTATCATTATCCTTCATTCATCGATTTCTACACAGCCATTCGTATCAATGATATTTCGAAAGGATTTTCCGGAGATATGAATAAAACAGATGTAAAAGATATTATGCAAGCCGTCGGCGACTGGCAAATAAAAGACCTGAACAAAGCATGGAAAAATGGGACCAGTCCTCATAGCCCTGTTTCGTGGGTAAACGGAGCCTTGTACCTTGGAATTTTTGACTGGGCCTCTCTCACCGGCAATGAATCTGCTTTCAAATGGTTGAATAAGATAGGAAATGAGAATTACTGGCAGGTAGGGCCTAGAATGTATCACGCTGACGATATTTGCATCGCACAACTATACCTGAAAATGTACGAAAAATATCAAAAACAGCAAATGCTTACACCTACAATCGCACGGGCAGACTGGGTTATCAGCAATCTCAAGACCGAAGATATGAAAACCAAAGAGCGTTGGAACTGGTGCGACGCTTTATTTATGGCTCCGGCTGTTTATGCTAATTTATACACGATAACCAAAGATGAGAAATACCTGAAATTCATGGATCAGGAATTTAAAGCTACTTATGATTTTCTTTACGATAAAAATGAAAAATTATTCTTCCGCGATGCTTCTTACTTTGACAAAAAAGAAGCAAACGGTAGAAAAGTCTTTTGGGGCAGAGGAAACGGATGGGTTATGGGAGGATTGGTAAATATTCTTAAAGTTTTGCCTAAAAATAATCCTTACAGGCCATTTTATGAAAATCTATTCAAAGAAATGTCCGATAAAATAGCAGAACTGCAAGGTAAAGACGGGTTCTGGCACGCAAGTTTGCTCGACCCGGATAGCTATCCGGCACCGGAAACCAGTTCCTCCGGGTTTATGGTTTACGCTTTAGCTTATGGTATCAATGAGGGTTTGTTGAATAAAAATACTTATATGCCTGTTGTTGAAAAAGGTTGGAAAGCATTGGTTTCTTCAGTAAATACAGAAGGAAAACTCGGATGGGTTCAGCCTATCGGACAAGATCCGAAGAAAGTAACTAAGGATATGACAGAGCTTTATGGAGTCGGAGCATTTCTCAGCGCAGGAGCAGAAATTGAAAAATTAGCTCGTTAAAGTTGCATTTTGAGCTTTATTTTGTACTTTTGTTGTTCAAATTTTATGAAAATAATTTGTATAACATAATAACAAAAGGAAAATGAAAAAAGTCGTATTACTTCGCCACGGAGAAAGCGTTTGGAACAAAGAAAACCGTTTCACCGGCTGGACTGATGTAGATTTGTCGGAAAAAGGTGTTGAAGAAGCAAAAAAAGCAGGAAAAACACTGATTGAAAATGGTATCGTATTTCAAAAAGCATACACTTCTTACCTGAAACGTGCAGTTAAAACGCTGAATCAGGTATTAGATGTAATGAATCTGGATTGGATCCCGGTTGAAAAGTCCTGGAGACTGAATGAAAAACATTACGGAATGCTTCAAGGTCTGAACAAATCCGAAACTGCAGCCCAATACGGTGACGAACAGGTTCTGATCTGGAGAAGAAGTTATGACATTGCTCCTACTCCACTGGAAATGAGCGATCCGAGAAGTCCTCGCCAGGATATCCGGTACAACGAACTGACCGATGCCGAAATTCCATTGACAGAGTCTTTACTGGATACCGTTAATCGTATCGTTCCTTATTGGAAAGAAGTAATCGCTCCTTCTATGAAACAATACGATCAAATCGTGGTTGCCGCCCATGGTAACAGCTTACGTGGTATCATCAAATATCTTAAAAACATATCTAACGAAGACATTATCAGCCTGAACTTACCTACAGCTGTTCCTTATGTTTTTGAATTCGATGATAACATGAACCTGGTAAAAGACTATTTCCTGGGAGACCCTGAAGAAATCAAGAAATTGATGGACGCAGTTGCCAACCAAGGCAAAAAATAAATGAGTTGTAAAGTTATAAGGTTAATAAAGTTTGTAAAGTTCTCACAAAAGCAAGCTTTATGAACCTTATAACTTTACAAACTTTATAACTTAACCAACAACCTAACCCCTCTAACTTTATTGCAATGAAAACTCCCGATGAAAACAATGCCATTTTCCAATTAGCTACCGATTTCATAAACCAAACTTCGGAGCATATCTTCTTGACAGGAAAAGCCGGAACCGGAAAAACGACCTTCTTAAAACATATCAGAGAACATACTCATAAAATCACTGTAGTTACTGCGCCAACAGGTGTGGCCGCAATCAATGCCGGAGGCACCACCCTTCACTCCCTTTTTCAGTTGCCTTTCGAACCGTTCCTACCCGGAATTTCGTCGGCTTCATCGAGAAAAAACCGGTTTTCTTTCTCAAAACAGAAATTAGACCTGATACGCCAACTTGAGTTACTGATTATCGATGAAGTCAGTATGCTTCGGGCTGATATACTGGACGCTATTGACGCTTCCTTGCGACGCATCCGGCACAATCCTCTGCCTTTTGGAGGCGTACAGATGTTGTATATCGGAGACTTGTTTCAATTGCCCCCGGTAGCAAAAGATGATGAGTGGAAATTACTTAAGGATTATTATCCCAGCACATTTTTCTTCCATTCACATGCATTGATGCAAACCCAACCGATTTATATCGAATTAAAGAAAATTTACCGGCAAGGCGATCCGGTTTTTGTAAATTTATTAAACAGGGTCAGGAACAATGCAATAACTCCGGAAGATATTCATGCCCTGAATGCACGTTACGTACCAAATTTTGCCCCGGCAGATGAAGAAAAATACATTACACTGACGACCCACAACTATAAGGCTGATCAAATTAATAGCCGTAAACTGGCTGAAATCCCGGCAAAAGAACACATCCTGGAAGGTGAAATTAACGGGGACTTCCCTGATTATGCACTTCCAACCGACATGCAACTGAAATTAAAGGAAGGAGCCCAGATCATGTTTATCAAAAATGATATGGATGATCCCCGCAGGTATTACAACGGGAAAATCGCTACTGTCAGCCGTATTGTCGACGATAAACTGTATGTTTACATTCCTGAATTAGACTCCGAAATCTCAGTAATAAAGGAGGTCTGGAGGAATGTACGGTATACCCTCAATAAAGAATCGGGAGAGATTGAAGAAGACGAACTAGGCACCTTTATCCAATATCCGATTCGCCTGGCATGGGCCATCACCATTCATAAAAGCCAGGGGTTGACCTTTGAGAAAGCGATTCTCGATATTGGATCCTCTTTTGCTGCCGGACAGGCTTATGTCGCCCTGAGCCGCTGTACGACCTTAGAGGGAATTGTATTACATTCCAAAATACGCTCCGATTGTGTAATGACTGATCCCTATGCCATCAATTTTAGCAAAGGGGAAAAAGATCAGGAAGAATTAAACCGGATATTCAGGCAGGGAAAACGTAAATTCTGGGCCGAACGACTACTACAATATTACGACTGGAAACAAATGTACTCCATTCTCCGCGACATGGAGAAACTGCTGGAAGATAAGGAATCCGACGAATACGTGTGCGCACACAAACTATTGAAAGATTTCCGGAAAGAAACTTACGGATTAGAAAATGTTGCCATAAAATTTCAGCATCAATTGACCTCCATGATCCAACAAAGTGAATCGGAAGACTTGAATTTATTACAAGACCGTTGTCAGAAAGGTATCTTATATTTCAGTGAGAATGTTATAGAAAAAATATTGAAACCTTTGCAGGAATACATTATTGGCTTTAAATCAGTAAAAAAAGCCAAGACATTCTACAAAAACTTGATTGAAATAGAAGAAGATATTGTCTTGTTTTTGGAAAATATGAAGCGGGTACGGTACAACAATATTGCACTTGCTGAAAATTTACAACTGTCAATACCAAAACGTCAGAATATCTTTTCGAAACCGGAGCCTGAGGAAAAACCTAAAAAGGAGAATAAAGTCAAAGAAAAAAAGATAAAAGAACCTAAAGTCAAAGTCGAAAAACCGGTTAAGGAAAATACTTTCAGAATCAGTCTGGAAATGTTTAAAAATGGCCATTCCATCGAGGAAATCTCAAAAGAAAGAGGCCTGGCTGTTTCGACAATTGAAGGGCATTTGGCTACATTCATAAAAATCGGTGAACTTTCGGTTGACAACTTTTTATCTCCGGATGATTTGGAGGTTCTAGTTCCAAAACTGGAAAGTTATAACGAATCGCAAATCCCTCCTTTCAAAATGTTATTCGAGGATTTGAGTTATCAATATTCCTACGGACAATTAAAAATGGCTTTCAGCCATGTTTTGCATCTCAAAAACTTATAAAGTGAGTGAGTGAGTGATGTTAGTATGGCTGGCTATTCCTTTCCCAGAAAACACCTTCAGAATATCCCTGTATCTCAGAGTTTGAATCAGCAATTTCCAATCGCTTTTCAGCCCAACAGCAATATTCGGGATTGATTTCAATACCACAATAGTTACGTCCTAGTTTTTTTGCGACAACAGAAGTAGTCCCGGAGCCCAAAAAAGGATCAAAAACCATTGCTCCCGGAGGACAACTGGCTAAAATAAGCTTGGCTATCAGTTTTTCCGGTTTTTGTGTTGGATGGTCTGTGTTCTCCGGCATAGACCAATAAGGAACCGTAATATCATCCCAGAAGTTAGAAGGGTGAGTCATCCTGAAATTTCCTTTTGAGGTTTGTTCCCATCCCTTGGGCTGTCCTTCCGAAATATAAGGTGCAATAACCTTTCGCCTGATCTTAACAGACTCCAGATCAAAGTAATAATCATTAGGATTTTTTACTCCAAACCAGATATCCTCCATGGCGTTTTTCCAATTAGTCTTTGCTCCACGACCTTTTTCCCGCTGCCAGGTAATCCTGTTCAAGACAGAGAGATGCTCTTCCATCACAGCCTGCAAAGCCGAAGTACACTTCCAATCCCCACAAAGATACAACGAACCATTCGGTTTAAGTAAGGAAACTATCAGAGGAAACCATGAACGAAGATAATTGAGATAGAGATCATCGTTCATTTTTGAAAATTTCAGCCCCGAAAAATTTTTACTTAAATTATACGGAGGATCAATGATAATCAGGTCTGCAAACCCTTTTGGAAAATATTTCAGAATATTCAATAAATCACCATTGACTGTTTTGTTTTTAATATCATCAATGGATACCGAAGATCTTACCTTGAGCAATCTTGATTCATATTCCAAAAACTCTTGTTCAGAGAGTTCCAATGTCCTATTTCGTGGAGAACGCTGTTTTTTCATGAAACTCTATCTTCTCTTTAAAAATATTCTGGAAATGAACCGCGATATCTCTCCAATCCATAATACAAATGAAGTTCCTCCAATAATAATACCCCAGTCTTTCAATGAAATAGCCTCCGTACGAAATGCTTCTCCTCCGAATTGTACAATCAGGAATTGTCCTACCAAAATAAGTAACGAAACCAAAATAAATCCTTTGCTACCTTTCAAATCGCTAAACGCTGATTTCGCTGTTCCAAAGGCTTTTGCATTAAACATATTCCAGAATTGCAACAAAACAAATATGGTAAAGAAACAAGAAAGTTTATATACATCAAGTCCTCCCGAGTTAAAATTATAAAGAATTACTGAGAGCAGGATGACAAACAAAACTCCGGTGAAAACGATATTTTTCCCCATTTTTGATGTTATTATGAAATCAGTATTCTTCCTTGGTTTCTCATTCATCACTTTCGGGTCAGGAGGAAGCGAAGCCAAAGCTCCGGCAGCAAAAGTATCCATGATCAGATTGACCCAAAGCATTTGAGTCACCGTTAACGGCAACTCTTGCCCGAATAAAGAACCAAAAAATACAATCACCAAAGCTGTCAGGTTAATTGTCAACTGGAATAATAAGAAACGCTGGATATTCTTATATAATGAACGCCCCCACATCACGGCAGTAGCTATACTATTGAACGAATCATCTAACAAAGTGATATCACTGGCTTCTTTAGCTACAGATGTTCCTGAACCCATTGAGAGGCCAACCTGAGCAAAGTTCAATGCAGGAGCATCATTTGTTCCGTCACCGGTAACAGCAACAATTTCTCCACACTTTTGCAAGAGTTGCACCAAACGCTGTTTATCCATCGGACGTGCACGACACATAATTTTCAATTTCTGCACCCGCTTCAAAGCTTCCGCATCAGATAGCGCTTCAAACTCTACTCCGGTAATGATATTGATTTCCGTATCATTCTCGGTCCAGATCCCAATCTGACGGCCAATTTCCTTCGCCGTTCCAGGAGTATCACCTGTCACGATTTTCACATCTATACCTGCGTTGAGACATTTTGCTACTGCGTCCGGAACATCCTCGCGCACCGGATCCGAAATAGCAACTATTCCCAGGAATAACATTCCGCTCTCTACAAGTTCTTTAATATCACGAGATTCCGACTTATCAAGTTCTTTATAAGCAAAACCCAAGGTACGCATCGCCTGGTTCTGAAATTGCAATAATTGCATTTCAATATCTTGCTGTAAATCAACAGATTGTTTATTGCCTGATTCTGTAATGACCTCACGGCACTTAGAAAAAACGATTTCCGGCGCTCCTTTCACATACAATATTCTCTTACCCAAATCCGGAGAATCCACTATTGTTGCCATGTATTTGCGCTCAGTGCTGAATGTCAATTGTTCGACAACATGGATGTTATTTCTTATATCTAAATAATTGATATTGTTTTTATTAAGCCAAAAGAGCAAAGCAGCTTCCGTAGGATTTCCAAGAGCCTTCGGATTTTTAGGATCCGTAAAATCAAGATACGCGGTCGAATTTGCTGAAATATTTTCAATGATTAACTGGCCTACACTTTCTGTTTGCAGGGACTGGTCTTTCAATCCGAAAAAATTAGTCTTCGCCACTTGCATCCGGTTCTGTGTCAGGGTTCCGGTCTTATCGGTACAAATAACGGTAGCAGCTCCCATCGTTTCACAAGCATGCATTTTACGTACCAGGTTATTAGTCTTTAACATCCTGCGCATACTCAGTGCCAAACTTAACGTAACACTCATCGGCAGACCTTCAGGCACAGAAACTACAATCAATGTTACTGCCACCATGAAGTAATCCAAGATACGCCCGGCGGTCTCAATCGATATCCACGAAGAAGGTGCAAGAGGATCTGCCCCGACTGCATAACAAATACCACACAGGATCACAAAAGCCAACACCGCTAATCCTAACCACATGATCCAACGACTTTTATCTATCCAGGCCGGTTGCTCTATCTCTTTTCTAATCAGTTTCAATCCATCAAAAAGAATAGGAAGCCATATTTTTGAAAGTAAAACTCCAAATGCAAATAATGCCGATCCTAACAAAACTAACTGGCTGAAAGTGTACTGATAACCAGCAAAAAAGATATCTTTAAAAAACAAGGCAAAAAACGTAAGAATTCCCAAAGAGAACCCAACTACACTGATTACCTTCGCTAAACCGTCCAACTGTTTGTTAAGAGGTGTTTCCTCTTCTGTTGACATTGCAGATTCATGAGCAACCTTACCAAACTCTGTAGCATCTCCTACTGCAGTTATCTTCATGGTACAATGACCATCAACCACCGTCGTTCCCCTGTAAATCATATTGGAAGGATAAGTAGCATGATCGTCAAAATCAGCCTCAACTGTAGTTTTCGTAATAACCGGTTCTCCGGTAAGGCTTGATTCATCTACCTGAAGTGATATCGCTTCCAGTAACTGTCCATCGGCAGGAATTTCTTCACCGGTTTCCAGCAAAACAACATCATTTACAACAATATCTTTTTTAGGAATTTCACAGATATTGCCATTACGGATTACTTTAACTGCAGTATCATCATTAACCTGGTTCAACAGATCGAACTTTTTACTTGCATCCAACTCGAACCAGAATCCAACCCCGGTAGCTAACAGAATCGCAAAAATAATTCCTAATGTTTCTGCAAAATCGTTATGCACGAAAGAAACTATCAATGAAAGGAAAGCGGCTATCAACAGAATGCGAATAATCGGATCGTTGAATTTTTCGAAAAACAGTTTCCACATCGAATCTTTCTTGGGAGGAGTTAGGAGATTCGTACCATGTTGTTGTCTGCTCAGCTGTACTTCACTATCAGTCAGACCTTTAAAATTACTATTCATTCATTCTTTTTTAATAACGGTTTAAACTTTTGGCTTGATCAATTAAATGTCATTCTCAGATATTCATAAAATTTATCTTTGGTACTAATAAATGAGAAATCATCAGCTAATACATAGAGATTTTGAGGATCAAATGTCTTCGGAGCCAATACTTTTACACAATTCAACTTCCCTTCATCAAAAGAAAACAGCCCCATAATTTTTCGGATCTGTCCGGTGGAGAAAGAATTATATCCTGTAGAGACACTCAAAATTTCCAATTTATCTTTATCAAAAGATGCTTTTTTTAAAGATATAACCAATTGATCGAACTCTTTGTCATTAATCGGTCTTGGAGGCTTAACAAATGTATCCCGGCCCGGAAAATATGGATTCTTGCCATAATATCCGGAAGAAAGGAATACTTCATTATTGTCAACCACAAACTGTACGGAAATTCTTCCGTTTTTTTCTATATTCACAATGGTTCGTTGCTGTGAAAAAACAGAAATCCGTTCACTTGTCAACAAATTACTCCGGCCATGCCTGGAGGGCAGAAAGACTTTAAGCGTATATTCTCCCGGAAGTAAACCCGAAAATATTATACTGTTATTTATTGATTCACTGAAATACATTGGGCCACCGATCTCTACTTGTACCGGAGCACTACCATAGTATCCTATTCTTAAGCTCCCGGCACTGATCTCCTGCGCTGATAAAGATATTGTACCTACAAACAAACTTAATAACAAGATCGAAATCATTCTCTGTATCATATTCAATCTTTATTGTGGATGAAAATGCTGAAATTAACAGCCCCATAAACCCTTTTTTGATAAAAAAACGGTAATACTGAAAAATCATATTCTTTAGGATGTTCCATTATAAAAACACCATCCGGATTTAATAAGTTCCCGGACAAAACCAATTGAGGCACCTTGCCCAGGTCTTTTAACGCATAGGGAGGATCTGCAAAAATGACATCAAATGTTTGCTTACAGGAATTCAAAAAAGTGAAAACATCCCCTTTTATAGCAATCAGAGCCTCTGTTTGAAGCTCCTTCTTTACTTTTTGGATGAATGCATGATGAAACGGGTCTTTTTCAACACAAATAACTTCCCGGCATCCTCGCGAAAGAAATTCAAAACTGATACTCCCGGTTCCGGCAAATAAATCAAGAGCAATAGTATCCTCAAGATCTATCAGGTTTCCAATTACATTAAATATATTTTCTTTCGCAAAATCAGTTGTAGGACGAGCCTTGAAGTTCTTAGGAACTTCAAAACGACGTCTTTTGTATACTCCACTAATAATTCTCACTTAAACAATACTTAAATCACACAGAGTTAGACATAAAAAATCAATAGGGATATTCTGAATATCTATCCCTGAAAAATGAGTTGTTGCCGGAAAATTAACCGGAATAATATTATGAATATATGGCTGGAGTTCTTTCATTAAACTTATTTTTTCAGACTTACCTCCTGCAATATAAATATAATCCTTAATTTGATCCAATTTTAATTGTTTCCACGCATACAAGATATAATAAACAGCACCCTGTATCCCGGAAATATGAAAATTATTTCCTAATAGAAAATTTCCTTGAGAGAAGCACAATATATCGAGATTTTTCTCATCCGGATTCACAAAAAATTGGGATGTATTCAGAGCCTTACTTTTATCCTGGAAATATGAAATCAATGGTGATTGATAATGGATAAACTTCGCATTAGTCAATGACCGATTTAGAAACTGATAAACTTCTTCCGGCATTCTATGCAAAAGAATCATTGAAGGCTGACGAAGTTTTTGAGATAGAATTTTCCCGGTGGAATGGGAGATATTAAAATCAAAAAGAGACTCAACATTTTCTTCCTGGTATAAAAGTTCAGGAACAAACGTGAACTCATGATAACCATTTATAATGTAAGTCTTACGAAAAGAAGAAGCCAGAAACGGGTTGTCAAAAAAGCATTGTTTAAAAGATGAAAATGCATCAGAATCCCTGTCTGTTGGAATTGCATAGTAAAAAAAGGAACCATCGACGACAGGATCATACAATGAAAATGAAAACCTGTCCGAAGCTATCTTCAACGCAAAGATAAGGCGCTCCGGATGATCTGTATCAATGATTTCAGGGAATTGAATTTCCATTTTCCTGTAAGTTATGTAACATTAATGCTTTCATACACATTCTGTATAGCAAACATCCTGCAAAAATAGCAAAATAATCATTAACTTTACCCCAAATTATCATAAACCCATGCTGAGTCGCTTTTTTCTCGAAAAAATTAAGAAAAATTTCCCCCATGTACCAACACCGGAACAGGATATTGCTTTGAGCGAACTCAGCGAATTCATTTTTAGCCAGGACAACGAATCCCTTTTCTTACTGAAAGGATATGCCGGAACAGGGAAATCATCTCTTGTCGGAGCTATTGTCCGAACGATGAACGAGTTAGAGCAAAAATCCGTATTATTGGCGCCTACCGGACGGGCTGCCAAAGTTTTTGCTTTGTATGCAAAACAAAATGCTTTCACCATTCACAAAAAAATTTACCGTCAGAAAATGTTTTCCAATGAGCCCTCCGGCTTTCTTCCGGCAGATAATCTTCATAAACATACATTGTTTATTGTAGATGAAGCCTCTATGATTTCAAACGACGGTTTCGACTCATTTGTATTCGGTTCCGGAAGACTACTGGACGACCTGATCCATTATGTCTATAGCGGAGAAGGCTGCAGACTGATCTTGTTAGGCGACTCAGCTCAGTTGCCTCCGGTTTCCCAACCTGAAAGTCCGGCCTTGGATATTGAGACCCTGAGAGGATATGGATTATATGTCAAAAGTATTACTCTGACAAAAATTGTCCGTCAGGCGGAAATGTCCGGTATTTTATTAAATGCTACTAATTTACGTAATGCTTTAACGGATGAAAACACTAATGTTTTTCCCAAAATCATCACACAAGATTGTCCTGATGTAAAAATAATTTCCGGCGATGAACTGATCGATGCCCTGGACGAAGCCTACAACCGGGACGGGATGGAAGAAACAATCATTATTTCCCGATCCAACAAACGGGCCAATATCTTCAATAACGGGGTTCGCAGCCGGATCCTTTACCGTGAAGAGGAATTATCGTCCGGAGATATGCTTATGGTTGCCAAAAACAATTATTTTTGGAATAATGACGAGAAAAACATCGATTTCATCGCGAATGGAGACCTGATGGAGGTATTGAAAATACGAAAACAACAAGAACTTTATGGCTGTCGATTTTCTGATCTGACGGTTCATTTTCCCGACTACAATCTGGAAATGGATGTGAAAGTTCTTATGGAAACACTTCACACAGATGTTCCAGGCTTACCGAAAGAAACTTCCGATCGTTTGTTTTACTCTATATTGGAAGATTATGAAGACATTACATCTAAACGGGAAAAGATGAAAAAGATGAAGGTCGATCCATATTTCAATGCGGTTCAAATCAAGTATGCATACGCTGTTACCTGCCATAAAGCACAGGGCGGACAATGGAAAAATGTATTTCTGGATATTTCTTATGTCCCGGAAGAATATCTCGGAGTAAATTTTTACCGTTGGCTTTATACTGCCTTCACTCGTGCCACAGAAAGAATATTTTTAATTAATCCTGCTAAAGAATTACTAGCGTAATAATAAAATTCTTACATTTGTCCCATAAATGTTATTCATACAATGTCTTTTAAGGGTCAAATAGAACAAGGATTGGAACAAATCCAACAAATGCAGGAGTTGTACAGGCAGGTACGGGAATCTGAGATATTACCGCTTTCATTTTTCAGTACTGCATATGATACGTTGAAAACTCTGACAATGTCTCTGCATGAAATGGAATCCACTCAATTGAATGCCATGCAGGAACAATCGTCAAAACACGAGTCGATGTTTGCTGGTATAAACATGCTTTTGAGAAAACCGGAACCGGAAATAATTCTTGATGACTTTGTGAAAGTGGAGGCCCCTGAGGAACATCCTACTCCGGAAGAATATTCTATACCGGAAAAACAGGAATGTGAAGTAATCATTTCCAACCCACAGGCTCAACAATCATCAAATATTTTCCTGAATGACATCCTGAATAAACAATTGGCGACGGATTTACGGAAAGTTATTAGTCTGAACGATCGTTTCCGTTTTCAAAAAGATTTGTTCAGAGGAAGTAACGAACTGATGAATGATACACTCGACCAATTAAGTTCATTCAGAACTCTCAACGACGTATTAAAGTTCTTAAATGACAATTTTGAATGGAATTGGGAAGAAGAACCCGCTTCCGATTTCAAAATAATACTGGAAAAAAGATTTTCTTAATCATAATCAACTATGAGCAAACTGTTTGTAGTTCCAACTCCTGTAGGTAATCTGGAAGACATGACTTTCAGAGCCATACGAATCCTGAAAGAGGCCGACCTCATTTTGGCTGAGGATACCCGCACCACCGGATTTTTACTCAAACATTATGAGATACAGAATAAGATGCAATCTCACCACAAGTTTAATGAACATAAAACAGTGGAAACCATTGCTCAAAGAATTCTTTCCGGCGAAACAGTAGCCCTTGTCTCTGATGCCGGAACTCCGGGAATCTCGGATCCTGGTTTTTTACTGGTCCGCGCCTGTGTAAATGCAGGTGTTGAAGTTGAATGCCTCCCAGGGGCAACTGCATTTGTCCCGGCTCTGGTCAATTCCGGATTCCCAATCGACCGTTTCTGTTTTGAAGGCTTTCTTCCTATCAAAAAAGGGAGAAAAACCCGTCTGGAAGAACTTGCAAAGGAAACACGCAGTGTCGTAATCTACGAATCTCCTTACCGGGTTCTAAAAACCCTGACCCAAATGTCCGAAATAATGGGAGAAGACCGGGAAGTTTCCGTTTCAAGAGAAATATCAAAGTTGCACGAAGAAACAATACGCGGAAGCTTGAAAAAATTAATTTCTCACTTTTCTGCGAACGAATCCCGTGGTGAGTTTGTTATAATTCTAGGACCCGAAAAATAACAATAAAAATAAAGATTCTGAGTTATTAATATGTTTATAGATATCGTATAACACTATAATTAATTTTTTTATGAAAAAGTTAGCATTCTTTTGTTCTGCATTAGCCATCCTTGTTTTGGCCTCTTGCTCTCCTAAAAATTCATCTGAATACAAAGCCCTGGAAGCGCAAAAAGATTCTCTGGAATTGGCCAACACCAAATCTACGGCTGAAATGGATGAACTCCTGAGCTTATTGAATGAAGTTGAAGATAATTTTCAAAGTATCAAATCTGCTGAAAATTATTTGCAGGTGCAGTCTTCATCCAGTGGAGACATGGCTCCCTCTACGCGTGAACGTATTCAAAACGACATGCAATTGATTACTGAAACTCTGAAGAAAAACAAAGACAAAATCTCAGAACTGGAAAAAAAATTGAATAGTTCTTCTATCCAATCCAAACAATTGCAAAACACATTGGAAAATCTCCGTAACCAATTGAGTGAAAAGACAATGGCATTAGTTTCATTGCAAGAAGAACTTTCAGTACGTGACCAAAAAATTGAAGCA
Organism: Bacteroidales bacterium; assembly: GCA_031556375.1. Taxonomy (GTDB): domain Bacteria; phylum Bacteroidota; class Bacteroidia; order Bacteroidales; family Azobacteroidaceae; genus BNXB01. The sequence goes on along the minus strand of JAVBTA010000016.1, from coordinate 74,191 downwards.
CTCAGCACTGAAGTTGCTGTTCTTTCTACCGACGTACAAGGTTTGCGCGCTGAAACCAACGCTCAACAACAAACCATCCAAAAACAAGATACAGAACTCAACACTGTTTATTATTGTTTTGGTACCTCTAAAGAATTGAAAGCTCAGAAGATCCTCATAGACGGACAATTAGGCACAAATTTCAACCGCGATTATTTCATCCGTATTAAAGATGCCCGAAAATTCGGTGAAGTTCCTGTATATGCTAAAAAAGCAAAACTGATCAGCAAACACCCGGAAGGCTCATTCGAAGAAACAAAAGATAGTTCCGGAAATATCATCTATAAAATTACTGATACTAAAAGTTTCTGGAGCCTGACAAAATATCTGGTTATTCAGGTTAACATGTAAATTTAGTGAAGTATAAAACCCTTTTTATAGACCTGGACGATACAATCTGGGACACCAGTTCGAATGCCAGAGAAAGTATGGAAGAAGTTTATCGGGATTACCGTTTCGATCGCTTCTTCCCTGCTTTTAATGATTACTATGATATTTATTTGCCGAATAATACTCATTTATGGGACCAATACAGACGTGGTTTGATCACAAAGAACGAATTGATCATTGAACGGTTATTGCATCCCTTACGGCCATTCGGTATTGATGACGAAACCTTTGCTATCAATCTTAATGAAGATTTTTTAAACCGGACTTCCTCCAAAACAAAATTATTGCCTCATGCCATCGAAGTCCTGGAATATTTACACCCTAAATACCAAATGTATATCCTCTCTAACGGATTTGAAGAGGTCCAATACAAAAAATTAACCAATTCCGGCCTGTCCCCTTTCTTCAAAGGGGTCATACTTTCTGATGAAATAGGCATCAATAAACCCCATCCCGAAATATTTAATTATGCCCTTCAAAAATCCGGGGCCCTCAGAAATGAAACTTTAATGATCGGAGATAGCCTCGATGCCGATATAAAAGGAGCAAAAAACAGTGATATCGACCAGGCCTGGCTCGATCTGGGAATTGAAAAAACAAACGGTTTCACCCCTACTTTTCATGTACGTACATTGTTGGAATTGAAAGATTTTCTTTAAATTTCTTAATTTTTGTAAAAATACTTACATTCTCAAGCAGAAAAGACTTAAATGTTAATAATTTAGAATAACTTTGATGCCGTTCACTCAAAAAATCACATAATCATAAATTAATTTCTCTTATGTCTAACTCAATTTCAAGAAGATCATTTCTTCAAAAAGGAGGAACTGCAGCTCTGGGATTAACAGTTATCCCTTCTATATTGCCAAGTTCTGTCATGGGAAAAAACATTAGCGGGGTTACTGCTCCAAGTGACAAATTGAATATTGCCGGTATTGGTGTTGGCGGTATGGGATTTGCGAACTTGAAGAACCTGGAAAGCCAGAATATCGTTGGTTTATGCGACGTTGACTGGAAATATAGTGACCGCGTATTCAAACACTTCCCAAATGCAAAAGCTTACTACGATTATCGTAAAATGTACGATGAATTGGGTAAATCAATTGATGCAGTTGTCGTTGCAACAGCCGACCACACCCACGCAATCGTCACTGCTGATGCTATGACCATGGGCAAACATGCTTATGTTCAAAAACCGTTAACTCATAGTGTTTACGAATCCCGCCTGCTTACTAACTTGGCTGCAAAACACAAAGTGGCTACTCAAATGGGTAATCAGGGTGCTTCAGGTGAAGGAGTACGCAAAATTTGCGAATGGATTTGGAACGGAGAAATCGGAGAAATAAAAAAAGTAGAATGTTTCACAGACCGCCCAATTTGGCCACAAGGTCTTCCTCGCCCTGAAAAAGCAGAAAAAGTTCCTTCTAAGTTGAACTGGGATTTATTCTTAGGTCCAGCTCCGGTTCGTCCTTACAATCCAATCTACACTCCTTGGAACTGGCGCGGATGGTGGGATTTCGGCACAGGAGCTCTTGGCGATATGGCATGCCATATTTTGCAACCTGTTGCTGAAGCATTGCAATTAAAATACCCAACAAAAGTACAAGGAAGCTCAACTATGTTGCTAACAGAATGTGCTCCAAACGCGGAATTCGTACGTTACATCTTCCCTGCTCGCGACAATATGGCTAAAGTAGCTATGCCTGAAGTGGAAGTTACATGGTACGACGGAGGTTTGCAGCCTGTACGTCCTGAGGGTGTACCTGCAGGTAAAAATCTGAACGATTCAGGAGGCTGTTGTATTTTCTACGGAACTAAGGATACACTGATCTGCGGTTGCTACGGTGTAAGACCATGGTTAGTTTCCGGAAGAACACCTAATGCACCTAAGAAAACCCGTGAAATTACGGTTTCTCACGAAATGGATTGGGTACGCGCTTGTAAAGAAAGTCCTGCAAGCCGCGTAGCTTGCGCTTCTGACTTTGCTAAAGCAGGTCCATTGAACGAAATGGTAGTAATGGGAGTGCTTGCTGTCCGTTTACAAGCTCTCAATCAGGAACTGGAATGGGACGGAGCAAACATGCGTTTCACTAACATCCCGGATAACGCTGAGATCAAAACAATCATCAAAGATGGATTTACTATTAATGATGGTCACCCTTCATTTGATAAGAAAATGACTGATCCCGTAAACGCCAAAGCTTTCGCTGCTGAGTTGATCAAACATACTTACAGAGAAGGTTGGACATTGCCGGCAATGCCATAATCAACTCATAAATAATCATTTAAAGGGCGCAAATGCGCCCTTTATCCAATAATTCAGTTTAAAAATAGTAGTTACAATGAAAAAAATTATTTATTCTTTAAGCGTATTAGTTATGGCCGGAATGATCGCATCATGTGGCGGAAACAAAAAAGCAGAAACAGCCCCGGTGGAAGAAACTCCAGCTCCAGCACCTCAAACAACAGAAATTAATGTTCCTCAAAAAATTGAAGGTACAGATACAATCCCTGCTTATACAATAGTGGAAAGACCTCAGGTTGATCTATCAAAATTCAAAACCGATGCTGATGGTTATATCGTTTTGTTCGATGGTACAAGCCTTGAAGGTTGGAGAGGATACAACAAAGATTCAGTTCCTGGAAAATGGAGTATTGAAGACGGTTGCTTGAAATTTACAGGAGCAGGCACAGGAGAAGCTCAAAGTACTGATGGTGGAGATCTTATTTTTGCATATAAATTCAAAAATTTCGAAGTTTCTATCGATTGGAAAGTAGAAAAAGGATCTAATTCAGGTATTTTCTATTTAGCTCAGGAAATTAAAGATCAACCAATCTACATTTCTGCTCCTGAAAGCCAGGTGTTGGACAATGTGAACCATGTTGATGCAAAGATGGGAAAAGACGGTAATCGCCAATCCTCTTCTTTATACGACATGATTCCTGCAAAACCACAAAACTCTAAACCATTTGGAGAGTGGAATAACACAACAATCACTGTCTTCAAAGGTACTGTTTTGCATGCTCAAAATGGTGAAAACGTAGTTGAATACCACTTATGGACTCCACAATGGACAGAAATGCTTCAAGCCAGTAAATTCAGCTTGAAAAAATGGCCATTGGCTTTTGAATTGTTGAACAACTGTGGTGGCGAAAAACATGAAGGTTACTTTGGCCTTCAAGATCACCAGGATAATGTTTGGTTCAAAAATATCAGAATTAAAATTCTTGACTAAGAATATTTTAAAAAACGGTGAACAGTTCTATGCTGTTCGCCGTTTTATTTTTATTTCTTATGGATAAAACTGAAGTTCGACAGAAGGCCCAGGAATGCATCCAAATGATTCAGAATATTGATTTTGAAACGTTGGGAATAAATCAATATAACTTAGAATATATCCAAAAAATACTGCCGGACCTTGAATATTACTTTCGTATATACACAGATTCTATTCTTATCTTACTGAAAAAAGAAAAGATACAACCCTGGTTTGTCGATTTCGGCGGAGGGCCCGGATTTTTAAGTCTACTTCTCAAAATGCTGGGATTCAAAGTTATATACTGCGATAATAACCCTTTATCCGCTCAGACCATTACAAAGCTAAAATCAAGTCTGGAAATAGGACCTGACCATATTATCGAAGGCTCCAGTGACGAACTTTTAGCTTACTGTACATCCAACAAGATCAAACCTAACTACCTTATCGCAACCGACTTGATTGAGCATATTTACGACCTCAATATATTTTTTTCCAATCTTTACCAGATCAATCCGGGATTCAAGATGGTATTTACAACTTATGCCAATCCTTCCAACCCTAAAAAAGTAAGGAAATTAAGGAAATTAATGATTGATATTGAGAAAAACATATTTCTCCGTATGAGAGAAGACTTTATCCGGGAGAATTATCAAAATATGACCGAAAGGGAAATCTTTGACATAGCTAAATCAACCCGAGGACTTACCTATAAAGATATTTCTGGAATTGTAGATAATTATCTAGAAACAAGCCAATTAACATCAATCGCTATTGATAATTATAATACATGCGACCCCCAAACGGGAAGCTGGATGGAACGGATCCTTCCTCTGAAAGAATACCGGAAAATATTAAATGAAAATGGATTCCGTGTGGAATTTAGAAAAGGTTTTTACAACAAGTATAACAGAAATCCATTTAAAGCCTTTATCATCAGAGGAACAAACAGGATAATTAAATTTTCAGGATTTGCCGGAAGAATCCTGGCTCCCTTTCTGATCATTAAAGTGAATCCTAAAGGTTAAATAATCTCCCCTGATAACTTCCCCGTTCTGCAATCCTACGGTTGATTTTCACGGTGAATTCGTTGTTTTTCACTCCCCAATCGGGAGCAATCAATAGATTTTTGGGAGATTGTGAGACAAACCTCTCCAGGACAAAATCCGGATTGAGGCGCTCCATAAAATCGATACACAGATCAATATACTCATTCAACTCAAAGAGATGAAATAATCCGGGGCTTTCTTCAAACTGACGAGCCATTTTAGTATTCCGGATCAATTGTAATTGGTGTAATTTAATTGTCGTCAATGGTAATTCCGATATCTTTGAAGCATGTGAAAGTATCATTTCCCTGTTTTCTCCCGGCAGGTCCAAAATCAGATGAACTCCACACATCAATCCATGCGAAACTGTACGGTTAATGGCATCGACTGCATCTTCATAAGTATGTCCCCTGTTAATAAACAACAAGGTATCATTATTCGTAGATTCAACCCCATATTCTATCAGGATAAAGTATCTTTCTGAGATTTTCTTCAACTCATTCAGGAGCTCATCAGGCATACAATCCGGACGGGTTCCGATAATCAATCCGACCACATCAGGGTGCTTCAACGCTTCATGGTACAACTCCAATAATTTTGAAAGCTCGCCATAAGTATTTGTATAAGCTTGAAAATAGGCAAGAAACTTCATTTGCGGATACTTACTTGAAAAAAACTGAATCCCCTCTCCCAACTGTTCTGGAACCGATTTCCCTGTATAACAATATTCGGGACTAAAAGTCTGATTGTTGCAATATGTACATCCCCCTAAACCTTTGGTCCCATCCCGGTTAGGGCAGGTAAATCCTGCATTAATCGATATTTTCTGAACTTTACAAGGAAAGTGCTTTGTCAGAAAATCCGCAAAATCGTTGTAAGGCTTAGTATTCAAACCGGCCGTATTCACTTTCAATAATCAATTCTTTTTTATCGGAAGCTTCTACAAAACCGACAATCTGAGCATCTATCCCGAATGATTGCGAAATCTCAATTATTTTCGAAGCATGTTCCTTTGGTAAATAGATCTCCATCCGGTGACCCATATTGAATACTTTATACATTTCTTTCCAATCGGTACCGGATTCTTCCTGAATCAACCGGAACAAAGGAGGTACAGGGAACATATTATTCTTCGTAACCTTCAAATTCCCGATGAAATGGAGTATTTTTGTTTGCGCACCTCCCGAACAATGCACCATACCATGCACTTTATCTCTCATCAGATCAAGTATAGACTTGATTACCGGAGCATAAGTACGGGTCGGAGATAAAACCAATTTCCCCGCATCGTAAGGAGTTCCTTCAACTTTATCCGTTAGTTTTTTACCTCCGGAATATACCAAATCAGCCGGTACTGCCGCGTCATAACTTTCAGGATATAGTGATGCCAGATAGTTCGAGAAAACGTCGTGGCGGGCGGAAGTAAGCCCATTACTGCCCATTCCTCCGTTATATGTATCTTCGTAGGTTGCTTGTCCCGAAGAACTCAACCCTACAATCACATCTCCGGCTTGTATATTGGCATTATCGATCACCTCCGAACGTTTCATCCGGCAGGTCACGGTACTGTCCACAATAATCGTGCGAACCACATCACCCACATCAGCAGTTTCCCCACCGGTTGGATAAATATTTACACCGACTTTTGCCAACTCTTCGCAAAGTTCGTTTGTTCCATTAATGATCGCGGATATCACTTCTCCCGGAATCAAATGCTTATTACGACCAATCGTCGACGAAAGCAGAATATTATCTGTAGCTCCTACACACAATAGATCATCGATATTCATGATCAGGGCATCCTGAGCAATACCTTTCCATACCGAAATATCACCGGTTTCTTTCCAGTAAATATAAGCCAGGGAAGATTTGGTACCGGCGCCATCGGCATGCATGATATTACAATAATCCGGATCGCCACCCAGAATATCCGGGATAATTTTACAAAAAGCATTAGGAAAAATACCCTTATCTATATTCTTGATTGCATTATGTACATCTTCTTTTGAAGCCGAAACTCCACGCTGGTTATACCGTTGATCGCTCATGTCTTTTAATCTGTTATTTGACTGCAAAGTAACACTTTTTTTTGAAGATATGAAAATATCTTTGTCTCTTTGCTACTTCATGTTTTTTATATATTAATTTTGTAATCTGTATGAAATGGGAAAAATTATTATCTGATAAACGTTTCGGCATGGAGTCTTACCATGACGAATCGAAGCGTGAACGTACTGATTTTCAGCGAGATTACGACCGGCTTATATTCTCTGCTCCTTTCAGGAGATTGCAAAATAAAACGCAGGTATTTCCTCTACCCGGAAGTATTTTCGTTCACAACAGACTGACACACAGCCTGGAAGTAGCCTGTGTAGGGCGGTCCCTCGGAGATATTTGTGGAAGACAATTATTCAAAGCCTCCAAACAAAAATGCTCTGCCCTGCTTGAAATGGGATCTATCGTTTCCGCAGCTTGTCTGGCCCACGATTTAGGAAACCCCCCTTTCGGACATTCAGGAGAAAAAGCAATTTCGACTTATTTTTCCGAAGGAAACGGAAGAGAATGGATTGAAAAACTCCAGGAACAAGAAGAGCGAGTCAGTGATTTTACTCATTTTGAAGGGAATGCCAATTCATTGCGTCTATTAACACATCAATTCAATGGCAGAAGAAAGGGTGGATTTGCTATGACTTACTCTACGTTATCTTCAATCGTCAAATACCCCTATTCATCACTCAGTTGTGATCCGAAAAAAGGGAAATTTGGTTTTTTTGCTTCAGAAGAGTCTGATTATCAAAAAATTGCAAATGAATTAGGATTGATACAACTGTGTGAAAATCCCATTCAATATGCCCGTCATCCTCTTGTGTATCTGGTGGAAGCTGCCGACGACATTTGCTACCAGATTATGGACATCGAAGACGCTCATAAGTTAAAGCTCTTATCCTCTGAAGAATGTATCGAACTGATGCTGAACTTCTTCTCAGAAGAAAAGAGAAACAGGGCTTTGAACATTATGGGTATGGTAAACGATATGAACGAAAAGATTGCCTACCTCCGCTCTTCCGTAATCGGGATATTGATCGACGAATGTTGCCGGGTATTCATTGTAAATGAAAAAAATATCCTACAAGGTAAATTTGAAAAATCTTTGATAAAATATATCGGAGAAACTCCAAAATCGGCTTATGAGATCTGTTCTAAAACAGCTATAGAAAAAATCTACCGTTCTCAAATCGTAGTCGATATCGAACTGGCCGGTTTCCGGATCATTGGGTTCCTGTTGGATTGTCTGTTGGATGCCGTTCGTTATCCGGGGAAAAAATACTCTGAATTATTAATCGAACGTATTCCGGAACAATACGAAAAATCAAACGTTAGTGATTATACAAAAACACAAGCTGTAGTAGATTATATTTCCGGAATGACGGATATTTATGCCCTTGATCTTTATCGTAAGATCACTGGTATGAGTTTGCCATCCCTATAAAAACCTGAAAAATGAAACGATTTTTTATATTATTGATTACAATTATTAGCATTGCAACAACTGCAAATGCCAAGCAATACACTGTTGAGACTGTTCCTAACGATCATTTACAAGATGCCCGGGATTATACGACGAATCCGGATGGAATCATTTCTGCTCAAGCTGAAGAGCAAATCAACAATATGCTTGCCGGAGCCGAATCATATGCTACGGCTGAAGTGGCAGTTGTACTTCTTGAATCTATCGGTTATGATGACATCGACGATTTTGCTACCAAGCTTTTCAAATACTGGGGACTTGGAAAAAATGAGAAAAACAATGGATTGTTATTCCTCTTAGTTCAAGATCAGAGAGAAATGGTTTTTCGTACCGGCTCAGGCATGGAGGGTGTATTTCCTGATGTTATCCTCTCCAGAATTATCCGGAACGACATTTCTCCCGAATTAAAAAGAGGCGATTTCGATGCAGGAATCATTGCCGGAATATCTAAAATCTGTGAGATCATTAAAGATCCGGGAGTAGTACAGGAAATAATGCAAAAAGAAAAAGATGAAAAAGCCGCCGGAGTGAAGAAACTCCTGTATATATACCTGGCCATCGGTTCAATAATCTTTATTTTATTCTTTATTTCTGCAATACAAGTACTTAACTCTAAAAAGACCAACCATATCAAATGTCTGAAAATGCGGGATTGGAAAGCCGGAATAATCGGATGTACTATCTTTTTTCCTGTTCCAATGTTATTATTTTTATTCTTTTACTCTATAATAATCAATCGTCTACGTAACAAACCCATCAATTGTTTAAACTGTGGACATAAAATGCATAAACTCAGCGAAAAAGAAGAAGATGTATATTTAAGTCCTGCCCAACAAAGCGAAGAAACCGTTAATTCTGTCGACTATGATGTCTGGCTTTGCGATAACTGCCACAACAAAGATATTCTACCTTACACTAAGCCATCAATATATACGGAATGTCCGCATTGTCATGCCAGGACTTATCAATTATCTGATGATAGAATATTACAACGAGCCAGTACTTTTAGCAAAGGACAGGGACAGAAAACCTATTCCTGTAAAAATTGTCATTCAAAAGACCTGATAAAGTACATTATCCCTATGATCATCATTTCAAGTGGAAATAGCAGAGGTGGTAGCTCCTGGGGTGGAGGCAGCAGTTTTGGTGGTGGCGGAGGTTCTTGGGGCGGCGGAGGTACCGGCGGCGGCGGAGCCAGAGGAGGCTGGTAAACCTCAAACTCCAAAAGAAATCCCCATTCGTTTTCCCTGAGTTATCAGGTCGTGATCCGGAGTTACCAACTTTAATTTACCGGCCACCTCTTCCAAGGGTAATGACGAAATTTTACCCCCTTGCATGGAAACCATGCGGCCAAACTGTCCTTTTGCAATCAATTCAGTAGCATGTCCCCCTAAACGGGTACCCAGGTTACGGTCGAACGCAGACGGACTACCTCCACGTTGTACATATCCTAAGACCGTTTCACGGGTCTCAATCCCGGTCATTTCTTCAATCATTTGGGAAATATAGATAGCAGGACGAAGCTTTGGATCTTCAATTTCAAGCCCTTCTGCAATCGCTACAATAGAGTATGGTTTATCGCGTTTTGCTCTTTCCAGAATGGCTTTATTTACCTTATTTATATCAAATCCGAGTTCAGGAATCAGGATTACATCAGCACCTCCGGCCATTCCGGCATACAATGTGATCCAACCGGCATGGTGTCCCATCAGTTCGATGACCATCACCCGCTTATGGGAGCTGGCAGTCGAATGTAACCTGTCGATAGCTTCCGTAGCAATATCAACCGCAGTATCAAACCCGAAAGTAACATCCGTACCCCAGACATCATTATCAATCGTTTTAGGGATACCAATGACATTCAATCCTAACTGGGATAACTGATAAGCTGTTTTTTGGGTGCCATTTCCACCTATACAAACCAAGCAATCCAATCCCAGGTCATTATAAGCATCCAGAATGATCTGAGGCTTTTCTTCTGTCTCAGAGTTTAGTATTTTCTTAAATGGTTTCTCCCTGGAAGTTCCCAGAATAGTACCACCCAGATTGAGAATACCGGATAAAGCTTCATTATCAAGAGGAATTATGTCTTCTTCTTTTTTACTCAAAAGTCCTAAAAAGCCACTTTTGATACCAATGACCTCCATACCAAAATGTGTCATCGCTGTCTTTCCGACCCCACGAATCGTCGCATTGATACCCGGACAATCTCCTCCGGAAGATAAAATTCCTATTTTCATGTGTTATATAAAAACGAAAAAGCACGAAGATTCAACATATTCTTCGTGCCTTTCTATTTAAAATTATTATTTCTGACCTTCCAGATTTTCGTCGATCAATTCAATTTTCTTGATAATCAAACTAAGTTCTTCCTTCAAACTTTCAATCTTATGATTCATATCTTTCACTAAACCACCTCCACCTTTAGACGATATAGATAAAAATCCGATATTGTTTTCATAGGTCTGAATGTCACTCTTGAGACGATCGTAAGTTCTCATCAGCTTTTCACGCTCTCCAAACAGCTTATTCTTAGGCTTATCTCCGGAGTTTACAATATCATTCATATTCGATTTGAAAGACTGCAAACGACGTTCTGATTCATCAACTTTCAATCTGTCAAATTGTTTATCGACAGCCTCCCTATACTCTTTATAAATTTTATCTTTATCGCGGAATGGTACATGGCCGACAGCATTCCATTCAGAAATGACTCCACGTACAATAGAAACAGCCTCTTTGCTATCGATAGTTTCATCAATTTCTTTCAGTTTCTTGATCAGGTCTTTCTTTAGTTTAAGATTCTCCATCTCTTCTGATTTCTGAGAAGAGAAATGCGCACTCTTTTGCTCGAAGAAATAATCGCAAGCAGCAATAAAACGTTTCCAGATAACATCAGAATATTTACGTGAAACGGGCCCTACCGTTTTCCATTCTTTTTGCAAAGCAATCAACTTGTCTGTCGTTTCTTTCCAATCCGGACTATCTTTCAAAGCCTCTGCTTTTTCACACAAAGTTTTTTTCTTTTCGTAATTGGCTTCCATTCCTTCTTTGATTCCCTTATAGAAATCACTTTTCTTTTGGAAGAAAGTATCACAAGATGCACGGAAGCGTTCAAATATCTTTACATTATTCTTCTTTGGAGCGAAACCAATAGTCTTCCATTTTTCCTGAAGATCCAAAACCCGTTTATTTTGCTCGTCCCAATCCTTGAAAGTTGCTAATTTAGAATAATCAACAGCTTCCATTTCTTCACAGATCGCTGTTTTTTCATCCAAATTACGTTGTTCCAACGAACGTAAACCTTCAAAATGATCCTGATGCTTTTTATTCACTACAGTAGATGCCTTCTTAAAACGAGACCAGATCTCTTCTCTCAGTTCTTTTGCAACCGGACCGATTTCCCGCCATTCCTGATGAAGGTTTTGCAATTGATAAAATGCCGATACTACATCACTTTCTTCATCCAGACGTTCAGAAGCCTCACAAAGTGCAATTTTTAATTCCAGGTTTTTCTTGAAATCATAGTCACGCATCTCATTGTTGATCTTCAACAAATCATAGAATTTTTCGCTGTAATGTTGGTATGCTTTCCAAAGATCATTAACACTAGCCTGAGGAACTTGTTTGATATCTTTCCATTGTTGTTGTAAACGACGGAATTCATTATATACCTTATAAAAATCATCCTGGCTCTCTATCAAAGCTTTCAATTCTTCAATAATTGCTTGCTTCGCTTTTAGGTTCTGTTCTTTTATTTTTTCACTCTCCGCTGTCAAAGATGCTCTTTTTTCACGGAAAGATTGTAATTTTTCTTTGAAACTCTCTTCCAGGCTATCGACTGGCGCAACAAATTCCGATTCTTCACCGCCATTTTCAATGAAAGCTTTCTTTGCCGCTTCAGTCTCGATTCTCTTTTGCTTGTAAAAAGATTGTTTCAAGGCATCAATTTCAGCTTTTACATTTTCATGGATCGGTAAATTAACTACTACACCCAATCGCTCTACAATTTGTTCCCTGGATAATTTATCTGATTGTTCTGTAAAGTCGTTTACTTTTGAATCGGACTCTTCAACATCATCGTCTTCCGAATCATTTGCTTCTACAGGAACGGTCTCTTCCTCCAAAGTATTTTCCTGGGTTTCGGGTACATTCGTTTCTGACACAACTTCCTGAAGTGGTTCCGGCACAATTTCCGGTTCCGGTTCTTTCACTTCCGGAGATTCTGACTCCGGAACAGAAACTACGGGTTCTGATTGTTCTTCTTGATTTTCAACAGCAGGAATTTGCTCTTCCTGTCCAAGAGGAGTCACTGGATTACTTTCTTCAAACATGTTTTCATTCGCAACATGTTTTGGATCGAGAGGTTCATTCATAGCGCAACAATTTTCAATTTATGTCCGTTAAAACTATTTTAACTTACAAATTAAGTAAAAATAAATGAGAATTCCTTATCTATTAGCAAAAATTTAAGATTATTCAACAGCTTCTTTCCAATCCCCATACTTTTTAATGAGGTTGACCAGGCTTTCAACAGCCTTTTCTGCAGGGATATTTTTCTCTATGCATTCCTTGCCTTTATACAGACTGATTTTCCCGGGACTGGCTCCAACGTAGCCATAATCAGCATCAGCCATCTCACCGGGACCATTGACAATACAACCCATAATTCCTATTTTTAAGCCTTTAAGATGACTCGTAGCCGCTTTAACTTTTTTTATGGTCGACTGTAAATCAAACAACGTACGTCCGCAACTCGGACAGGAAATGTATTCCGTCTTGGTTATCAGGCGTCCTGTAGCCTGCAATATCCCATAGCTGACCGACTTCAATTCATCCGGAGATATTTTTGAAGAAACATTTTGCAACCAAAGGCCATCAGCGAGCATATCCAGGAAAAATACGCCACAATCCATTGCTGCTTTAAGTTGCAATGATTCAATATCATCTTCATTAAAAATACGCCTGATAATCAAGGGATTACTTATTCCTTCGCTACATAAGCGGTGAATAAACGCTTTTTGTTCCCCAACAGAAAACTGATGATCACTTGCAAGAATAAGTACGGTTTTGTTATCTTGTTTAACCAACGATAATATACTATCATTGAGATCATTATATTTCAATTCCAGAAATTTCGGAGTAGAATCACATTTTTGCCAATCCTCAATTTGTCCGGATGTAAACAATGGAGAGGCCGGATCTTCAATCACTACAAGAGGATTTCCTCCTCCGAATTTATCCACAGCAAATGATTCTCTTTTTACAGGCTCAAACGGGTTATATCCTGAAAAACGACCTCCGGATATTGTGGAATGTCCATTTTTTTCATTTATATAGTCAACTATTTTACGGCAAACAGGGATTTCAAGTTCAGGATCTTCGCTCAGAGAAACCCGTATCGTATCTCCAATACCTTCCATTAATAAAGTACCTATGCCGACTGCCGATTTAATACGTCCGTCTTCCCCGTCACCGGCTTCAGTAACTCCCAGATGCAGAGGAAAAGCCATGTTTTCTTTTTCCATACAATGCACCAATAGACGCACTGTACGTACCATAACCGAAGTCATAGAAGCCTTAATAGACAAAACGACATCGTAAAACTCTTCCGCTATACAAATCCGGAGAAATTCCATGCACGATTCGACCATGCCTTGCGGGGTATCCCCGTAACGCGACATTATACGGTCAGACAACGAGCCATGGTTTACTCCTATACGAATCGCCGTATTATGTTCTTTGCATATATTCAGGAAGGGAACAAAACGCTCCCTTATTTTTTCTATTTCCGCGGCATACTCTTCACTGGTATACTCGAATTTTGCGAATGTTTTAACCGGATCGACATAATTTCCAGGATTAATACGGACTTTTTCAACTGTTTTAGCAGCGCTGTCCGCAGCTTTAGGATTAAAATGAATATCGGCAACCAAAGGAGTCGTATATCCCCGGATATTTAGTTGTTCACGGATATTTTTCAGATTTTCAGCTTCACGAACCCCTTGAGCCGTAAGACGCACATACTCACCCCCAGCCTGAATGATACGAATACACTGAGATACGCTACTTTCCGTATCCATCGTCGATGTATTGGTCATCGATTGCAATCGTATCGGGTTATTCCCTCCCAGGGGAGTATTACCGACACGAACCTCTGAGGATTGGCGACGTTTGTAATTAAATAAATCCATATTTTAAATGATATCAGAATGCCTTGTTATGAACAAGAACCATCATTTCAAACATAGCGAGAAATCTAAACACATATAGTTATTAGATTTCTCGCTATGCTCAAAATGATGGAATCCTCATGATAAGGAATTCGTCATTTTAATTTGTCTTAAACTTATACTTCACAGAAGAAAGTTCGTTGTTTGCCTGAACTATCTTCATTTTGAGTTCCTCCTTATGGGTGATAAGCTTTGCCTGTAATTCCTTGTTCTCCACGGCAAGCATCTGAACGGCAAGTAACGCGGCATTCATTGCCCCATTAATACCGACTGTAGCCACAGGAATACCCGGAGGCATCTGGACAATAGCAAGTAATGCGTCCATTCCATCCAGTGACGAATTAATGGGAACTCCTATCACTGGCAGGGTTGTCATGGAAGCAATAACTCCCGGAAGATGGGCAGCCATACCTGCAGCAGCAATAATAACCTTTATGCCGCGGTTTTTAGCTGTTTTTGCGAATTCTTCCACTTCGGCAGGAGTCCGGTGGGCGGATAAAGCGTGCATCTCGAAAGGAACTTCGAAATCATCAAACACTTTTGCCGCCTTTTCCATGACAGGGAGATCGGAAGTGCTCCCCATAATAATACTTACTTCCGGATTTACTACAGGAATCATTTTCCAATAAATGTTTTATAATCGGCAGCAGAAAGAAGTCCGTTAACCTGAGCGGCATCTTCTATTTTCACCTTGATGATCCAACCTTTTCCATAAGGATCCTGATTAACCAATTCCGGTTGATCTTCCAAAGATTCGTTTACTTCAAGAACTTCACCTGTAGCAGGCATTAATAGATCCGAAACAGTTTTCACAGCTTCAATTGATCCGAAAACTTCATTTTGACCGATTGTTTCGCCGGCAGAATCAACATCAACGAAAACGATTTCGCCTAATTCACCCTGTGCATAGTCTGTGATCCCTACATAAGCGGTTTCTCCTTCTACGCGGATCCACTCATGATCCTTTGTGTACTTCAATCCTTCTGGAAAATTCATGATAAATTACTATTTATGGTTATTAATATTTTAAAAGCCGGGAAATCCCAACTCCTTCTAACTATATTTCTTTTCTCAATCGGGCAACCGGAATACCTAATTGCTCACGATACTTGGCAATCGTTCTTCTGGCTACCTCATAACCCTTATTCTTCAATTCGCGCACCAAAGCATCATCTGTAAGCGGCTTATTTTTGTCTTCACTTTCGATGCATGATTTTAAAATCGCCTTTACTTCTCGGGTTGAAACTTCCTCTCCAGCCTCATTTTGCAAAGATTCGGAGAAAAAATATTTCAATGGATAAATCCCATAATTTGTTTGAACATACTTACTGGTACTTACCCTCGAAATAGTAGAAATATCATAACCGCTCAACTCCGATACATCTTTAAGAATCATCGGCTTAATATCCTGGTCTTCACCTGAAAGAAAAAAATCATGCTGCAACTCCAATATTGCCATCATCGTCCCTTTCAATGTGTTTTGTCTTTGCTTAACAGCATCAATAAACCACTTTGCAGAATCCAGCTTTTGCTTAACAAAAAGTAAAGCCTCTTTTTTGTCTGACGACTGATTTTTTCTATTCTTTGAATAATCGTCAAACATCTCCTGATACTCACGATTAATCCTCAATTCCGGAATATTTTGGTGCGGCATACTAAAAATGAGTTCTCCATTAACAGCTTCCACTACAAAATCCGGATTAATTTGAGACATTTTTGTCTCCAGATTACTCTCCCAAGCACTCCCAGGCTTTGGGCTCAATAAAGTAATCTCTTTCATTACATCTTTCAAATCATCTTCACTAATATTCATCCCCTTCAATATTTTTTCAAAATGTTTCTTCGAAAACTCATCAAAATAGTTTTCGAGAATCTCACAGGCATTATCCCTTGCCTGATTCGATACTTTTCGTCTAAGTTGCAATAATAAACATTCTTTTAAATCTGCCGAAGCAACTCCCGGCGGATCAAATTCTTTAATAATTTCCAATACCTTTTCTATCTCCGATACCGGAATATCTTCTCCGTATTGAAATACCAGATCATCGGAAATCGCGCCTAAATCGCGCCTTAAATAACCATCCTCATCGATGTTTCCAATTAAATACTCTCCTATCCTAAATTGTTCTTCAGTAAGAGACCTTAACCGCAATTGGTCAAGCAAATATTCCTGAAAAGACTCAGATTCCGAATATGGTATGTCATCCTTCTGATTTTCAGAAGAATAGTTATTCTGATGAAATTTATAATCCGGAATATCATCTTCACTTAAATAATCTCCAAGCACAATATCTTCTTCGGAGATACTACCTTCATCATTCGAATCAAACTCATCTGTTGTACGTTCATCATCTGAACCGGAAGAATAATCGTCCAGTTCTTCCAAAGCAGGATTTTCCTCCAACTCCTGGTCAATCCTGTTTTCAAGCTCAATAGTGTTGAGCTCCAACATTTTAACCTGCTGGATCTGCAATGGAGATAACTTTTGTTGTAACCGTTGGCTGAGTTGTTGTCTGATCATTTTTAGGACGTCAAAAGCTCGTTTCTAATAAAAAAACAGTGCAAAGATAAAAATTGTTTTTTTAATACCTAAAACTACTGCCTCCTAAAAATTCCCTTAACAATGAAGTATTCGGTAATTCATTGATATCAATATAAACAAAATATTTCAGAAATTTCAATAACCGGTAAGCCTCTGCATACTCCGGATCCCGCGGAAGCACCTCTGCCAGAATAGGTTCGGCATATCTTCTGAGGACTGCCAACTCATACAACATTGCGGAATTAAACATTGCATCAGCTTCTTCCTGATAAGGAAAAATCCATTTATCTTCTCCCTTCCTTACACTTGTCCAACGAGAAATAGTTTCTTTCGCCGAATATTTACGGAACTGATAATCCCTCACTATACGCCGGATAAGACGATTATCGGTAGTAGGAATCCAGTTGTGATCATCCAACGCAATAGTAGTCAGGGCTGAAACATATATTTTATACATCATGGAATGATCTATTCCGGGCAACAATTCCGGATTTAACGCATGTATTCCTTCCATGACCAAAACCGAATTTTCTTCAAGCTTGATGGTATTCCCCTTGTATACCCTTTGACCTAATGTGAAATCGTATGTAGGCAATGCCACTTCCTCTCCGGCAAGAATTTTCTTCAAATCAGAATTGAAAAGGGGCAGATCGATAGCATAAAGCGATTCATAATCGTATTCGCCTGACTCATCCAACGGAGTTTCAACGCGATTTACATAATAATCATCAAGAGAAATCGCCATCGGACGAATCGTATTCGTCATCAACTGTACTTGCAGGCGCTTACAAAATGTAGTCTTTCCTGATGAAGACGGCCCGGATATCAATACAATTCTAACTCCATCATCATATTTTTTAGCGATTTCATCGGCAATTTGAGCAATTTGCTTTTCCTGTATTGCTTCAGCAACCTTAACCATAGCAGGAGTAGACCCGGATTCATAAGTACGATTCAAATCACCGACATTCGACATACCCATTACCCGCTGAAATTTCAAATGTTCCTGAAAAACATTCATCATCTTCTCCTGACGAACAAATGGCTGCAATTCCGATGGAGATTGCATATTCGGAACCCTCAACAGGAGCCCTCCATTGAGTTTTTCCAATCCGAAAAGATAAACCCAGCCTGTATCAGGCAATAGGGACCCGTAATAATGGTCTATATGCCCGCCTAATACATTATAAGTACTATAAACTTTCCCTACAGTTTCCAACAGAATAGCTTTATCTTCCATATTATGTTTACGGAATAGCTTTACAACCTCTGATGTTTGTCCGGAATGGGTTTCAAAAGGAAGAGCCATATTAATAATTTCCTGCATCTTACTCTTCAAATTGGTTACATCCTCTTCTGTAATAGTCCTGTCGATTGCTAAGGCACAATAATACCCTTTAGAAACCGGATGTTCAATATATATTTCTGCGCCGGGGTACAGGTCATTAACCGCTTTTGACAAAATGAAACATAAGGAACGAACATAAGCTCTCATGCCCGAAGGATCACTAACATCAAAAAAATCCACATCTTTTGAGGTATAGCACCTGAATTTCAAATTTTCCGTCTTATTATTAACCCTGGCCCCTGCAAGTTGGTAAGGTAATTTAACCCCCATCGCATCATATATTTCTAATAAAGATGTCCCGGGTTCAAAACTTTGATATTTTTTTGTGTTTTTGCAATAAATTCTAACTTTTTCTTCCATAAATTTTCACTCAAAATGTTAAAATGAGATATTGTGATGACAAAAATACGAAAAAAAACAAATAATCATTACAATTGTGTCATTTAAAGAATTACTTTTGCACCGTTTACTAACAAAACATTAAAAATTAGAGTTAAAATAAATGGACAAAATCAGTTATGCACTAGGCTTAAGTATCGGAAATAATTTTAAATCATCCGGTATTAACAGCCTTAATCTGGAAGATTTTAAAAAGGGAGTTGAAGACGTTTTAAGTGGAAATAATCCTCAATTAACTTATGATGAAGCGAAAGAAGTAATTAATGACTTTTTTACGCAGTTACAGGAAGAAAAAGGGAAACTAAATAAAGAAGCCGGAAAGGAATTTCTTCGGATAAACAAAGAAGTATCCGGAGTTGTTACTTTGGCAAGCGGTTTGCAGTATCAAGTTCTGAAAGAAGGAAATGGTCCGAAACCAAAAGCTACTGACAGTGTTAAATGCCACTATCAGGGAACATTAATTGACGGACGTGAATTCGACAGTTCAATCAAACGCGGACAACCTGCAACATTCGGATTAAATCAGGTTATTCCGGGATGGACAGAAGCTCTCCAATTAATGCCTACAGGTTCTAAGTGGAAACTTTTCCTACCCTCAGAACTGGCGTACGGATCTCATGGAGCAGGAGAACTGATCGAACCTGACAGTGCCTTGATTTTTGAAGTAGAATTATTGGAAATAGTATAAATTTTATAAATCGTTTAAAGTAATGAAAAAGTTATTAAATCTAGCCGCTTCTTTTGTGGCTGTTTCTGTTATTGTAGCTTTAACATCTTGCTCAGCTCAAACTCCAAAAGCTCAGTTGAAGACAGATGTTGACTCTCTTTCTTATGCTGTAGGGATTGCTCAAACAATGCAAGGATTAGATATGTATCTGTCGCAATTGGGTGTTGACTCTACAAACATGGCGGATTTCATAAAAGGAGTAGAAGAAGGTTCTAAATTTGATCCGGAAAACAAAAAAGCAAGCGCACATGCTGCGGGTATGCAAATAGGACAAATGATCGTTCAACAATGGGTTCCTGGAATGACTCAACAATTTTTTGGAAATGATTCTACTTTGAAAATCAGCAAAACAAATCTTGTTGCCGGTTTTATTGCCGGAGCTACAAACAAAGGGTTGCTGATGAGCAAAGAAGAAGCTCAGGCTTTCTCTACCACTAAAGGTCAGGAAATCCGTGAAAAAGCAATGGAAGCACAATATGCAGAAAAGAAAGCTGCTGATTTGAAATGGTTGGAAGAAAACAAGAGCAAAGAAGGAGTTCAGGTTACTGCCAGCGGACTTCAATATAAGGTTGTAAAAGAAGGAACAGGTCCGAAACCAACTCCGGCGGACAGAGTTAAAGTTCATTATATCGGAACAAAAATCGACGGATCTGAATTCGATAGTACTGCTAAACATGGTGGCGAACCATTTGAATTCAGCGTAGGTGGTGGCGTCATCCCTGGTTGGATCGAAGGAGTCCAATTGATGAATGTAGGTTCAAAATATATTTTCTATGTTCCTTATAACCTAGCCTATGGAGCAGAAGGTCACCCAGGAAGCATTGACCCATTCTCTACACTTGTTTTCGAAGTAGAATTACTCGAAATTGTGAAGTAAAAAAACTTCCGACCCAGATTTGATACATCTATTATGGAAAAAATTGACAAATTAGACCGTAAAATTTTAGAGATCATTTCTCAAAATGCACGTATACCTTTCAAAGATGTTGCAGAGGTTTGCGGTGTATCGAGAGCTGCAATCCATCAACGGGTTCAGAAAATGATCGAAATGAAAGTGATCATCGGATCGGGCTATCACATTAATCCTAAAGTATTAGGATACAACACTTGTACTTACATCGGAGTAAAACTCGAAAGAGGATCTATGTACAAAGACGTAGCTCCTGAATTTGAAAAGATTCCAGAAATTGTGGAATGTCACTTTACTACAGGTCCGTACACTATGTTGATTAAACTATTTGCCCGTGACAACGAACACCTTATGGAACTCTTGAATGGTCGAATTCAGGAAATCCCGGGAGTGATCTCAACTGAAACATTGATTTCTCTCAGACAAAGTTTCAAACGGGAAATTCCTGTCGTAAAGACAGTTTAAGAAAAATTAAAAACCAAAAAAGTGCCTGTGGATACATTCCTTACAGGCACTTTTTTTACGGTTAAATAATGTTGCTTTTTTGGAGATTAAATGAATAGTCTTTACCTTTGTGTTAATGACAAATAGATTTTTAACATATTTAATCCTGTTATTTCCTGCATTTTATTCATGCTCTAAGGATAATTCGGAGATCCGCGTTGCCTGTGAACGGAATCCGAAAGGGGATTATCTTCTAAAATGGGAGACTTATCCCCCACTCGAAGGCTCTGTCAAAATCTATCAATCGTCTGATCCCAAATCATTCAACACACAAAACGCTGTAATAGAGCTAAATATAGCAGACGGATATACCGTTATTCATTCTAAATTCCTGGAACCCCGGCAATATTTCAAGTTAGTCTTCAATAAAAAAAATTCCTTTATTACTGCTGAAAGAATCTTGCAAACCGATGGTGTTTTTAATTTCAGAGATATCGGAGGGTATAATAGCGTAACCAATCAACAAGTCAGGTGGGGGATGGTATATCGCTCCAGCTCTATGTCTCACGTCGAATCCAGTGATATTGAAATATTTAATGAACTTGGTATCAAATCATTAATTGATTTACGGACAGAAAAAGAGGTGGATATTTATCCCCCAAAGTATAAAACGTCCCACTCCTTCAAAATTCCTATCGAAAGCGGTAATCTCAATTCATATATCAATAAGATTACTTTTGAAGAAATGAAAAGAGGAGACATTCTCATTGCCCTACAAGATGGACAAATGGAAATGTTGCATAATAATACCAAGCAACTGGCTCAAATTTTTGACGTTTTGTTAGATAAACAAAATTATCCTGCAATAATTTATTGCACCTGGGGAAAAGACAGAACCAGTCTGGTAGTCGCATTGATATTATCGGCTCTGGATGTTCCTTATGAGCAAATATTGCAAGATTATATGCTTTCCAATACTTATACTGATTTTTACAGGCTCCTTCCTGATGGAGATCTCTATCCTCCTCAGGTACAGGAAGGTTTAACTGTTCTTTTCAGTTCCCATGAAGAAATTCTGGATTATCTTTATGAACAAATTGATAAGGAATATGGCTCTATCACTACTTATTTGGAAAAAGAGTTGGGTCTGACAAGCAAAAAACGAGAAAGACTAAAGAATTTATTGCTTAATCAAGACTCTGAATAAAATAAAACCATTACCTTTGCGCCGATTTTTATATTTTTATAACAAACATCAAGCTTGAAAACATTTGAAGAACTAGGGGTTGCCCCATCTATCATCAGGGCAATCAGTGAAATGGGCTATGAATCGCCCATGCCGGTACAAGAAGAAGTGATTCCCTATTTACTCGGCAATGATAACGAAGTAATTGCTTTAGCTCAGACCGGAACCGGAAAAACAGCGGCTTTCGGTTTACCAATACTCCAACGTATTGATATTAAGAACGCTCAACCTCAGGCAGTTATACTCTGCCCAACCAGAGAATTATGTCTCCAGATTGCTGACGACCTGAACGATTATTCCAAATATATTGACGATTTAAAAGTTCTGCCTGTATACGGAGGCTCCAGTATAGAAAGTCAGATCAAAGCATTGCGTCGGGGGGTACATGTTGTTGTAGCCACTCCCGGACGTTTGATCGACCTCATCAATCGCAAAACAGTAGATTTGCAAAACGTAAGAAACGTGATCTTAGACGAAGCTGACGAGATGCTTAATATGGGTTTTTCCGAAAGTATCGACGCCATTCTGGCTGTAGTTCCGGAAGACCGGAACATGCTCTTGTTCTCTGCAACTATGCCTACCGGAATAGCTAAGATCACAAAAAAATATATGCGCTCTCCAAAAGAAATCATTATCGGAAAGAAAAATGAGGGAGCCAAAAACGTTCGCCATATTTACTATATGGTGAATGCAAAAGATAAATACCTGGTATTAAAACGGATAGCAGATTACAACCCCAATATTTACGGAATCATTTTCTGCCGTACCAAAAAGGAAACTCAAGAAATCGCGGATTTGTTGATTAAAGACGGTTACAATGCCGACTCTTTGCACGGAGATCTATCTCAACAGCAACGCGATTATGTAATGAATAAATTCAGGATTCGTAACCTGCAATTGTTGGTAGCTACAGACGTAGCCGCACGCGGATTGGATGTCGACGATCTGACACATGTAATCAACTACGGACTTCCGGATGATGTGGAATCCTATACCCACAGAAGCGGGCGTACAGGACGGGCTGGGAAAACAGGTACCTCAATCGGTATCATTCACCTGAAAGAAAAGCATAAAGTTCGGGAAATTGAGAAAATCATTAATAAAACCTTTGAAAAAGGCGAAGTTCCTACAGGACAGCAAATTTGCCAAAAACAATTGTTCAGTTTCGTAGATAAAATAGAAAAGGTAAAGGTAAACGAAGACGAAATTGCAGAAATTATGCCCTCTATTTACAGAAAGCTGGACTGGCTGGATAAAGAAGATGTTATCAAACGATTGATCTCACTCGAATTCAACCGGATGATCGATTATTACCAGGATGCCGGCGATATCGAAGCCCCTCAGGAAAGAGAAAGATTCGAGAAAAGAGGAGGAAGAGAAGGACGGGAAAACAGGGAAAGAGGCAGTTTTGGAAGAAACGGTTCCGGACAAGCCTCTGAAAAAGGTTTTGCACGCCTATTCATCAATGTTGGAAAAATGGATGGAGTTAGGCCTCCTGAACTTATTGGCTTGTTAAATGACCATGTACCGGGAAAAATGGTAGAAGTCGGTCGTATCGACTTGATGAAAAACTTCTCATTCTTCGAAGTAAGAAAAGAAGACAGAGATCGCGTTGTCAAAGCTCTACACAGGATAAATGCTTTTGATAGAAAATTAGCTGTCGAAGTAGCACAACCTAGTCAACCCGAACAAGACAGACGCGACGACAGACGTGATAGAAGGGAACCCAGACGCGATAATTTCGATAAAAAAGAAAAAGGAAGTTTTGACAGACGAGACCAGAAAAAAGACCGGAAAAAAGATAAACCGGCTGATAAAAACAAAGGAAAAAGGAAATAAAGTAAACCCCAAAAGTTTTATCTAACTTTTGGGGTTCGCTTTACAAGACCGGCTATTTCTTATCGTGCAAAATCATTCATCAGCTTGTTTGCTCGTCCAACTAACTCATTACAAGGCTCTTCAGGAACAGGCAGTTTGCTCATACGATGTAATAAATCATCTATTTTTTCTAATTTTGCTTTCGACACATTATCATTCGATGCGGATATTTCTCCACGCAATATTCTTAATTTTTCCACATCCTGCATACCCTGCATTAATCTTTCAAAACGGATTGAGCTTCTGTTTTCCGGATACACAATATTTGTATCTCCGGCAGGCCATGTCCTGAAACGACTGTCCAATAGCGGATTCTCCACCCAGGAGTTATATGCCCAACGCAGGAAACCATCAAATCCTGAAGCTGCCGCGAACCAAATAGAAAATGCCGACTCTGCCGGAGCCGAGAAAGTAAACGCATTCGGGAATTTATCACTGCAACAAACATAATATGTAGTAATCAAGCCATTTTCTTTACGATACTTCATATCCTCAGGATCGACTGTTGCACCATGGGCAACACTGATATCTTTTAGAAACGGATATTCTTTATAACTTTTGTGGTTGTCGGCAAAAGCGATTCCAAATTCAGGGGCATTCTTCTGCAAAAATCCAATAACCGCTTTCATCGTTTTAGGATCACGTTCATCCATAGCCATATTGGTAATCTCTAACCAGGATTTACTTTTCATATGTTCTTTGAAATCTGTAAGGAAAGGAAGCCACATCGATTCAAATACTGGTGTTCCCGGCACTGCCTGAACAGTAATTGTATCATTCTTAGCCTCATCCCAATAGTGCAGTTCATTGTTCCATGGCACCATTGAATAACAGTTAATTACCTTATTTATACCAAGATCCATCATCATTGAAACCCATTTATCAAATGCAGTATAGTCGTACGACCATTTTCCATCCGATTTTTTTATCCACGTAATCATATCTGCATAACGATCATAACACTGTCCATTCCATGGATCTTTATTCAAATTCGCCGTAATTACTTTCTGACCGGCATTTGCAAGACGTTTCATCAACGGACGCAATAGTTCGAAATGCTCATCACTCCACAAGGTCACATTATGCCAACGTGCAACAGAAGTCGGGTGTTGCCATAAATCCAAATAAAACGGCCATTCAGCAGGAGGAGTAAGGGTTTTATTGATAACTTCTACCTGCAGTTTTAAATCTTTCTTTATTGATTTTCCATTTACTTTAGCAAATAAAGTCATTTTTCCATTATAAATACCAGCTTCTACATCCCGTGGAACATCGATTGTAATCCATACCGGACGAACAGAATTAGCTTCCATATCCATACATTCGATATTATCAAGAACATCTGCAGAAAGAGAAGCTGCAAAATTTTCCGGCTTACGATATCCACAGCCGGGTCCAAACTCATCAGTCATAGTATAACGGACAAAATGAGGCTGAACACAAGAATCCGGGATTAAATTTTTTCCCGATTTTAAATCCGAGACTTCAAACTCCACCTGTTTTACATCTTCTGTTGTCCACAACACCAGTTGAGAAGAGATACGTTCACCTTTCCATGCAACACCCTCCCAATATATCAGGTTTTCTTTGAATTCAGGAGCAACATATTTCGCATACCGTTCATCAATACTGCCAAAAGAAATACTAAACCCCGGTTTTACATTATCCCAATTAGACTCCGACTTATGCGGATCTGGAAGTTCTTCATAAGTGGAACAGGACTTCTCCGGACGAGACTGAGAACAGGCCATCATTGTAATTGCCAACAATGGAAATAAAAAAAGTTTCTTCATAAGGACTGATATGGATTAATTGTTTATGATTAAGAGATGTGACAAATTTAGCAATTATTTTATTAAATCTGTAACATTGAGACATAACATCGGATATCATCCTCTAAACCTGATGTTTTTTTATGCTTTGATCTAAAGTAATTATTTCCCCTTGCAATAAGTCTGAATAAGTTTATTCAGATTTATAGAAACTCCAAGAGTAAATCCCCAATTATTCTTAGAACAAAATTCTTTATCATAGGAGAAAAGTAAAGGATTATAAGTCGGAACAACATCTTTATTCAATTGATTATAGCTTACCAACTGCATTTGTAATTCAAAATATGAAAACTGCAACCGTGATGTGAGTGCGGGAGACAGAAAATAATAAGTAGAGTTAGCCTGAAGGGCCTTAAATACCGGACTATAATCACTAAACTGAACTCCGTTAAGATTAGTTGAAAGAATAAAGATCGCTTTACACTTATCTGCAAATGGAATACGATAACCGACAGCCGGAGTAACAAAAAACTGAGTAATCCGTGATTCATAGTTTTCTATATCAGATATCTTCCCTATTGGAAAAACATAATAATTAGCTTTCTGATATTGAGTTTTTCCAAAACCAACACCTCCATATGTTTCAAAAAAGAATTTGTTATCATTCCAATTTGTATAATAACCTAATCCAAGTTCACCCAAATAATATTTTTGGTTTAGAGGATAAGCCTTATCTGAAAATGTAACTTCATCTCCATCAGAGCTTCTATAAATCCCATTGGCTATAATTCCCAGGTGATTAACAGGCGTATAAGCCATATTCAATTCACGAAAAGTCGATGTCGTGGAAACTTTGAATTCATTCTCACCCTCAAATGCAGGGGTATTTGTACTTTTTTGTACATAAACTCCGGGAGAAAAACAGGAACTCAGGGAAATTCCCATAATCAGTGCCGCAAGTACTTTTTTCATTACGGTATTCAATTTAGTTTAGATGTAAATCGAATTGTTTTCAAAACGCTGCATGAAAGGTCAGATAAACGGTTCACAGTAGTTTTATATACCGTTTACCTTGTACTGTGAACTCAATAATTTTTATCCATTATTAATATTGATTACATTTATTTAACTATTATAAATTCGAAAAAGCCCTGATAATTTGGAAGATAGAATATTTTTTTATAATTTTGCAGTCGAATTAAAGGAGGAGGGGGCGGTCAGTCCCCTTCTTTCATTCTGTAAGGAGATAAAAATGATTGACAAAAACATTGTAAAGCAACACGTAGACGAGCACTTGAAAGAATCAGACATCTTTTTGGTCGATGTCAATATTAAACCTGGGAATATTATTTCAGTTGAAATAGACAATGACAACGGTATTTCCATTGATGATTGTGTTGTTCTGACAAAATATATTGAGTCAAAACTGGATCGGGATGTCGAGGATTATGAACTGGAAGTTGGCTCTGCAGGTATTTCCCAGCCATTCAAAATTTTGCGCCAGTACATAAAAAATATTGGCAATGAGGTTGAAGTGCTGACGAAAGCAGGAAAAAAATTAACCGGAATTTTGAAAAATGCTGACGAAAACGGCATTACTCTGACCATAGAAACGCAAGTTAAACCGGAAGGAGCTAAACGGAAAGTCACCATTGAAGAAGATCTGGGATTCAAATACGAAGAAATTAAATACACAAAATATTCAATCAGATTCAAATAAAAACTTATGGCGAAGAAACAAGAAACGGTTAGTATGATCGATACGTTTGCCGAATTTAAGGAATTAAAGAACATTGACCGCACCACATTGATCAGTGTTCTGGAAGAAGCATTCAGAAATGTAATCAGCAAGATGTTCGGTTCGGACGAAAACTATGATATCATTATCAACCCTGACAAAGGAGATTTTGAGATCTGGAGAAACCGTGAGGTAGTTGCCGACGATGAGTTGGAAGACTCTAACCTGCAAATATCTTTGACAGATGCTCGTAAAATAGGAGAAGATTATGAAGTCGGAGAAGAAATCACCGACGAAGTGAACTTTGCCGGATTCGGTCGCCGTGCTGTATTGAACTTGCGCCAGGCATTGGCATCGAAAATACTGGAACTTCAAAAAGATAATTTATACAATAAATATAAAGATCGTGTAGGTCAAATCGTTGCCGCAGAAGTTTATCAGATCTGGAAAAAAGAGATTCTTTTATTAGATGATGAAGAAAACGAGTTGATCTTACCGAAGACAGAACAGATTCCGGGGGACTTTTTCCGCAAAAACGAGACTGCCCGCGCTGTTGTCGTGAAAGTAGACAACCAGAATAACAATCCTAAAATCATCCTTTCACGTACTTCAAACCTTTTCATGCAACGTTTGTTCGAATTGGAAGTACCTGAAATCCATGACGGATTAATCACTATCAAAAGAATTGCCCGCATCCCGGGAGAAAGAGCAAAAGTCGCAGTAGAATCTTACGATGACCGTATCGACCCTGTAGGCGCTTGCGTGGGAATGAAGGGCGCTCGTATCCATGGAATCGTACGTGAGCTCAAAAATGAAAATATAGATGTAATCAACTATACAAATAACACCGCACTGTTCATACAACGTGCTCTTAGCCCTGCAAAAATCTCTTCAATAAAAATTCATGAAGCAGAGAAAAAAGCAGAAGTATTCCTACGCCCCGAAGAAGTATCACTCGCTATCGGTAAGGGCGGTTTGAATATCAAATTGGCCAGTATGCTGACAGAATATACTATCGACGTATTCAGGGATATCGATATCGACGGAGAAGATATTTATCTGGATGAGTTCAGCGATGAAATCGAAGGATGGGTAATTGAAGCGTTGAAAAACATAGGATGCTACACCGCGAAGAATGTGATTGCATTAAGTCGTGAAGAACTTATTGAGAAGGCTGATTTAGAGGAAAATACTGTCGATGAAGTCCTCGGAATCCTGAAAGCTGAATTTGAAGATGAATAACATGTACGTACGCTGAAAAAGAATATATGGCCATAAGATTAATAAAAGTAACTAGAGATTTGAATGTCGGGTTGACCACAGTCGTGGAATTCCTTCACAAAAAAGGATTTGATATTGAACCAAATCCCAATACAAAAATTGGTGATGCAGAATATGAATTACTGGTGAAGGAGTTCAACAAAGACAAAAGCCTGAAAATCGAATCTGAAAAATTCAGTCAGGAACGTCATCATAAAGAGAAGAAAGAGACCGTTGCTGTTGAAGGGTATAAAGAGAAAAAAGTCGAAGAAATCAAGACTGAACTCCCTGAAGAATTTAAACCTAAATTCACTCCTAAAGGGAAAATTGATCTTGAAAACCTGAATACAACAAAGAAGGCTACTCCGGAAACACCTGTCGAAGAAGAAATCGACACTCCGGTTGTTGAAGAAGAGCCAATCTCTTATCCTGAAGCTGAGGTTGAAGAAACTCCCGTTGTTGAAGAAACACAGGAAGAAGAACAAAAAGAAGACTTCGATGATGATAATTTTGACGAGAATGATGATGACCTCGAAGAAGACGACGATGACTTTGAGGAAGAAATTGACGACGATGACGACTCTACAGAAGAGATAGAAGAATCCGAAAATACTGCCGGAGATGAATCTGAAGATGATGTCTTCCGTCTCAATAAGCCAAAATTCGAATCAAATATCAAAGTGACCGGAATGATCGACCTTTCGTCAATCAACCAGTCCACCCGCCCGAAAAAGAAATCCAAAGAAGAAAAAAGAAAAGAACGGGCTGAAAAAGAAAACAAAAAAACAATAACTCCTGCAGAGATCAAAAAGACAGCTCAGGAGGATGAAAAAGAATCTAAAAAAGAGAAACCAACTCTTTTGAAGAAGAGCGATCCTGCTTACGAAGACGCTAAGAAAAAGAAAAGAAACCGTATTAAACGGGAAAAAGTAGATATTGTACAGGGAGCTACAACAGGGAAGAACGATAATTCCCGCTTGAAACTCAGGAAACCAAATAGCAAAACTGAAGTTAGCGAGGAAGATGTACAAAAACAAATCAAAGAAACCCTTGCACGTCTGACCAATAAAGGTCAGAAAAAAGGAGCAAAATACCGTCGCGAAAAACGGGATGCCGTTTCCCAACGCCAGAGTGAAATGGATGAAATGGAAGAAATGGAAAGCAAAACAATCAAGCTGACGGAATTCGTAACTGCAAATGACTTGGCAAGTATGATGAACGTTCCGGTTGTTCAGATTATTTCCACCTGTATGAGTATCGGTATCATGGTTTCCATCAACCAACGTTTGGATGCGGAAACAATCAATATCGTTGCTGAAGAATTCGGATTTAAAACTGAATACGTCAGCGCTGAAGTTGTCGAAGCAATCTCTGATGAAGAGGACTCGGAAGAAGATTTGGTACCTCGTCCGCCAATTGTAACCGTAATGGGACACGTTGACCACGGTAAGACATCGCTTTTGGATAGTATCCGTAAAACAAATGTCATCGCCGGAGAGGCCGGAGGTATTACCCAACATATCGGTGCATATAACGTAAAACTTTCTGACGGAAGACATATCACTTTCCTGGATACACCCGGACACGAAGCTTTTACAGCGATGCGTGCCCGTGGAGCCAGCGTAACGGATATTGCGATCATCATCGTAGCTGCTGATGACAACGTGATGCCCCAAACAACAGAAGCTATTAACCATGCTGCTGCCGCAGGGGTTCCGATGGTTTTTGCTATCAATAAAGTCGATAAACCAGGCGCTAATCCTGAAAAAATAAAGGAAACTCTTGCTGGAATGAACTATCTTGTTGAAGATTGGGGAGGAAAATATCAATCCCAGGATATTTCAGCAAAACAAGGCCTTGGGGTGAAAGAATTGCTTGAAAAAGTATTACTTGAAGCTGAAATATTGGAATTGAAAGCAAATCCAAACAGACGTGCAATTGGCTCTGTAATAGAATCTTCTCTAGACAAAGGTCGCGGTTATGTCGTTACTATGCTAGTACAAAACGGAACCCTGAAAATGGGGGATATTGTGCTTGCCGGTACACATTACGGTCGTATCAAAGCGATGTTCAACGAACGTAACCAAAAAATAACGGAAGCCGGACCTGCCGAACCGGTATTAATACTCGGTTTAAATGGAGCTCCTACTGCTGGTGATGCTTTCCACGTTCTGGAAACAGAACAGGAGGCTCGTGAAATTGCCAACAAACGTGAGCAACTTCAACGTGAACAAGGCTTGAGAACTCAGAAACTACTGACTCTGGACGATATCGGTCGCCGTATTGCAATCGGAAACTTCCAACAGTTGAACGTCATCGTCAAAGGGGACGTGGATGGTTCTGTGGAAGCACTTTCCGACTCATTGATCCGTCTATCGACAGAACAAATCCAGGTAAATGTAATACATAAAGGTGTAGGTCAGATTTCCGAATCGGATGTTGTACTTGCAGCTGCTTCCGATGCAATTATCATCGGATTCCAGGTACGTCCTTCTCAACAGGCTCGTAGAGCTGCTGAGAAAGAAGGTGTCGATGTTCGTCTTTATTCTATCATCTATGACGCAATTGAAGAAGTCAAATCGGCCATGGAGGGTATGCTTTCTCCTGAAATCAAGGAAGAAATTACCGCTATGGTTGAAATACGTGAAGTCTTCAAGATCACGAAAGTGGGAACTGTTGCCGGTTGTATGGTCAAGGAAGGAAAGATCAAACGGAACAACAAAATTCGGATTATCCGCGACGGTATCGTAATCTATTCCGGAGATCTCGGATCTTTGAAACGTTTCAAAGAAGACGTGAAAGAAGTAGCTACCGGTTACGAATGCGGTTTGAACATCCATAACTTCAATGACATCAAAGTTGGTGACATCGTTGAAGCATTTGAAGAAATAGAAGTAAAGCAAACTCTATAAGAAAAATGTGATGAATTGGCTTGATATAGTCATAATCGTCTGTATAACAATCGGATTGATAAAGGGCCTGTTTGATGGATTCATCAAACAGGTCGTTTCGCTTCTGGCTCTTATTATCGCAATCCTGTTTGCTGGTGTCCTGGCCGAACCTGCCCGTAATTTTTTATTAGATCAACCTTCCATCGCCAACGCAATGCCTGCTTTCATAATCACAGGGGTTTGTTATATAGTGGCATTTGCACTTATTGTTCTGGCAATCTATGGATTAGGAAAATTAGTAGAAGTAGCAATTAAGGTAACTCCGGCAAAAACACTTAATTATGCATTAGGCGGTTTTCTGGGAGTGTTGGGATGGACGATTGCTTTAAGTCTGGCATTCAATTTATTAACAGTATTCGATCCGAATTATAAGTTAATTAATAAACAAACCCGAAAAGAATCTGTTTTATTTAATACAGTTAACAGTGTGGTGCCTACTCTGTACCCATACATCAAAAATTACCTGAATGGAAGATAATCAAAATGATATACTTGACGAACTGAAAAACCGGGAATACAAATACGGTTTTGTCACCAATGTCGAAACGGATTACGTTCCGAAAGGGCTCAACGAGGATATAATCAGGACTATTTCCAGAAAAAAAGAAGAGCCCGACTGGATGTTGGATTTCCGGTTGAAGGCATATCATTTCTGGAAAGAAATGCCGATGCCTCATTGGGCACATCTGAACATTCCCGAAATCGATTATCAGGATATTATATATTATGCCGCCCCAAAGAAAAAAGAAGGGCCTAAAAGTCTGGATGAAGTAGATCCTGAGTTGTTAAAGACTTTCGATAAACTCGGAATCCCTCTCCACGAACAAAAAATATTCTCCGGAATGGCTGTCGATGCGGTGATGGACAGTGTTTCCGTGAAAACAACTTTCAAAGACGTTCTGGCTGAAAAAGGAATTATTTTCTGTTCTTTCAGCGAAGCTGTCAGAGAACATCCTGATCTTGTCAAAAAACACATGGGAAGTGTAGTCCCCTATCGCGATAATTTCTTTGCTGCACTCAATTCTGCAGTTTTCAGCGACGGGTCGTTCGTTTATATTCCTAAAGGGGTACGTTGCCCAATGGAATTATCGACCTATTTCCGTATTAACGCACTGAATACAGGACAATTCGAACGTACATTAATTGTCGCTGAGGACGATTCATATGTGAGTTATCTAGAAGGTTGTACGGCCCCTATGCGTGATGAAAACCAACTTCACGCTGCAATCGTTGAAATTGTAGCCCTGGAAAACGCAGAAGTAAAATATTCAACCGTACAAAACTGGTATCCGGGTGATAAAGAAGGGAAAGGTGGTATTTACAACTTTGTAACTAAACGGGGAATCTGTAAAGGCCGGAATTCAAAGATATCCTGGACACAGGTAGAAACCGGATCTGCAATCACATGGAAATATCCAAGCTGTATTTTATCCGGCGATAATTCTATCGGAGAATTTTATTCCGTTGCGGTTACAAATCACCATCAACAAGCTGATACCGGGACAAAGATGATCCACATTGGAAAGAACACTAAAAGTCGTATCGTTTCTAAAGGGATCTCTGCTGGAGTCAGCCAAAATAGTTATCGAGGATTGGTCAGAGTGATGAAAGGCGCTGAAAATGCACGAAATCACTCTCAATGTGATAGTTTATTGCTAAGCGATAAGTGTGGAGCTCATACATTTCCATACATGGATATTCAGAATGAATCTGCAATTGTCGAGCATGAGGCTACGACCTCAAAGATCAGTGAAGAACAAATTTTTTATTGTAACCAGCGGGGAATCGCGACTGAAGATGCAGTAGGATTGATCATTAATGGTTATGCAAAAGAAGTATTAAATAAACTTCCGATGGAGTTTGCTGTAGAGGCTCAGAAGCTATTACAGATCTCACTTGAAGGAAGTGTTGGATAAAACAAATAATATGTTAAGTATAAAGGATTTACATGCTTCCATTAATGGAAAAGAGATATTGAAAGGTATTGATCTTCAAGTCAATGCTGGAGAGATTCATGCAATTATGGGTCCTAACGGATCCGGGAAAAGTACACTTTCAGCTGTTCTGGTTGGAAATCCGGCCTTCGAAGTGACTGAAGGCGAAGTCAGGTTCCAGAACAAAGACCTATTAGAATTATCGCCGGAAGAAAGATCGTGTGAAGGATTGTTCCTCAGTTTTCAGTATCCTGTCGAAATTCCGGGAGTAAGTATGGTCAATTTCATGCGTACAGCGGTAAATGAACACCGTAAATACAAAGGGCTTGAACCTCTTACCGCAGGAGAATTCCTGAAAATGATGAGAGAAAAACAAGCGATTGTAGAGTTAGATACTAACCTGGTCAACCGTTCGGTAAACGAAGGATTTTCCGGAGGAGAGAAGAAAAAGAACGAGATATTCCAGATGTCGGTATTAGAGCCCACTCTTGCTATTTTGGACGAAACCGACAGTGGTTTGGATATCGATGCTCTCCGAATTGTCGCAAACGGCGTAAACAAGCTCAAACGTCCGGATAATGCAACAATCCTCATTACTCACTATCAACGTCTTTTGGATTACATCAAACCTGATTTCGTACATGTTCTCTACAAAGGAAAAATTGTAAAATCGGGAGGTGCGGAACTGGCGCTTGAACTGGAAGAAAAAGGTTACGACTGGCTAAAAGAAGAATGATGCGATCAGAACAACAATATATAGATTTTTTCACCGCCCAGAAACAGGCTTTAAATAAGATATCGTCTGAACTAATTAATTCCAGGCGGGACGAAGCTTTTGAAGTATTCCTGGAAAGGGGTTTTCCTGTTTTCAATTCGGAAAATTATCAGCACACAAACATTCCGGCATTGATGGAACCGGATTATGGGTTCAATTTCTCAGGTTTAAAAGCTGAAATCGATCCGTATAAGGTATTCAAATGCAATGTTCCAAACCTATCTTCAACGATTCATTTCATTATTAATGACCGGTTGTATAAAAGTGACGAACGAAATCCGATACTTCCGGATGGTGTATTTTCCGGAAGCCTGAACGATTTCGCAGAGAAATTCCCTGAAATATTCAAAAAGCATTACGGACAATTAGCAACTTTTGATAAAAATGGCATTGAGGCCTTCAATACAATGTTTGTCCAGGATGGTTATGTACTTTACGTCCCGAAAAATGTTGTTATTGAAAAGCCGATACAGATTACTAACATTATCCGAGGTTCGGTAGACTCTCTGATGACCCGACGTTTTCTGATTATTATCGAAGATGGTGCAGAAGCAAAAATACTCGTTTGTGACCATACTGCGGATGAAACGCCAAAATTTGCAGTAACACAAGTAGCTGAGATCTTTGTCGGTGAAAACGCGGTTTTTGACTTTTATGAACTGGAAGAAAGTTCCGAAAATACAATTCGTCTGACATCTAACTTTGTAAGTCAGAAAGCATCTTCCAACGTAATGGTAAACAATATTTCCCTTTGCAACGGAATTACCCGTAACAACTACAATGTTTATCTCGAGGGAGAAAATGCAATAACTCACCTGTACGGACTTGCAATTACAGACAAAACCCAGAAAATTGATAATACAAGTAATATCGAACATCGGGTACCAAATTGCCAAAGCGATGAACTATTCAAGTATATTCTTGATGAACAATCGGTTGGATGTTTCAGTGGACGTATTGTTGTTGCCAAGGACGCTCAAAAAACCCAGGCATATCAGAATAACCGCAATCTCTGTTGTAGCCGCGAAAGTCGCATGTTTTCAAAGCCTCAGCTTGAAATCTATGCTGACGATGTGAAATGTTCGCATGGTATGACAACTGGTCAATTGGATGAAATAGCGCTATTTTACATGCGTTCTCGCGGTATTGGCGAAGAGGAAGCCCGTCTCTTGCTCAAGTTTTCGTTCACCAACGATGTTATTGAAGGTATTCGTTTACCTAATCTCAAGGATAGGCTAAAAATGCTGGTTGAAAAACGATTCAGAGGTGAACTTGTAAAATGTCAGGGATGCATTTAGACATAAAAAAGATACGGGAAGACTTTCCGATTCTATCGCAACAAGTCTATGGTAAGCCTTTAATTTATCTGGATAACGGAGCCACTACTCAAAAGCCTGTTCAGGTAATCCGGAAAATTGAAGAGGTTTACAGTACAATCAATGCGAATATACATCGTGGGGTCCATCATTTGAGCCAACTGGCTACAGAATCACATGAAAATGCCCGTAAAACCGTTCAGAAATATCTGAATGCCCATAATTCCAATGAAATTATATTTACCAGAGGAACTACAGAATCCATTAATCTGATTGCTTCCAGTTTTTGCAGATCACAATGCCATCCCGGAGATGAAGTGATCATAACTACTATGGAACATCATTCCAATATTGTTCCATGGCAAATACAAAAAGATATCACCGGAATCGAATTGAAAGTCACTCCAATCAATGAAAAAGGAGAAATCTTGCTGGAAGACCTGGAAAAACTGATTTCCTCTAAAACAAAGTTAATTTCCCTGACTTATGTATCTAACGTACTTGGAACAGTCAACCCTGTTGCAGATGTCATTCAATTAGCGCATAAATACAATATTCCGGTATTAATCGATGCCGCGCAGTCTGTACAGCATATTCCAACTGATGTACAAGCTTTGGATTGTGATTTTCTGGTCTTTTCATCTCACAAAATATACGGTCCAACCGGTGTTGGCGCTTTATATGGAAAAGAAGAATGGCTGGAAAAACTACCTCCCTATCAGGGAGGAGGAGAAATGATAGCCTCTGTCTCTTTCGAGAAGACAACATATAATGAACTTCCTTTCAAATTTGAAGCCGGCACTCCTGATTATGTAGGTTCTGCAGGATTAGCTGAAGCTCTGAATTATGTAAATAACCTCGGATTGGATAATATTCACAATTATGAAGATGAACTGTTATCCTATGCAACAGAAAAGTTGATGCAAATAGATGCAATGAGAATTTTCGGCACTTCCACCCATAAAAGTAGTGTCATCTCTTTTCTTGTTGGAAATATTCATCATTACGATATGGGAATGCTTCTCGACAGGCTAGGAATCGCTGTCAGAACAGGACATCATTGTGCGCAACCACTAATGGAAGCTTTAGGAATAGAAGGAACTGTCAGGGCTTCATTCGCGTTTTATAATACAAAAGAAGAAATTGATATTTTGGCTGAAAGTATAAAGAAAGTAGCCAGAATGTTTTAATCAAAAATTAAATAAAACTTACTACAAAAATTATGTCAGAACTAGATCACTGCCCAAAATGCCAGATGGAGAACACTTACTTCGATGGAACAGTTAATGTATGTCCGGATTGCAGCCATGAATGGATAGACGGAGATACTTCATCCGAACCGGATATGACTCCTCGAGACAGTAATGGAGCTGTTCTTTCCGATGGAGATGCTGTTACAGTAATTAAAGATCTACCGGTAAAAGGATCTTCAATGGTTATCAAAAGAGGGACAAAAGTGAAAAGTATCCGGTTGACAGAAAATCCGGAGGAAGTCGATTGCAAAATCGATGGATCAGGTATTGTACTAAAAACCTGTTTCCTGAAAAAGTCGTAGAAATCCCATATCCCGGATATTCATATCTGATTTTTAATTAAAAATTTTGAAATCTCAATTATAATTGCGTACTTTGCGTTACGCATTTTGCGCAACGTAAAATACGCAATTATATCAGATATGAAAGCTCAAAAAAACACGACTCCAAATCCCTTCCTGATCTTCGGGTACAGTACCCCTGAATACTTTTGCGATAGGGAGAAAGAGCTGGATCGAATAATCGATGCAATGGAAAATGGTAGGAATCTTACCATTATGAGTTTAAGGAGACTTGGTAAAACCGGACTAATTCAACACGTATTACATTCGGAAAGACTAAAAAAACAAGCCGATTGTTTCTATATAGATATCTATCCTACAAATAATTTAACCGATTTTGTTAAAGTTTTCGGGAAAGAAATCATTGGAAAATTAGACAGAAAACAAGATGTTTTACTTAAAAAAGCGGCATCCTTATTCAGGAGTATCCGACCGGTTTTCTCTATTGACCCGATAACCGGAGCGCCACAATTGCAAATATCATTAGAAGATGAGCGGAATCCTGAACGAAGTTTGGATGAAATTTTCAATTATCTTCGCCAAAGCAAACGCAAAATTGTAGTTGCCTTCGATGAATTTCAACAAATCAGCCATTATCCCCAAAAGAATATAGAAGCATTGTTAAGAACCTACAGCCAGCAATCAAATAATATTAATTTCATTTATTCCGGAAGTCAAAAGCATGTTTTACAGAACATGTTTACCTCGTATAGTAAGCCATTCTACCAAAGTTCTGAATTTTTGTTTCTGGAACCGATCCCAATAGAAGCATACACCCCTTTCATCATCGAAAAAATGGGAAAAGGGAAAAAACAAATTACACCGGAAGCTATAAAATACCTGTATGATAGTGTTTGCGGACATACCTGGTACATTCAGTATGTTATGAACAGGCTTTACACTTCTTCCCACAAAATGATTGATGAAACAATAATCGGTCAATGGATGGAAAAACTAGTGATTGAAAACGAATCAATTTACTGGAGTTATTACCGTTTATTGACTAATATGCAATGGTCGTTATTAAAAGCAATTTCCTTTGAAGGAAGCTTGAAAGAACCCACTTCAAAAGAGTTCACACAAAAATACAACTTCTCACCAAGCTCTGTAAAAACAGCATTAAAATCCCTGATTGAAAAAGAGATGGTATATGAAGAAAATGGAATCTATTTTGTTTATGATCACTTCCTTGCGTTTTGGTTACGCTTAAAATATTAGAGACATGCTATTACCCTATTTAAATAAAGACCGCATTGAGGCCGGCTGCGATGAAGCCGGACGCGGATGTCTTGCCGGAGCTGTTTATGCTGCATCAGTCATACTTCCTCCTGACTTTCTTTGTGAAGAACTGAATGATTCAAAACAACTTAGTGAAAAACAACGGTATCATTTACGAGAAATTATTGAAAGAGAAGCCTTAGCCTGGGCTGTAGGAATCGTTTCTCCCGAAGAAATCGACAAAATCAATATTCTAAATGCATCATTTTTAGCAATGCACCGGGCTGTAGAACAGCTCAGTATAAAACCGGAACATTTATTAATCGATGGGAACAGATTCAAGCCCTATCCGAATATTCCGAATACATGTGTTATAAAAGGAGATGGAAAATATCTTTCTATTGCAGCCGCATCTATTCTTGCGAAGACCTACCGCGATGATTATATGATGGAACTACACAAAGAGTACGATTACTATGCATGGGATAGGAATAAAGGCTACCCTACCCCAAAACACCGGGAAGGAATCGAAAAATTCGGTCCGTGCCCATACCACCGGAAGAGTTTTACCCTACTTCCGGAAGAACGGCAATTAAAATTGGATTTTTGAATTATCAGTCATCCTTACGGATCGTTCCCGAACCTGTAACTTTGGTATCGACAGTTTGTGGATTACCACGATAACGCAGATCTCCCGAGCCGGTAACAGTCGCATTCAATGATTCTCCTACAGTAATCTGAATATTACCCGAACCTGTGACTTTACTATCAAGATCCTGTACTGAGAAATTGTATCCCTTAATATCTCCGGAACCGGTAATCGTAAATTTCGACTCATTACTTGCTCCTTTCAGACGAGCAGTTCCGGACCCACTAACAGCCATATCAAATCGCTCGCAATAAAGACTATCGGCAACAATATCTCCTGAGCCCGAAATGTTAACTTTTAGATTCTTTGAGTTGACTTCTCCTTTTAAATGAACTTCTCCTGAACCGGACAGTCTTACTTTTTCGATATTGTTAGAATTAGTGTATATCTTAAACCTTGAAGGCTGGATATTTGAATTATCTTTTGTTCTGATAACCAACTTATTATCTTCAACCTTAATATCCAGCAAAGGCAAAATATTATCATCTACATTAACCTGAAGATAGGGCCCCTTTACAGTTTGTTGTTCATAGATAATTTCAGCTGTGCCACCGGCATCAATTTCCACATAATCTGAAATCGCAATTTCTTTACTGACTATGTTTCCATTACCCTTAATTGAATGCGTATCAATCATACAGGATTGAAAAAGTAAAGCAGTAAAAACTGTAAAAATAAAAGTGTGAGTAAATGTCTTCATATATTTTCTATTTTTAGTTGTCCTTATTATGTAGATAACGGTTTATGTTTCATTTTCTGACATCAAAAATATTAATTTTACAAAAAACATCATGATAATATACAACAGAAGACTTGTTTTCTTCTATTTTTTTAATTAACTTTATCTTAGATTCGACAGAACTCAGAGGTTTAATATCATATGCGGAAATCCAATCAATTGAGTGATGCGCTTTAGTAGGAATCACATCCGACGGATAAACAACCGGTCTTTCTCCGGTTCTAATAAAAGAAACCAATTGACCGT
The DNA here is from genome assembly GCA_031556375.1 of Bacteroidales bacterium. GTDB lineage: Bacteria > Bacteroidota > Bacteroidia > Bacteroidales > Azobacteroidaceae > BNXB01. The sequence goes on along the minus strand of JAVBTA010000016.1, from coordinate 34,008 downwards.
CAGTATGTCCATCATATAATTCAAGATCAAACCCATCAAATAGACAAGTGTCTTCTTTAATCAGCTTAATAAGCCCGGCATCATAAACCGGCATCATATCTTCAGGCCGGAAAGCGTCTGATTCCAGATAATTAGGATTTATATAACTCTCCCATTGTCTCTCTCCTACCCAATGTTTTGCATTCGGAAACGTAATTTTTAATTCTCCGGAGCAGTCTCTATAGGTGCATCCTCCGCTATGGTCAAAATGCAAATGAGACAATACAACATCTGTAACTTGTTCCGGTTCAAACCCAAATGATCTGACTAAAGAAGAAATATCCTGTAAATCGTAAAACCTGTAATACGATAGTTTTCCTAAATTTTTATTTCCAACTCCGGTATCCAGGACTACAACTCTATCTTCATTCCAGACTAAAAGACACCGCATTGCCATCGCACAGCAATTCTGTTCATCGGAAGGATACCTCCTTTTCCATGCCCTTTTCGGAATGGCACCAAACATAGCGCCACCATCAGCATAGAAAAAACCTGTCTCAAGGATTTGATAGTAAATCATATTTAGATTACTTTTGCAGCAAAATTAGCAAAAAATGTGTTGTATAATTATTATTAACACATAAATTAAAGACTATGAGTAAGAATATTCTTATCACAGGAAGTAACGGACAATTAGGGAGTGAAATCCGCGAGTTAACCTCAAGTTATCCGGAGCTTCATTTTTTTGCGACAGACATCCTTGATCTGAATTTGTCTGATAAAGCAAAAATATCCGAATTCATCGATAAAAATAACATCAATTATATTATTAATTGCGCTGCTTATACTGCCGTCGATAAAGCAGAAGACGACATTAAACTTTGTTACCTGGTTAATCGTGATTGTGTAAAGAATCTGGCTGAAGTAGCATCCGGAAAAGCAAAAATCATCCATATATCCACAGATTATGTCTTCGACGGAAAAGGGAACCATCCCTATGTTGAAACTGATCAAACCGATCCACAATCAGTATACGGTAAAAGTAAACTGGAAGGCGAAAAGATCCTGATGAAGATATGTCCGGAAAGTATTATTATCCGTACAGCCTGGTTATATTCCGCTTTTGGAAACAATTTCGTTAAAACAATGATCAGATTAGGTAACGAAAAAGACTCCCTCAATGTGGTTTCCGACCAGAAAGGAAGTCCTACCTATGCGGCAGATCTGGCTAAATCAATTCTGGATATTATTTCATTTGCCGAAAAAAATAAGGCATTCCCTTCCGGAATCTATCATTATAGCAACGAAGGAGAGTGTTCATGGTATGATTTTTGTCTGGCCATTCACAAATTTGCAGGTATTACAACATGCAAAGTAAATCCTGTAGACACCTCCGGCTATCCGACTAAAGCAGCAAGACCAATGTACAGTGTTTTGGATAAAACAAAAATTAAATCTATTTTCCAGATGACGGTTCCAAAGTGGGAAACCAGTCTTGAAAAACTTTTCACAATACTCACTAACACAAACAATACTTACTAACACAAAATGAAACATTTAATCTCAATTTTGCTGGCTGTATTTTGCCTGCAATCAACATTCGGTCAGACTAAAAATGTCAATGTCGACAACCTTAGAATTCAAAACATCGCGTTAAGAATCGCTCCAACTCAACCATTGGAACCTTTATTCTTTCATTATGCAACCCGATTGACAATAACCCCAAGTACAAAACAAAGAGTTACCCCGGAAGAGGTTGAAGATGCAATTTATATCTCCGGACAAAAAAAGGTAACAGAACCCATAGCTGGAGACATGATTATTTACGTCGATTTGGGTAATTTAACTATCGAAAGCAGCAATATTTCCGAAAGAAGAGAAGAGAGTAAAGATAAAGACGGTAAAATCACAGTTTATTATTATTACAAATTAAATGTTTCTTATAAATTTGATGCGAGATACAAAATAATGTTAGATGATAACGTTCTGGCCGAAGAGAAAGTATACGATTCATTTTTCTCTCAAAACTATACTTCACGCGAATACAGCACTCACAAAGAGGCTTCGGATTATTGGAGAAATAACAGAGATGTTCTCATTTCGGAATTTACAAGAAATTTATCAATAAATACGGCTTCCAAAGCATCATCCGTAGCTTCATCCCGTTATGGATTCCCTGTTATCAGAACCTATGATATCATCAAAACCATAAACGAAAAGAAACACAATGAAAATGAGGCATTTCGTGCTGCTACAGAGGCTTTGAAAACAGAAATACAATCCATGACCGGAAATACCGGAATGAATCGGGATCGTATAAACGGATTGATCGACTACTTCAAAAATATTCCCCAAAAATATCCCGATCAAAAATTAAAAGCAGATATAAGATTAAGATATGCGGCATATTATAATCTTTGCAAGATATATCTTTATTTGGATGAACCGGAAAATGTAGCTCAATATGCTGATCTTATCCTAAGTAACGGACACGATAAAAAAGACGAGGAAAGAATGAAAAAAGCAGCAGACAATGTAAAAGCTGTTTTAGATAGAACAAAAATTAAAACACGTCACTTCGATCCAAATCAATATTTTGAGAATGATACCACAGAAGGTGAAATGATCCAAAAAGAAGAGGCAATCGAGCCAACAGAAGGTACAGACGAATAATTGCATACACATTGTGAACAAATTATAGAAGTATTTTAATGTATCAATCACTAAAATCTTTATTATTAAAGACAATGCCTGAGAAACTACTCTTAAAAAACGAGTTGTTTTTCAGAAAAATATATGCACTTTTTTTTACGGGAAGAAATTATCAGTGCCCTGTTTGCAATAAAAAACTTCGTAAATTCGTTCCTATTTTTGAAGATGATTTTTTGTGCCCTTGTTGTGGAAGCTTGTCAAGAAACAGGAGACTATTCTCTATTTTGAAAAAGGAATATTTAAAGAACAGCATAAAGATTCTGGATTTTTCCCCCTCACGGTGTCTGTATCGTAAATTTAAAAGTAATAAAACCATTAATTATACGGCAAATGATTTTTGTGGTGAATTTTTTGCTGATAAAAACATGGATATAACAAACCTGGAAGAACCTGACGATTCTTTTGACCTGGTTATTTGTTATCATGTCCTGGAACACGTAAAGGAAGACGCTAAAGCAATATCTGAACTTCACAGGGTTTTAAAACCGGAAGGAACAGTTATTATCCAAACTCCTTTTAAAGATGGGGATATATACGAAGACGAAACGATTATCACAGATGAAGATCGCAGATTACATTTTGGGCAAGAGGATCATGTACGAATATATTCTGTAAAAGGCCTATGCCAACGATTGGAAAGTACCGGATTTAATGTAAAAGTAATAAATTACAACGAAAAGCCTCTAAATTATCATGGGTTTTCTGCTAACGAAACAATTATTTTTTGTAAAAAATGAACGATTTGATCAAAGAAATTCAACGCCGAAGAACATTTGCAATTATTAGTCACCCGGATGCGGGAAAAACAACATTGACGGAAAAGCTATTGCTTTTTGGGGGAGCGATCCATGTTGCAGGTGCTGTTAAGTCAAATAAAATAAAGAAAACAGCCACATCAGACTGGATGGAAATCGAAAAACAAAGAGGAATTTCCGTCGCCACATCCGTAATGGGCTTTGAATACGAAGGTTACAAGGTGAATATCCTCGATACTCCTGGTCACCAGGACTTTGCAGAAGATACTTACCGCACCCTTACTGCTGTCGACAGTGTAATTATCGTAGTCGACATAGCCAAAGGGGTTGAGCAACAAACCCGCAAGTTGATGGAAGTATGCCGGATGCGTAAAACTCCGGTAATCGTTTTCGTCAACAAAATGGACCGCGACGGGATAGATCCTTTCGACCTGCTGGATGAACTTGAACAAGAACTGAAGATCAACGTTCGACCTCTGAGCTGGCCTATCGACATGGGATTCAATTTCAAGGGCGTATACAATATTTACGAAGAGAAACTGGATCTTTATACTCCCAGTAAACAGACAGTTACAGAATCTGTCGAATTCAAGGACATAGATAGTCCGGAGCTGGAAAAGCATATTGGAGAAAATTTATCTCAAAAACTTCGTACAGACCTGGAGTTAATCAAAGGAGTTTACCCGGAATTTGATGTAAACACCTATCTGAAAGGCGATATCGCACCTGTATTTTTTGGATCTGCTCTTCACAATTTCGGGGTAAAAGAATTGCTGGATTGTTTTGTGAGAATAGCTCCGTCTCCACGTGACGTACAGACCGAAGAACGTATTGTTACGCCTGAAAAAGATCCGTTTTCCGGTTTTATTTTCAAGATACATGCCAACATGGATCCGAACCACCGGAGTTGTATTGCCTTCCTGAAAATTTGTTCCGGCCAGTTCGAACGTAATCAGAACTATAAACATGTACGCTTCGGAAAATTGATGAAGTTCTCCTCTCCTACCGCTTTCATGGCACAAAAGAAAGAGACTGTGGATGAAGCATTTGCAGGAGATATAATCGGTCTCCCGGACACAGGGAACTTCAAAATCGGAGATACTCTGACAGCCGGAGAAGAACTACATTTCAAAGGATTGCCAAGCTTCTCTCCGGAAATGTTCAAATACATTGAAAATGCCGATCCGATGAAATCCAAACAACTTAACAAGGGGATCGATCAGTTGATGGATGAAGGTGTAGCTCAGCTATTTACTAATCAATTTAACGGAAGAAAAATCATTGGAACAGTAGGACAACTGCAATTTGAAGTTATTCAGTATCGTTTGTTACATGAATACGGGGCTCAATGTAAATGGGAGCCAATTAACTTATACAAAGCCTGTTGGATAGAAAGTGATTCCAACGAAGCTTTGGAAAATTTCAAAAAACGGAAATATCAATACATGGCCAGAGACAAAGAAGGAAGAGATGTATTCTTAGCTGATTCATCTTATGTCTTGCAGATGGCTCAACAGGATTTCAAAGATATCCGCTTTCATTTCAGTTCGGAATGGTAACTTTTGTAAATATCCTTTGATTAACATATTATGAAAACACGATTATTATTGACAGTTGTATTTTGTTGCCTCTTAGCCTCATCGGCTAAAGCGATTGATCTGGTAAAAAACGATTCTGAAAAAAGAATAGATGTTCTTATCAACGGGAAGTTATTTACTTCCTATTTATACTCAGACAAGTACTACAAACCGGTTCTGTATCCTATCAATGCTCCAAACGGAACTGTCATCACCAGAGGCTATCCGATAGATCCAAGACCAGGTGAACGTATTGATCACCCACATCATATAGGAATGTGGTTTAATCATGGTAACGTAAATGGGTTGGACTTCTGGAACAATTCCGATGTTATTCCCCAGGAAGACAAAGCAAAATATGGAACTATCAAGCATAAAGCAATTGTATCTTTAAAAAACAGTACGAATCTCGAAGGTCTTGATGCCGCAGAACTGAAAACTGAGAGTGAATGGGTCGACATCAATAACAAAGTATTACTGGACGAAGAAACTACTCTCAATTTCGTTCAGTATGAAGGAATTTGGGCTATCGTCCGCACAACAAAACTAACAGCGAAAGACACTGTCGTGTTTGGAGAAACAAAAGAAGGACTATTAGGATTACGCTTTTGTCGTGAATTTGAAGATGTTGCAGACCTTCCAAAAAAATTATTGAACGATCAGTTAGTTCCAACAGATACGACCATTACTGATAATAGCATTGCAACCGGAAAATATCGTAATGACCAAGGTCTTGAAGGAGGAAATGTCTGGGGAAAATCCTCAACCTGGGTAAGCCTGACCGGAACAAAAGATAATACAAATATTTCTATGGCAATGATCGATCATCCGTCTAATATTGGTTATCCGGCACACAATCATGCCCGAGGTTATGGTTTGTTCGCCATTAATAACATGGGTTCGTCAATGTACGTGAAAACTGATCCGGTTTTTGAACATACTTTACTACCGGGAAAATCTGTTACATTCAAACATGCTTTTATCATCAGGGCTTATTCCCCATTTCACCCTAATGATTTGGAATTTATCTCTGATTTCTTCGGCACAAAATTTTAAAAGGATAATTCGACTTGTTCTTTCGTATTTTTGTCATTTGCAAACATTTGATATCCGGGCGGTTTCCCATCCAATTATTGCTGCCTTACGGGTCTCTCCCCAATGATAATTTCCAAATTCTCCCGAGGAGCGAATTACTCTGTGGCAGGGAATCAGAAATGCAACAGGATTTTCTCCGATAGCAGTTCCGACTGCTCTACATGCTTTGGAATTATTTATTTTTGAGGCAACATCACCATAAGTAACCAATTGTCCGGAAGGTATTTTCAACAAGGTTTCCCAGACTTTCAATTGAAAATCAGTCCCTTTCAAATGTAACTTAATTTCATTCAGATTATTCCAATCATCCTCTATAAAGATAGAAAGTGCCTGTTGTTGTATAACATCATTCTTTTGAATATATTTTGCTTTGGAAAATTTATTTTGCAAAATATTCAACGCCTCTACCTTATTTTTTATGAATGACATGTGACAAACCCCTTTTGAACTTGCTGCTACAAGTATCTCTCCGAAAGGAGTTTCTGCAAAACTATAATTGATTAAAAGTCCTTCTCCCCCATTTTTATACTCACCCGGAGTCATCCCTTCAATATTGACAAACAAATCATGTAAACGGCCTGTTCCGGATAAACCGGTTTCACACACGACATCCAGTAATGTGGCATGCCCTTCTTTTAAAACTTTTTTTGCATGCTCCAAACTTATATACTGTAGAAATTTTTTGGGACTAATCCCGGCCCATTCCGTAAACATACGTTGAAAATGAGCAGGACTCAAAGACATTTTACTTGCGATTTCCTCTAAATCAGGCTGATTTTTAAAATTCATCCGGATATATTCAATGGCCTCCGCAATTCGTGCAAAATCAAGTATTTCCTGTGTTTTCATATTTTATTTAGAACAAATCTAAATAAGGAGTGTTCGAAGAAAATTCAAGTTCCAGCAATTTCTTTTTTGCAGGTAATCCTCCGGCATAACCTGTCAACTGATTGTTATTACCGATAATTCTGTGGCAGGGAACAATAATTGAAATGGCATTAGCTCCATTTGCCGAAGCAACGGCACGTACAGCATTGGGATTGTTCATCCGTTTAGATAATCCACCATAAGTTTCCGTTTTTCCAAAAGGAACTTTGATCAGTTCATTCCAGACTGCCCTTTGAAAATCGGTACCCACAAACAAAAGAGGGAGATCGAAGTCTGTTCTTTTTTTAGCAAAATATTCTTCTAATTGAGTTATTGTTTTCGCAATAATATCTGACGATTTTTCCTCATATTGGGCATTCAAACCTTTCTGAATCCTCGAATCGATCATATCTCTACGTTTTCTGAAGGTCCAGTCACAAAGGCATAACTTATCTTCATACGAACCGAGTATCAGGTTCCCGCATGGCGATTGATAGTATTGTATTTCAATAGAATTCGGCATATTAATTTTTCATTTTTTACAAAAGTACAAATATCTGTATTTCGTACAACCCGAATCTTGCTATTTATGAAAAAATAATACAAATCCATTGATAATCAGAAAATAAACATTACCTTTGCACCCGCTTTAAGACAACATAAAGTCAAACTTACTAATTAAAAAATTTATTTATTAACATGAGTGAAGAACTTAAAAATGAAGAAGTAGTTGATACTCAATCAACTGCGACTCCTGCCGAAGCTCCTGCTGTAGAAGCAACTCCAATGGCGGAAACACAAGAAGCAGCTCCTGCTGCAGAAGAAAAAAAAGCCCCTAAGGCTAAAAAAGAAGCAAAACCAGCTGCAAACACTGCAGATTTTGACTGGGATGCTTACGAAAAAGGCGAAACTTACGGAAATGTAAGTCGCGAAGACCTGATCAAAACTTACGATCAGTCATTGAGCAAAATTAACGACCGCGAAGTAGTAATCGGTAAAGTTACCTCTTTGAACAAACGTGAGGTAGTTGTAAATATCGGTTACAAATCAGACGGTATCGTTTCGATGAACGAATTCCGTTACAATCCTGAATTGAAGGTGGGTGACGAAGTAGAAGTTTACATCGAAAGTCAGGAAGACAGAAAAGGGCAATTGCTCCTTTCACACAAGAAAGCACGTACCGCACGCTCTTGGGATCGTGTTAACGAAGCTCTTGAAAAAGACGAAATCATCAAAGGTTACGTTAAATGTCGCACTAAGGGTGGTATGATCGTTGACGTATTCGGTATTGAAGCATTCTTACCGGGTTCTCAAATCGACGTTAAACCAATCCGTGACTACGACGTATTTGTAGATAAAACAATGGAATTCAAGGTTGTTAAAATCAATCAGGAATTCAAAAACGTTGTTGTTTCTCACAAAGCTCTTATCGAAGCTGAACTGGAACAACAAAAGAAAGATATCATCGGCAAACTGGAAAAAGGCCAGGTACTCGAAGGTATCGTCAAAAACATCACTTCTTACGGGGTGTTTATCGACCTTGGTGGCGTAGACGGTTTGATCCACATCACAGACCTTTCTTGGGGACGTGTTTCTCATCCGGAGGAAGTTGTTAAACTGGACGAAAAGATCAATGTAGTAATCCTTGATTTCGATGACGAGAAGAAACGTATTGCTCTTGGTTTGAAACAGTTGACTCCTCATCCATGGGATGCTTTGGACACCAACCTGAAAGTTGGCGACAAAGTAACAGGAAAAGTAGTTGTTATGGCCGATTACGGTGCATTCATCGAAATTTCTCAAGGAGTAGAAGGTTTGATCCACGTTTCAGAAATGAGCTGGACTCAACATCTGAAGAGCGCTCAGGATTTCTTGAAAGTTGGCGACGAAGTAGAAGCTGTTGTTTTGACTTTGGACCGCGACGAACGCAAGATGTCTTTGGGTATCAAACAATTGAAACCGGATCCATGGGAAGATGTAGAAACAAAATATGCTGTTGGAAGCAAACACACTGCAAAAGTGCGTAACTTCACCAACTTCGGGGTATTCGTTGAAATCGAAGAAGGAGTTGAAGGTTTGATTCACATTTCCGACCTTTCTTGGACAAAGAAAATCAAACACCCAAGCGAATTTACTTCAATTGGTGCTGATGTAGAAGTTCAAGTATTGGAAATCGACAAGGAAAACCGCCGTTTGAGCCTTGGACACAAACAATTGGAAGAAAATCCATGGGATGTTTTCGAAACATTGTTTACTGTAGGTTCCGTTCACGAAGGAACTATCATCGAATTACTGGATAAAGGTGCTGTAGTCTCTTTGCCTTACGGTGTAGAAGGTTTTGCAACTCCGAAACACCTGGTAAAAGAAGACGGTTCTTCAGCTCAACTGGAAGAAAAACTGGATTTCAAAGTGATCGAATTCAACAAGGATTCAAAACGTATCATCCTGTCTCACAGCCGTATTTTCGAAGATGAGCAACGCACAGAACAAAGAGAAAGCGGAGCTACTGAGAAAAAACCAAGAAGAGCTAAAAAGTCTGAAGAAGAAACAGTTTCTTCTCAACCTTCAATGGAAAAGACAACTCTTGGTGACATCGAAGAATTGGCTGCTTTGAAAGAAAAACTGGAAGGAAAATAATTTTTCCCGTTAGATAATTTGAAAGAGGCGCTTGATTTCAAGTGCCTCTTTCTATTTTATACAATATTATTGTTAAAATTCAGTTTAATGCAAAGATAGATTATGTGCTTATGTTAAGAAAAATTCTTTTTTTACTTCCATTTTTTGCTCTCTTATTGTTATTTTCCTGTAAATCAGCAAAGTTAAGTGACGCTGTTGCCAAACAGGAAAAAGGGGAGTACTATGATGCAGCTCAAATCTATCGGAAAGTCTACGGAAAAACTTCTTCAAAAAAACGCTACCTGCGAGGTGCTATAGCATTCCAGATGGGAGAATGTTTCCGTGAGATCAATAATTCCCAGCGAGCCCTCAGCGGCTACCAAAATGCCTTCCGGTACGAATATCCCGACAGTACATCAGTATTATATGCGGCACAAATGTTACAACGCTTAGGAAGATATGCAGAGGCTACAAAGCAATATGAATCGTTCCTGACATTAAATCCGAATTCCGTCATAGCCAAAAACGGCATTATCGGATGTAACCTGGCAAACGAATGGAAAAAAAGCCCTACCCGTTATGCCGTAAAACAAATGAGCAATTTTTATTCCCGTCAAGGAGAGTTTTCTCCAATGCTAAACGGAAGCAAACACGATGAACTCTATTTCTCATCATCCAGAAAAGGAGCCATGGGAAAAGAAAAAAGTGGGATTACAGGCCAGATGAACAACGATTTTTTTGTTGTAAAACAAAATGAAAGAGGAGAATGGCAAAAACCCGAAGTAATAGAGAGCGAACTAAATACTGATTTCGACGAAGGAACTGCATCTTTCCCCACCAATGGAGGAACAATGTATTATACCTATTGTTCGGAAGATGATGCAACACCCAGAACGGCAGAGATATATAAGTCTTCCCGCTCAGGAGCTAAATGGGGAGCCGGAGAAAAATTAGAAATATTTAAAGATAGTACGATAATGGTTGCCCACCCGGCTGTCAGTCCGGATGAAATGTACCTTTATTTCGTATCTGATGCACCTGGAGGCTATGGAGGAACAGATATCTGGAGAGTTCCTGTGAGAGATATCGGATCTGTATTTCCTGAAAATCTAGGGCCTGAAATCAATACTCCAGGAGACGAAAAATTTCCATATGTCAGAGACAATAATATCATCTATTTCTCATCTGATGGTCATCCGGGAATGGGTGGACTGGATATTTTCAAAGCCGTCTTCAACGGAAAAACAAAAAAATGGAGAATTGATAATCTGAAGTCTCCAATAAACAGTCCGAGCGATGATTTCGGAATTACGTTTGCCGGAGAAGCTGAAAAAGGATATTTTAGCAGCAACAGGAACGATAGTAAGGGCCTCGACCACATTTATTCTTTTGAACTTCCTAAAATAACCGTAATGGTCGAAGGTTGGATTCTGGACCGGGATGAAGAAATCATTAACGGAGCAAGCGTCAGAATTGTCGGAAAAGACGGAACCAATGTCAAATATCCGGTTAAAAATGATGGGACATATACCATGGAAGTAACTCTCGGAATGGAATATACCATGATGGGAAGCGCACCCGGGCACCTGAATGAAAAACAATCTCTGGTAGTTACTAGTGAAGAAAAAAATCAGACCTTCTATGTCGATTTTTATCTTCCTTCCGTGTCAAAACCGGTGTTGATCGAGAATATTTTCTACGAATTCAATAAGGCAACACTTCGCCCTGAATCGAAAGAAGGTCTGAATCAACTGATTAATATGATGAATGATAATCCGAATGTAACCATTGAGTTATCAGCACACGCCGATAGAAAAGGGGCAGAAGAATACAATCAGAATCTCTCTCAAAGAAGGGCACAATCGGTAGTAGATTATCTGATCAAAGGGGGCATTGATAAAGAACGATTGACTGCAGTTGGCTATGGTAAAACAAAACCTCAGACAGTTAGCAAAAAAGTCGCGGAAAAATATGACTTTCTTCCGGAAGGACAAGTCCTGAATGAAGAATTTATAAACACATTAACACCGGAACAACAAAATATCGCAGATCAACTTAACCGTCGTACCGAATTTATGGTATTAAGTACAACCTACGGGCTGTATTAATTTCCCAGAACCTAATCGGTTTGAGATTTGTTTTTTCACTGATTTTGTTTTTTAACAGAATATATAGTATATTTGTAATCAGTCTTTAAAACTTGAACGTATGAAAGATAACTATTGTGTGATCATGGGCGGGGGGATAGGTAGCCGCTTCTGGCCTTTCAGCAGGGAAACAATGCCAAAACAATTTCTTGATTTCTTCGGAACAGGCAGATCTTTACTACAACAAACTTTTGATCGTTTTAGTCAGATCATTCCTGTCGAAAATATTTTCATCGCTACCAACGAGCTTTATAAAGATCTGGTTAAAAATCAATTACCGGAATTAAAAGATGAACAGATACTGCTTGAACCAACTCGTAGAAATACGGCTCCATGTATTGCTTATGCATCTTACCGGATCCGGGCAATCAATCCGAATGCAAATATCGTCGTAACTCCGGCAGACCACCTTATTCTTCAGGAACACCATTTTTTAAAAAATATTCAGACCGGACTGAACTTTGTAAGTAAATTCCCATCGTTACTTACTCTGGGAGTGAAACCAAGCCGCCCTGAAACCGGATATGGTTATATTCAATCGGAAGATGTAGGAGATGACCGTATACAAAAAGTCAAAGCATTCACTGAAAAGCCTAATTATGAATTGGCCAAGATCTTTTTTGAAAGTGGCGATTTTTATTGGAATTCCGGGGTTTTTGTATGGAACGTAAATTCCATTATTGAAGCTTTTTGTCAACATATTCCCGACATTACGACCCGTTTTAATAAAGGTTTGGATTTATTTAATACGGATAAGGAGAAAGCTTTTATCGACGAAGAATATCCATCTCTGCAAAATATTTCTATTGATTATGGAGTAATGGAAAAAGCAGATAATGTTTACATGCTTGTCGCTGATTTCGGATGGTCAGACCTTGGTACCTGGGGTTCTTTGTACGATCTTGCCGAAAAAGATGATAATCATAACGTCACATTAAAATGTAAATCTGTATTCTATGAAAGTAACGATAACCTGGTATCTCTTTCCGGAGATAAACTGGCTGTAGTACAGGGACTGGAAGATTACATTATCGCTGAATCGGATAATATACTGCTAATCTGTAAAAAATCCGAAGAACAGCGTATCAAACAATTTGTTACTGATGTCAATATGAAATATGGGGACGAATTTGCGTAATTTTTTCAAAAGGAATACTTACTTTTGCGCCCATAATTAACTCAAAATTTTATGATTGAAGATCTGAAAAGCATCATTCGCAGAGAAACTGATGCAATACTGAACATTCCATTGACAAGTGCTTATGAAACGGCTGTGAACATGATCATAGAACAAGTGCATCATAAAAAAGGCAAACTGGTAACAAGTGGAATGGGCAAAGCGGGACAAATCGCGTCCAATATTGCAACAACATTCAGCTCCACAGGCACCAGCGCTTGTTTTTTACATCCCAGTGAAGCTCAACATGGAGATTTGGGCATTCTTCGCGAAAACGATCTGATGTTATTGATCTCAAATTCCGGTAAAACCCGTGAAATTATCGAATTAATCGATTTGGCCAGGATCCTTATTCCGGATATCCGTTTCATTGTAATAACCAGTGATCCGGAAAGTCCTTTATCAAAAGGGGCTGATGTCTGTCTGTTGACAGGAAATCCGTCAGAGGTTTGTACCCTCGGGTTGACCCCAACCACTTCCACCACTGTTATGACTGTAATCGGAGATCTTCTGGTAGTTGAAACAATGAAAAAAATTGATTTTAATCTATCGGATTATGCAAAACGCCATCATGGAGGTTACTTAGGGACTCTATCACGCGAACGACAAAACAACGGACAATGAGAAAAGTTATCGGCATCGGGGAAACAATCTACGACATTATTTTCAAAAATAACCAACCACTCAAAGCCGTTCCCGGAGGATCCACATTCAATTGCATGGTATCTTTGGGACGATTAAATATCCCTACACTTTTCATTAGCGAAGCCGGAGATGATAAAATCGGAAATATCATCAAAAAATTCATGGAAGAAAACAATCTTTCAACAGAATATATTGACTTTTTTCGTTATGGCACTTCTCCTGTTGCCCTGGCATTTCTGAATGAAAATCAGGATGCCGAATATACTTTCTATCGCAATTTTCCGGAAAAACGATTGGATATTGACTTCCCTCCTATTAAAGCAGACGACATCCTTGTTTTTGGCTCATATTTCGCACTTAATCCACTGCTGAGGGATAAAGTATCAGAACTAACTATAAAGGCCCGTGATAAGGCCATAATCTACTATGATATTAATTTCAGAAAAGCACATGCTTATGAACGAACAAAATTAATGGCGGCTTTTCTTGAAAATTTTGAAAATTCGACAATCATTCGTTGCTCTGAAGAAGATCTGGAGACATTGTATCCGGGAGAAAGTATCGAAACTGTCTACAAAGACCGAATCTCATTTTATTGTAAAAACTTCATTACAACCAAAGGAAAGAATGGGGTTTATCTAAAAACCGCATCGATCGAGAAATTTTACCCGGTAGAACCTCTTGAGCCGGTAAGTACAATCGGTGCCGGAGATAATTTTAATGCCGGAATTGTATATGGATTAATAAAATACGGGTATACAAAAAACGACATTAACAATCTAAAAGAAGAAGATTGGGACAAACTTATTGCCCTTGGAATAGAATTTGCAGCCGAGGCCTGTATGTCTGCAGAGAACTATATCTCAGGAAAATAATCGTTACTTTGCTTTCAATCCTTTCTGGCACCAGGCTTCTATTACATTCACTACATAATCGTTCAGTTTCTCACATTCTGAAATAAAGTCCATGTAATAAACTCCATCCTGGTAGTCATATTTGTTCGCATTTACATCCTCTATATTCCGCATACGAAGCTGATTCCGTAACATATTGATCTCCTTTTCAAGATTATATGTTTCCAGACCGTCATCTTCTACAGGATCCTGAATTTTCAACACCTCTATCATCCGCAATAATGACTTATTTACAAAATCAATCATCATATCCACATGCATATTCATTTCTTCTGTGAATACTGATTTAGCCTCATTACGACGTTTAATCGTTTTCGCAAGATTATATGATGCATCACCTACGCTTTCTATTTCAGTTACCGCACGCATAATATCGCGGATCACTTCCTTACTTTCGGAACTCAACCGGCCTTCTGACACTTTATTCAGGTAGTTGCCTATCTCGACTTCCATACGGTCGCTGATATTTTCATATTTTTCTATACGGCCATAAATATTGATGAATTCTTTCTCTTCTTTCAAATCCAAATAATACAGATCTTTCACCATCTGTAACATCCGGTGAGTACGTTCAGCATAGACCACAACTTCTCTTTTTGCCTCAAGAACCGAAAGTTCTGATGTAGAAAACATGCTGGATGATATATATTTAAGTTGAAATTCCTCATCTGTCTTTTTACTTTTGATAAGTCGTGTACAGATCTTAACATACAGATTTGTAAACCAAACCATGATAAAGACATTTGAAATGTTAAATAACGTATGGAATAATGAAAGTCCGTACGAAACAGATGTTTGCTCCGCAACCAACCGTTCCCTCAAAGCAATCAGACCCGGATCTGTTAAAGTTTCCTTTCCGGATATCAAAGCTATGGTTTCAGAATCCAAACCATTCAGGAAGCTGTAAATTGAATTCGGGTCGCCTGGGCCTATATTTGTAACAATAGAAGCAACCATCCGTGTAAATGGATAGAATAAACAAAGAACCCAGATAACCCCGAACACGTTGAATATCAAATGAGCCAGAGCAGCTCTACGGGCAGAAACATTAGCAGAAAGAGCTGCTAAATTTGCAGTAACCGTAGTCCCTATGTTTTCTCCAAGTACCATTGCAACTGCAATTTCAAAAGAAATCCAACCCTGACTACACATGATCAAGGTAATTGCAACTGTTGCACTTGAGGATTGTACTATAATTGTTAAGATTGTACCTACTAAAAGAAAAAGCAAAATTGATGCAAATCCCATATTGGTATATTCCTGCAAAAAAGCCAACATCTGAGGATTGCTTTGCAAATCAGGAACATTCATTTTCAGAAAATCAAGTCCCATAAACAACAATGCAAAACCAATCATAAACTCACCTAGGGATTTATTTTTGCTCTTTGAAGAGAAAATAAATGGCAAGGCCAAACCAACCAAAGGCAGGGCAAACACACTGATATTCACTTTAAATCCAAAAAGCGATATAATCCATGCAGTAACCGTAGTTCCCACATTCGCGCCCATAATCACACTGATAGATTGGGCTAACGATAATAATCCTGCATTCACAAAACTAACAACCATCACAGTCGTTGCAGAAGAGGATTGTATTAATGCTGTAATCAGAACTCCGGTAAAAATTCCGGTAAAGCGATTGGTAGTCATCGCCGACAAAATATTTCTCAACTTATCACCGGCAGCTTTTTGTAAGCCTTCGCTCATAATCTTCATTCCATACAGGAAAATACCCAAAGAACCGATGAGCTTTAAAAAATCAAAAAAAGAATATTCCATCCTGGAAAGGGGGTATAAATTAAATAGGGTTGTTGTTTCTGATCACAAAAATAAACGTTTTTTTTATAAAACAACACATGAAATGCGCAAAATACTGTATATTTGTGACTTAAAAATATTAACTAATTATCATTAACAATGGTCACCGAAACAACTTACTACAATTTATCAGTCACTCAAGTTGCTGAAAAACTGCAAACATCACTCGAAAAGGGATTAAGTAAAGATGAAGCCAAAAGAAGACTAGACACTTATGGTTACAATGAATTTGAAAAAAAGAAAAAGAAAGGAATCTTCTACAAATTTTTGCAACAATTCAAGAGTTTCATGATTATTGTGCTATTAGTAGCAGCCATTATCTCCGGAATTGTAGGATACATGCATGGAGAAGGATTCACTGATGCTCTTATCATTTTATTTATTGTCATACTCAACGCTCTTATAGGAACAATCCAGGAAGCAAAAGCAGAACAATCACTCGAAGCCCTTGAAAAAATGTCGGCTCCTCACTGTAAAGTTATCCGTGACGGGCAGGTAGAAGTTATTGAATCCCGGGAACTCGTGCCTGGTGACCTGGTTGTTCTGGATACAGGAGATGCCATTCCGGCAGATCTTCGTCTCACGGAGGCTATCAATCTTAAGGTTCAGGATTCAGCATTGACAGGAGAATCTGTTCCGGAAGAGAAATTTACAAGTCCCATTGAACAGGAAAATACTCCCTTAGGAGACCGGGATAATCTTGGATTTTCTTCAAGTACAGTCACTTACGGACGAGGAAAGGGGGTTGTAATTGAAACAGGGATGAAAACAGAGGTCGGCAAGATCGCTGCGATGATTCAATCTGTTCCTGAAACAAAAACTCCATTGCAGGAAAAATTGGATAAACTAGGTAAGTTCCTTGGTATAGGAGCTCTAATCATATGTATCATCTTATTCATTGTTGGTGTCCTGTATGGAAAAGACATGATGGAGATGTTTATGACTGCTGTCAGCTTAGCTGCAGCTGCCATTCCGGAAGGATTGCCTGCTGTTTCAACTATTGTTTTAGCAGTCGGGGTACAACGCTTGGTTAAGAAAAATGCGATCGTAAGGACACTCCCGGCAGTAGAAACTCTTGGAAGTACGACAGTCATATGTTCTGATAAAACAGGAACTCTGACCCAGAACCGCATGACCGTCATTAAAATGTTTGTTAACGGGAAAACAATGGATATTGTACGGGAGATCGGAGAAAAAAGTTATGAAGTAGAGACACTCCTAAAAGCATCCATTTTGGCAAACGACGCCAAATTAAGCATCGATGGAGATTCATGGAAAACAACAGGAGACCCTACAGAAACCGCACTTATCGATGTCGGTATTAAGTATCAATTAATTAAAGATAAACTGGATAGCACGTTTCCCCGGATTGCCGAAATACCTTTTGACTCGGAACGAAAAATGATGACGACTGTCAATCGGGATGAGAATGATAAATTGATTGTTCACACGAAAGGTGGTTTAGATGAAGTTTTGGGTTGTTGTAGCCATATCCTTCTTAATGGAGAAATTGTGGTATTAAGCGAAGAACTCAAAACTCAGATCAGGGAAGCAAATGTTGATATGGCAGGAAAAGCCCTACGGGTACTGGCTACAGCATTAAAAGAAGTTTCCGGATTACCTGAAAAAATAGAACCGGCAACAATTGAGAATAACCTGATTTTCATCGGAATGCTGGGAATGATCGACCCTCCACGCGAAGAAGTAAAAGACGCTGTCGAAAAATGCCGGACAGCTGGTATCAAACCTGTTATGATTACCGGAGACCATAAAATAACTGCTACGGCAATCGCATTGGATCTCGGAATTATGAAGCCTGGTGAAGAGTCAAGAACCGGAGCGGATGTAGAAAAGATGACAGACGATGAATTACTCGAGAACGTTCACTCTATTTCTGTCTACGCCCGTGTATCCCCGGAACATAAAGTACGTATCGTAAATGCTTTTCAACGTTCAGGAGATATTGTTGCAATGACCGGAGACGGAGTCAATGACGCCCCGGCGCTCAAACTGGCAGATATTGGTTGCGCGATGGGTATTACCGGAACCGATGTATCTAAAGAAGCTGCCGATATTGTTTTAACCGACGATAATTTTGCTACTATAGTTACAGCCGTAGAAGAAGGACGACGCATCTACAATAATATTCTGAAAGCGATCCAGTTCATGTTGTCGACTAATATCGGAGAAATTGTGGTGCTGTTCATCGCCGTACTCGCAAACTGGATCTCTCCATTATTACCGATCCATATCCTTTGGATCAACCTTGTAACAGACAGTTTACCCGCACTTTCCCTGAGCGTCGACCCTGCCAATCCGGATGTAATGCAACAGAAACCGGTAGATTCTAAATTAGGAATCATGAATAAAGTATTCGCAACCCGCATTTTCCTGCAAGGAACTATGATCGGATTACTATCATTAACAGCTTATGTTATAGGGATGTACACATCAAATGATGTTCAAGGACTTGGATTTTGGGACTTTATCAAACAAATGTCATCCTTACCAAATGCTATTGCAGCTCAAACAATGACATTTGCAGTTCTGGCACTTTCACAGATGACCCATGTATTCAATGTACGTTCAACATACGATTCTGCATTCAAAGGATTTTTCTCTAATAAATTGTTACTTGGCGCTATTTTACTGGTAGTCGGGCTTATGTTAACTGTTCTTGAAGTTCCTGCTCTGCATGGCATATTCAAAATCACCAAACTAACCGGAGAACAATGGATGTGGGTCACAGGACTATCTTTCGCTCCCCTTTTGATCATGGAAACAGTCAAAGGTATCGGACGATTAATTAATAAAAATAAATAACGATATGAAGCTAAAGTATTTTCTTTCTACATTGATATTCATAGGTCTTTGTTCTTGTGTTGGAAATCCAATTGATGAAAATATCTCTAAATATTATAGAAAAAGTTGGGGAACCGTTTATTTCACAGATAAACCGGCAAAGACTATGGGTATTCACGGAAATAAAATTAAAGGAGCTAATTCAAAGACATTTACTCCTTTGGCCGAATTCGTAGCCAAAGATAAAAAAATGGTTTATTACCAGGATATCCCACAGCCACATGTGGACGTAGAAAGTTTTCAGGTGAAAGAGGATGGTACTATGAGAGACAAAAATCATATTTATTTTCCGGCATTGAAAGATGCTAAATATACTCTAAGGATACTGTATAATGTCGATGTGGAGACATATGGAAGTTATAAAGGGCATATCGGATGGGGATATGATAAGAATCATGTTTATCAGGGTTACAGTAAGCCGGTTGAAGCAGATCCGTCTTCTTTTACTTTTTTATCCGACAATTTCATGAAGGATAAAAACTTTCTATATGCGCCGTATTTCGGAGGAATAAAAAAAACACAAATAAATACCGACAGTCTGGAAGTTCTGGGCAATACATATGTCAGGGACAATAAGCAAGTATATTTTTTTGATATCGAAAATACTCAGGACTTCAAAACGATTCCATTTCATTCTATCGACAGTATCTCTGTTTTAGCAGATCCATTCATCATTATTAATAATAAAGTATACGAAAATGGTTACTTATTAAACGACGGAGATGCAGATGCTTCTACATTCAGGATTCTGGATGGTTACTGTTGTCGGGATACCAATCATATTTTTTATTCCGGGAAAGCAATTCCGGCGGATGCGAATAGCTTTGAGCTTTTATCAGAAGGATTTGCTAAAGATAAACAATCCGTTTACTTTTTCGGCTATATTCTTAATAATGTTGATGTTAATTCATTCAAAATTATTAACTCGCTATATTTTTCAGATAAAAATCACGTTTATTTTATATATTCTATTCCAAAAAATAAAAGTGAATTTTTTACTATCGTAGATGGAGCCAATCCGAAAACCTTTTATCACGATTCAAGAAAAGATGAACTTTATGGGGCAGATGATAAAAATGAATTTTATAATGGAGGTTTAATTATTAAAAATCCTTAATATTTTATCCTGTTCTTAATTGCTATCATCGACTCTGACGAACATAGATATATTCCAAAGCGCATTGTTTTTATAATTCTTAACTTTTATTAGCATATTTTTTGTTTTTTGAACTTTCTTGGACTGGTGTTTGTTGTAAAGAAACAGAGACATATATAACATTATTACATACTATCATGGGAAAGTTTATTGTCGCCAAGCGAAAAAATGGCGAGTTTCAGTTTTATTTAAAAGCGGGAAATGGGCTTATAATTTTGACGAGTGAAGGATTTTCCAGTAAGAATGAATGTCTAAATGGCATTGAATCGGTTAGAAGAAATTCGATGGATGAATCAAAATTTGAAAAGCAAACCTCACCTAATGGTCAATTTTACTTTCATTTAAGAGCAAAAGATGGCCATATAATAGGTTCCAGCTTGATGTATGAATCAGAGGATTCCGTCAAAAACGGGATTATATCTGTCGAAATGAATGCTCCTGATGCTGATATAGAAGACCTGGATTAATCGGGGACAATTACCTTAAAATGGCCCACCTCAAGAAGAAACATGAGATGGGCCATTTTTTTAAGTACATTTCGTGTTATTATTCTATACTTCTTTTCATTCCCAAACTATTTATATAGAATTGATAACCAAGAAACAGAAACAAGAAAATATTGAAAAAGTCTAAAATAATACTGAGAAAACCCAGGACAATTATTCCAATAGACAAAGCATTTACTAAGGTTGATTGAGGAGAGGATCTGAAATAAAAAATATAACTGACCGGAATAACCGATAATAAAACCATCAATGCAAATGGTTCAAACACGTCTATTTGAGTTATCCAAGTACCTATAAAAAGAAGGAGAGAAACTAACAGCAAAACACCTATCCAATTAGAACTTTCAATTTGATTCTTTGTCAAAGCATATCTACCATACGGACTTAACCTTAACAACAAATTGGACAATGGCACTATAATCCAACTCAGAAGAACAAATACAACTAACAGAATTGAAACCACATTGAAAACCGGAGCCAAATCCGGATATGTTTTAGCAATAGATGATGAGAGATGTTGAACCACAATAATTCCTATAATCAAAGCCCACTGGATAGAACTACCCTGTCTGCCCATCCAATCAAAAAACTGATAAAACCATCGATAGATAAAGAATCTCGACTTCAAAGCCTCAACCAATCCGGATTTGGCATAACTACTACCCGGATTTATCCGTAAAGCTTCCCTGAACAACTCCAAAGCCTCCCTGGATTTCCCTTCTTGCAAAGAAATAAACCCTTGACTGGCATACGTAAAACTATCATTCGGATTAGACTTCAAAGCATCCTTAATTGTTTCTCCCGCTTCATCCACACGATTTAACTTGGCCAGGGAAAGAGACCTGATGTTGAGGCACACAGAATCTTCAGGATCACTGGCTAATCCTCCATTCGCAGCAGCCAACGCTTCTTCATATTTTCGATCATCGTACAAGAGAACAGCCTTAATACTCCAAAAGTAAGACTCCTCCGGATCAAGATAAATAGCGTGCTCAATATTTTGAAAAGCATCCTTGACTTTATTGTCATTCAACAAAACATTGGCCTTATGAGCATAATAATATGCACTTTCAGGAAATAAGCCAATAGCCTCATCAATATATCGTAATGCCTCTTTATAATCATTTTGCTGAAAACGACATTCTGAAAGCAAATATTTAACCTGAGCAGAATCAGCCATTTCTCCATGTACTGAAAGCAATATTTTTTCTGCTTCAGGAGCCCTTTTTTGCTCCAGTAACAGTTCAGCTCTTTGAATTGATGTAAAATCCATTGTCTACTTTTTTAAGTTCAAATATCTGAGAATATCATCATATAACCCTGAATCATTGGCATATAAAGCATAATTTCGCGCTTTAACAAACCATTCTTGTGTACTTGGAACATGCTTTTTAATAGCTTTCAATATATCGCTGGTCGAAAGAGGGGAAGGAACTCCGGTTTTCATAGCTTCCTCCAGTTTCCCTTCAATAGCGATGTCAACAACCGCCTTCAAGTCCGCACCGGAAAATTTATCACAAGCTTTGGATAAAGAATCATATGAGATTTTTTCCAAAGGTTTACCCTGAAGATGTATTTTTAAAATTTCCTCCCTGCTTTTAACATCCGGAGGACTGACAAAGATAATCCTATCGAAGCGTCCGGGACGACGAAAAGCAGCGTCCAAATGCCAGGGAGCATTCGTAGCACCTAATACCAGAATACCTTCGTTATCTGAAGTAATACCATCCAATTCCGACAAAAACTGATTGATCAACTGTTTACCTGAAGACTGACGCATATCGCTTCTGCTTGCACCTAAAGCATCGATTTCATCAAAAAAGAGGACACAAGGCTTATTCCGACGGGCAGTTTCAAAAATCTGATGCAGGTTTTTCTCACTATTGCCCATCCACATATCTAAAATATCGTTGATACCAACTGAAATAAACTTAGAATCGATTTGTCCTGCCGTAGCTTTAGCCAAATGTGTTTTTCCACATCCCGGAGGCCCATAAAGCAATATACCTCCTCCGATTTTTTTGCCGTAAGCAGCATATAAATCCGGATGTTTAAGAGGAGCAATAATTTTCAGTTCAATTTCTTTCTTTACTTGTTCCATCCCTCCTACACTGGAAAAAGTAATAGAAGGACGCTCTATGAATACCGGATCTTCATCAGAAAATTCAGGTTCAGATACACTGTTACTAATTCTTAACACAGCATCTATGTCATCATCAACGAAAAAGGGATCTATTATCAATACTCTCTGATAAATCTGTATCGCCTTTTCAATATTATTCTCATGAATAAGTAAACGGGTATAAAGAACAAGCGCTTCCGGATTGTCTTCGTTCATAGAAATAAGATTTTCAACAACCACTATAGCTGTGGAATACCTTCCTGCTTTATAATAACAATCAACCATTGAAAGCATAATTTCTTGATTATCAGGAATCTTTTTTAATATTTCCTTATATTCAACAATCGCTTCATCATAGGATCCAATATTTTTTAATTCTGAAGCCAACATCTTACGCAAAGAGAGATTATCCGGAGAATATAATAATGCATCTCTCAAATCATTAATTCGATTTATATCCATGTTTAGTTTTCTGTTATAAGCATAATTGAGTTGACAAAGATAATTAATACTGAAAATATTCATGTACATTTGTACCCATAAAACAACAACTATGGCTACAATCCAAATACAAAACACAGAAACAATTCACGATGCCGCCCGTGAATTTATTGCAGTTATTGACGAGAATACTGTCTTTGCATTCAATGGAAAAATGGGAGCAGGTAAAACAACTTTCATCAAGGCAATTTGTGAAGAATTGGGTGTTACCGATGTTATAAATAGTCCTACCTTTGCTATAATCAATGAATACAGGTCGGATACCACAGCCGAACTGATCTATCATTTCGATTTCTATCGCATCAACAATATACAGGAAGCCTACAATATAGGCGTGGAAGATTACTTCGAAAGCGGAGCTCTTTGTTTTATCGAATGGCCCGAAAAAATCGAAGAGCTCCTGCCTGAAAATACTGTTTTTGTAACTATCGAAGAACAGGAAGACGGCTCCAGGACTGTTACTTTATAACCTCAACCCACGATGCTTTAGTACGGCCTTGCGCCTGCGTATCGTACATAGCTTCGCATTGTACTGCCGGAAGAATATATTTTCCTACATATGTGGCATTCAGCCTGACTTTGAAGACCTTGGATTCACTTCGTCTCAGATCGAAATATGTGAAAATCCTATCGTCCCGGATATCCCTGAAGCTATAATTCTCCTGAGTTGGACTTTCTCCATCTTCCGACATCATTCTTTCATTGAAAATTTCCCATCCTGAAGGAATAATCTGTGTCAACGCAAGGTCTGTGTAATCATTTATACCACTGACGTTTACAACCTTTATTCTCGCCATAAAATCAGTTCCTTGTTTTACTGAGGCAACATCGATCGGAGAACCATCCATATCCGTATAATTCACTTCTAAAAGCAGATTATTGGATATCATGGACAATGTATCATTAAGAGGCTTCGATTTTGAAGTCAAACCTACATACAGACTGCCCGTACCTGCATTTTTTAATTTAACAGTACCTGAGACTTTATCTGTAGGAATATCAATCTGGGAGACAGCTTTAGCTGTTTTTAGCGGAGGTTGTACCTTGCCGTTCAAATTCCAGGTTGCCTCAATCATACCTTTACCCATTTTATTTGCAAACTGACCCATTGCCATCAGTGAGTAAGCCGTAGATTGTGTACTGAAATACGATTCGGAAGAAAGATTTTTGGAAATACGTTTAGCCTGTTCCAATGCCTTTTGCATGTTATCCAACAGAACCAATGTTTCCAGGATCATTGCCTCATCCCTGGAGTAAGAACCGTAAGTTGCATTACTAGAGGAATACGGATCGATAAAAGCATTGACATTAAATATCAGATTATTGGCAACATCTTTCTTCCCATCCAAAGCATAAGCAGCAGCCAGACGCCAGCGAGCCTGTTGAGACAAGCCCTGCAACTCCTTCAGACGATTCATAGCTCCACGTTCAGGATCTCCGGCTAAAACTAAAGTGTACAATCGATATGCCTGTTGAAGGTCTTCCTGACTATACAAATAACGTGATTGCGTACGATCGACTTCATATTGCCAATTAGCCGCGATACTCCTTTGCGAGGACTTCCAGCGGTTCAATACCTGTTCATTTACCTCATAACCCTTTTTACGAGCCTCAACAAGGAAATGTCCCACATACGAATTGATCCATGGATAGAATGATGTTTGTCCCGGCCAGTAGGCGAATCCTCCACTTTGCAGCTGACGTCCGTAAAGTTGACGAATAGCCTCGCGTACATTCTTTCCAATCCGGTCTTTTTCTTTATTATCCAGATCTTTGAACTGATCGATATATAGCAATGGGAAAGCCTTAGAAACCAATTGTTCAGAACAACAGTGTTGATAATCATTCAAATAGTCAAAACGACGATTAATATCTACAGATGGGATACGTGAGACCTCAAGTTTAATCCAATTCTCATTTGAAAGACCTTGCAAGTTGTATGAGAATGCTGTTTCCTGACCTGCTGATACTAACCTGGATGTCTCCTGAATTACAGGAGGATTCGGATTTCTCACCTGGATTTCAATTGTCTCAGAAGCCTGTTCTCCGTTACCGGTAGCAGTCACCTTAATTTTCTCGACTCCAGTCTGAGCCCCTACTTTAAGTGAAAAATAGACCATTCCATCGCCAATTTTAGAAAATTTAATCGATTTGGATGGAGAGTCCGCCAACTTAGACAATCCGGATGTCTCTACTTTTACGACAACATCTTTAACCGAATTTTCCATTGCAAAAACATTCACCGGCAGCAGTATTTCTTCTCCCACGCTCATCACACGGGGTAAAGTAGGCAGGATCATCAACGGATTTTTTACAGGAACCGTTTTTTCTGCATTTCCATAAGCTCCGGATTGTTCGGCGACTACCATTGCCCGTACAGAGCCTATATAAGGAGGCAACTGTAGTTTATGAGTCCCTTTTTCTCCTTTCTTGATTTCAAATGGTCCGATAAACTTTACTACCGGTTTAAAGCGATTCGCTTTTTCATTAACCGGTTTCAATGCTTCATCACCACCAATGCTGAATAAGGATGAAAACTTACCTCCAAATGCACCGATTACATAATCATACATATCCCATGTTCTGACACCCAAGGCTTCTCGGGAGTAAAACTCATTCCATGGATCAGGAGTCTTGAAAGCAGTGAGATCCAAAAGTCCTTCATCCACAATTGCCAAAGTATAGGTCATCGGACGACCCGATTTTTCTTTGACGGTTACCGTAAATTCTTTTTCCGGACGTAAAGTTTCCGGCATTTCAATAACAGGATATAATGTTGAATTTTTGTTTGTTACCATTACAGGAACAACGCCATACAAACGTATCGGCATATCGTTCACTGTCTGTGCATGAGGTTGCAGCAGGCTCACATGGACATAGAAATTAGGAGCCATATCCTCAGTTACCTTAAACTTATACTTGGTATCCTCCTTATCAACCACATCCACCCATTCGCGGCTGATGACCGATGTTCCATTTTCCAAAGCAACCAAAGCCCGTCCTTTAGAAGCTCCCGGGATAATAACGGTAACCTCCTCTCCTACTTCATATGTTTTTTTATCCGTAGAAAACGACAACATTGTTACTCCGCTAGGATCTGTTTTTTCCGAACGACCTCTCCAGGAAGGCCAATCGACGTATACAATCTGTCCCGTAGCATGTCCGCTTTCCCTATCTTTTACATAAACGAGATATCTCCCCCATTCCGGATAATTAATTCTGAATTTAATCCGGGCTTTACCAGCTTTTGTAGAGATATCTCCCGATAAAACCGGCTCTTTTGAACTTCCATTCACATAAGCATCCAGTGATTCATTCCGGTTTTCCCACCACCAGCTCCAACCTATTTTGTATACTTTATATTCGATATCTGACCTATCAATCGGTTTTCCGTCGCTATTCAGCGTAACAATATCAAACATTTTATCCTGATCGGTTTCAATATACCCGTCATTATCTTTTTGGTTCAGATTGATTCCAACATAAGTAGAAAACGGAGAATAAGGCACACTTTGAACAAAAGAACTAACATCTCCTCCCGGTTCAAAGACCCTGCTGATAAATGTTGCCTGCAAAAGACCCGGTGCATTTTGAGCTTCCGGCAACTTCAGATTGAAATTCACATTTCCTTCCGAATTCAAATGGCCATCAAAAACATCGATTTTATCGGTAGAAAATTTACTTGCAGGATTATTAAACACATATTTTTCATATCCTTTAAATTGTGTCGTCACTTTGGTTAACGACATTTCGACAGAGGCTTTCAATCCATTTGCTGTTGCTCCGGTCAACCAATTAGAAGAAAGATTTATCGGAATAGAACCCTTAGAGGCCTCTAATTTTGTTCCCGGAATATTCAGATTAATTTTCAGTCGATTAGGTTTTACCGCCTCAATGCGTAAAGATTTATGGAATGAAGCCCCTCCTACTTTCACATAAGCATTCCAGAGTCCGGTAATATCGTCCGGATCTGTCGGAATATTAAACGTATAAAAACCATTCAACCCATTTACGGAGGTTTGCTTTGTGTAGAATTGCCCTTTCGGATTATAAATCTCTATCGAAACAGGGTGATTATCAGGTATTTTATGTAATTTATCTTCCAGAATAAAACCAATATGTAAAGTGTCTCCCGGCCTCCAAACTCCACGCTCTCCAAAAACAAAACCTTTCATTCCCTTTTGAGTTTCCTTTCCTCCGATATCAAAACGGCTTAGCGACTTTTCCTCTCCATCTACGAGACGAAGATAAGCTTTCTGGTTTCCGGACTCTGCAGTCAGAATAAAAGGTTTTCCTTTCACATCCACAGTTGCAAAACCATTACCATCTGTTACTCCGGTTCCAATTACCTGCAATTGAAAATTATAAGCTTTTACTTCAACACCCTTTAAAGGAGTAGTATCCAGAATATTATTTACAGTAACCCACAACCTGCCTCCTGTATTAGCTTTAACAATAACTCCTACATTAGAAGAGAACACATTACATGCTGTTTTTGTATTTTCACCTATCATGTAATAAGTCGGCTTTGAAGGATCATCTTTATCACTCCAATTATATTCTTCCCAATCGATTTCATTTCCTTCTCCGTAATAATAAGCCTGTGGAGTATCCCAGGTATCTTCATCGCCTTCAGATAAGGCTTCCTGTTGAATACGAGCTAAAGTTTCATCAGGTGTAAAAGCCGTATTTTCGCCATTTGACAAATAAAGCGAATAATCTTTTTTGAACGAAAGTTGAATTCTATAGATAGCCCCGGGCTCTTGTTGGATTATATTTGCCAGATCGATTGAAAAATCATTCCATTGGTCCAATTTTATACCCGGATCTGTATCCAGAGGTATTGTTTTCTTATAAATCAGTCGTCCGGCTCTTCTTAATTCATTATCCGAAGAGAATGTATTATTTTGCATAAACATCAAAATATTTTTTTCGTAGATACGGATAATCTGTAAGTCTACCGCACGAATATTTACCGATTTAAACGGCAAAATCAGGTTTTTAGAGTCCGGAAGAATAGAGCCTGCATTTGCAATTTCCACTCTCGGTTTCAATGATTCCGCGGCAAGTGAATAAGTCGTTCCGGCAGGTAACGTTTCCCCTTTATAATTTTGAACTGCTTTATCTATCTTAACCGTAAATTCCCGTTGGTTTCCTCTTTCAAAAAACAGATTCACAATATTTCCTTCTTTTTGAATAACAAATTCCGAAACTTCCTGAATATCAAACAGTCCTTTCGTATCCTGAGTAGAAGACAGCGGATCGGAAAATACAATTTCAATTCCATTTTCAGGTTCAGATATAAGACTGGCACTCAAAACGTTAAAAGGTCTCAATGCCGAAATCAAAACAGGTTCTGTAACAGACTTCTCAATTCCAATAGGAGACCCCTTTACATAAATATTTAAAGTTCTGTCTTCTTTTCCTCTTTTTACATTTTTAATAGTAATTTTAAAATTTGTAGGGACTGATGTTGGCTCGATGTCCATTGTATAGCTATTGTCACCATCCATACTAACTGTCACCATTTTTTTTACCTGGTCAAGGCTGACTTTATCTCCAAATTTGAGAATCCCATCTACAGATGCTATTTCCGGATTGGATTCATCAACAAAATACGGATGCATTTCCAAACCAAAATTTTGAGGAGTTACGCGGAATGAAAAGGAAAATTTATTTAGTTTTTTATCCACATTCATTATTTTTCCCAATCGGAAAGACGCGTTGTATAATTCGCCGTTTTTCAATTGTCCGGAATCCGGCACAAATTCAATGGTACGGTTGTTAACCCAATACGTTTTTCCTTTCAACGAAGGAGAAAAATCGAATAATTTATCCTTCAACTCCGCATTCAACTCAACAACAGATTGTTCCTGAGCAAATTCAATTTTAATCGTCGATTGAGAAGATATCGAACCGCCCGTAAAAGCGCTGATATAGGGTGCATACTCCGATGAGGGAATAATTTCTTTGTTTTGGCTACATGAAAATAAAACCAAGCTAATAACTAAATAATAAAAAAAATACCTGGAGTTCTGCAATCTTTTCGTCATGTCTGTATTCTATGTTAGGATTTTGATACAAATGTAGTTACATTTTTTCTTTTCCTTTTCTATAATTAGAAAACATTTTTCATTCGAATTCCACTTTGAACATTTAGCTTAAGACAAAATTATCAACAAAAAAATGATCAATATACACACCAACTTTTTCCATATACACTTTTTTAAAAAATAAAACATTTAATTGATTGATTTATGGAGAATTAAAAAACACTCAATATACACAAAAAAATAGGGAATAAACACTGTAAATTCAAAATTAAGGAGTACATTTGTAATGTTCGAAAGAAAAGAACCCTAACCCTTTAACTAAAACTTATGAAAAAATACAGTGACGTTTTCTTAGCATTCAGATTAAATCATTAATACTCATTTTTAGAATTGATTTTGGTTAGATTTACTTCGTGTTGATGAATAACTGGTATTAAGTTTAGTCATAGACCCGTTCTCTTGTGAAAGATAACGGGTTTTTTATGAAATATTGATTAACTTTGCACCCTAAATTTAACAATCACAAGGTTATGGCGTATAATTTTAACGAAATTGAAAAAAAGTGGCAGAATTATTGGAAGAAAAATAATACCTACAGAGTAAAAGAGGATCAAAACAAGCCTAAGTTCTATGTCTTGGATATGTTTCCCTACCCTTCCGGGGCAGGATTGCATGTGGGACACCCGCTCGGATACATTGCTTCTGACATTTATTCGCGCTACAAACGACTGATGGGATTCAATGTGTTACACCCTATGGGGTATGATGCCTATGGATTACCGGCAGAGCAATATGCCATACAAACCGGACAACATCCGGCTATTACAACTCAAAAAAATATTGAACGCTATCGTGAACAGCTGGATAAAATCGGATTTAGTTTCGACTGGGAACGAGAAGTAAGAACTTGTGAACCAAATTATTACAAATGGACACAATGGGCTTTCGTCCAAATGTTCAACTCATATTATTGCAACGACGAACAACAGGCTCGCCCGATTGCCGAATTGATTGATGTCTTCAAGCAACAGGGAACAAAAGATATGAATATCTCCTGCAGCGAAGAGATCCATTTCACTGCTGAAGAGTGGAACTCCAAGTCCGAAAAAGAACAACAGGGAATTTTATTGAACTACCGGATTGCTTATCTGGCAGATACGATGGTGAACTGGTGTCCCGCATTGGGAACTGTCCTTGCCAATGATGAAGTCAGTGAAGGTGTTTCTGTCCGAGGAGGATACCCTGTGGAACAAAAACTGATGCGTCAGTGGAATCTGCGCGTTTCTGCCTATGCCCAACGCCTGTTGGACGGATTAGACACTCTCGATTGGACAGATTCTCTGAAAGAAACACAAAAAAACTGGATTGGTCGTTCGGAAGGTGCTGAAATGCAATTCAAAGTTAAAGATTCTGATTTAGAATTTACTATATTCACAACCCGCGCCGACACTATATTCGGTGTTACTTTCATGGTTTTGGCTCCCGAAAGTGAATATGTTTCACAAGTTACTACCGCAGAGCAAAAAGCAGCAGTAGAAACTTACCTTGATGCCGTAAAACGCCGGACAGAACGTGAACGTATCGCCGACCGTAAAGTTACCGGAGTATTTACCGGTTCATACGCTGTAAATCCATTCAACGGGGAAGCTATTCCGATCTGGATATCCGACTATGTATTGGCCGGATATGGAACGGGAGCCATTATGGCCGTACCCGGACACGACAGTCGTGACTATGCTTTTGCCAAACATTTCAATTTGCCGATCATTCCTCTGATTGAAGGATGTGATATTTCGGAAGAAAGTTTCGATGCCAAGGAAGGAATCATGATGAATTCGGGCTTTTTGAATGGTTTGACGGTAAAAGAAGCAATCGAAAAAACAAAAAAATACGTTGAGGAAAACAAACGTGGTAAAGTCAAAGTAAACTACCGTTTGAGAGATGCTATTTTCAGTCGCCAGCGTTACTGGGGAGAACCATTCCCTGTCTACTACAAAGATGGAATGCCTTATGTTATTGATGAAAAAGACTTGCCTATAGAACTTCCTGAAGTAGATAAATTCCTGCCGACAGAAAAAGGAGAACCGCCTTTGGGCCACGCAAAGAACTGGACATACGATGGTTACCCTCTCGAACTATGTACTATGCCGGGGTTCGCAGGTTCTTCGGCTTATTATCTGCGTTATGAAGACCCGCAAAACAACGAAGCATTAGTTGACAAGAAAGTTAACGAATACTGGCGTAATGTAGACCTTTACATCGGAGGTACCGAACATGCCACCGGACACCTGATATACAGTCGCTTCTGGAACAAATTTCTCTTCGACCTGGGAATTACCTGTGAAGATGAGCCGTTCAAAAAACTGATCAACCAGGGAATGATCCAGGGAAGATCAAACTTTGTATACCGGATCAAGAATACCAACACTTTCGTTTCGTTAGGTCTGAAAGAGAAATATGAAGTCACTCCTATCCACGTGGATGTAAATATTGTTCATAACGATGTATTGGACACCGAAGCCTTCAAAAACTGGAATCCGGAATACAAAACAGCCGAATTCATCTTGGAAGACGGGAAATATGTTTGCGGTTGGGCTGTCGAAAAAATGTCCAAATCCATGTTTAATGTTGTAAACCCGGACGATATCGTTGAAAAATACGGTGCGGATACCCTGCGTTTGTACGAAATGTTCCTTGGCCCATTGGAATATTCCAAACCTTGGGATACCAGTGGTATCGATGGAGTACACCGTTTCTTGCGTAAATTATGGAATCTGTTCTACAACAACGGAGAAGAATTACAGATCATCGACGAACAACCGACTCCTGATGAGCTGAAATCATTACACAAACTGATCAAAAAAGTCGGTTACGACATTGAAAATTTCTCTTTCAATACCTCTGTTTCCGCATTTATGATTTGTGTAAATGAACTCTCTGCATTAAAATGTAACAAAAGAGCTATTTTAAGCGATTTAACGATCGTTCTCGCTCCGTTTGCACCCCACATAGCAGAAGAGCTTTGGAGCGCCTTAGGAAACAACAATACCGTTTGCGATGCGAAATTCCCTGATTTCATCGAGGAATATCTGAAAGAGAGCAATATTACTTATACTGTCTCGTTTAATGGAAAAGCGCGGTTTACAATTGATTTTCCGGCAGACACATCCGGTGAAGAGGTCGAAAAAACAACCCTGGCTCACGAGAGTTCACAAAAATGGCTGGAAGGAAAGACTCCGAAAAAAGTAATTGTTGTCCCTAAAAAGATAATCAACATCGTCATTTGATGAAGAATTTTTATTCTTTTCTAAAATTAAGCGGATACATCAAAAGTATCCGGATCAAACATTTGGGAATTTTTCTCCTGTATATCTTGCGAAAAAGATATATAGGAGTATTCCTCGATCCGGTCTTCGCCTGCAATCTACGATGCAAAATGTGTTATTTCAGCGATCCGGAAAAGAGAAAACAAATGGCAGGTGGTAAATTCCAATTAGAAGACCTTGAAAAAATAGCGAATGCCTTTTTTCATCGTGCCTTAAAATTACAGATCGGTTGTGGAGCGGAACCCTCTTTATTTTCGCAAAATAAAGAACTAATCCTTCTGGGGAAAGAAAAAAAGGTTCCTTATATTTCTATGACCACCAATGCAAACTTACTTTCAAAAGCTGATATTCAAGGATTTATAGAAGCCGGACTAGACGAAATAACACTATCGACCCACGGCGTAAAGAAAGAAACATACGAATATTTTATGGAAGGCGCTTCATTTGAGAAATTTTGCTCGATAATGGACGATCTTTCCGATTTGAAGAAACAATATCCGCATTTCAAAATCCGCGTTAATTATACGGTTAATAAAGATAATCTGGAAGAACTATCCGGCTTTTTCGATGTCTTTGGAAAGAATCATATCGACATTTTACAACTGCGTCCTATCCAAAATATAGGAAATTCAAAGTACAACGACTTCTCCTGGGACGAGATTTATTCCAGATATGATTCCATTATTCAAAAGCTAAAAGATATTTCAAAAGAAAAGGGCATTACATGTATTGCCCCGGGGAAAAATAATTTAATTGAAAATTCCAACCAAAACGACAGTAGTCTGACGAACTCAACATATTGCTATATTTCACCCAAAACGGTTTGGGAAGACGACTTTGATCTATCGAAGGATACCTTTGAATCTTATGCTAAACGTTCTCACCTTGGAAGAAAATTGTTCTTGAATATTTTCCGGAAGAAAAAAAATTATGCGAAGAAAAAGGGAAAATTGAATTATAAGGTTAGTTAAATATTTAAGCCCTCGCATTTATAACTATATTTTTTTCGAAAAAGATAATTTCAGTATAAAAAAGGGAGGGTATAATACTCCCCAAAATTAGGACAATAAAAATAAGGAATTATATTTGTGCCTAAAAAAGAGAGTTATGAATAGAAAAGGTCGTCGTAAATTCAGTTCTGACTTCAAAGCGAAAGTGGCACTGGAAGCATTGCAGGAAC
>JAVBTA010000069.1:0-13802 GCA_031556375.1 Bacteroidales bacterium | reverse complement strand
TTTTTTAATTTCCTTGCTCTTTATCGTTCTATCCTAATTGACAGGTACATTTCTTTTTACCCTAAATCTGTCTAACTTACGCTAAACAAATCTAGCTTGTACTACGTTGCATGAAATAATGTCAAAGATCAATGCTTATCTCAAAAAAAGAGGGAAAGCGGGTACAAAGATAATACAAATTTCAATTCAAACAAAATTTTATTGAAAATTTTATATTATTTTTTTTAATTCACTACTTTTTATTGTCCCCTCCTCTCTTGGAAAGCGGATGCAAAGGTAAAGTGTTTTTTTTTATTTGCAAACAATTCACTCTGTTTTTTACAGGCTATTTGTTTAAGTAGCTATAAACCAAATGAATATTTTTTAACATTAATCTGTCAAATATTCTGTCTTGTAAATTTTACATAGCAAAAAGAAGCCGGAGATCATTAATGGGCCAAATATAATTCCCCAGAAGCCGAACAAATTCATTCCCACAATAATCCCAAAAATTGCAACCAGAGGGTGAACATCGGCATATTTTTTCAAAAAGACCATCCTTATAACATTATCTACACTGGAGATAATTACAGCTCCATATATAATCAGGACGACACCCTGCCAGATAAAACCTCCCAGAAGTAAATTTATAGATAAGGGCAACCAAACTCCGGCAGTCCCTATTACCGGAATGAGTCCGAATACTCCCGTCAATAGCCCCCAAACAACAGGGTCTCCAGCTCCAAGGATCCAATAGGCCACACCGGAAAACAAAGCCTGACCTATCAGTATTACTGAAATTCCAATGGAATTACTGATAACCATACTTTGAGTTTCCTTTTTTAATAAATTAATACTATCTTGTTTCAATGGAAGATTTTCTTCAATCATAGATTCCATTTTTTTACTCTCCTGAAGCATAAAAAACAGAATAAAAATCATCATCATACCGTTTGTGAAGATACTCCCTGCGGTAGAAAATATACCTGGAAGAAAATTACCCAGAGATCTGACAGCCTTGTCAACCACATCTGTCGAAGATATATTGTATCCTGTCTTTTCCAGGATAGTATCATGGATCTGATTGACATTATCAATAACCACCTGCGGTTCAAAATCTTTTACTTCCGAAAATACGGCTCCAAATACAGCTCCACCGACAACAAACACTATCAGAATCGTGGCAAGCAGGAGTGTTAAAGTCGCCAATAACTTATTCCATCCTTTACCAATCATTTTTCGATGAACTCCCCTTAATAATACATATAAGGTAATTGCTCCTAAAAAAGAGCTGACAAAATAGCTCAGTTTCGAGAGTATTAAGACAAAAGCGGCTACCAGGACGATTACAAAGGAAACCTGCTTGATCGTTTGATTGAGTTGATTTCCAGTCATCACATGATACCCCTCTCACGAAGTTTGAGTTGCCATTTCCAGCAAGAACGAAGCGTATCTTCAAGTGTTTCTTTTGCTGTCCAACCTAAAACATTATTTGCATGAGCCGGATTTGCCCAGACTTTTTCAATGTCACCTTCACGGCGACCGACTATTTTATGAGGAACTTTTACTCCGGTTGCTTTTTCAAACGAGTTAATTAACTCCAATACTGAAACTCCACGGCCTGTACCCAAATTAAAAGTTTCGACATTAGCTTTCGACTTTCCTTTCAACATACGGTCGACAGCAATCACATGGGCCTTAGCCAAGTCCACTACATTAATATAGTCACGGATACAAGAACCGTCAGGAGTATCGTAATCATCCCCGAAAACACTTAATTCCCCACGGATTCCCATTGCGGCCTGAGTCAGAAACGGAACAAGATTTTGAGGAACACCGTTAGGTAATTCTCCTATTTCGGCAGATGGATGCGCTCCTATCGGATTGAAGTAACGCAAAATAATGCTTTTATACGGTACTCCGGAGTAGATAGTATCCCTGATTATTTCTTCGTTAACCTGTTTTGTGTTACCATAAGGAGATAATGCAGGCTTGATCGGTGCATTTTCATCAACAGGTAA
Source organism: Bacteroidales bacterium (assembly GCA_031556375.1). Classification (GTDB taxonomy): domain Bacteria; phylum Bacteroidota; class Bacteroidia; order Bacteroidales; family Azobacteroidaceae; genus BNXB01. The sequence continues at coordinate 11,802 of JAVBTA010000069.1, read as the reverse complement.
AATATCCGGTTGACCGTAAACGGTACACGATGAAGAGAATACGATACCTTCAATGTTATATAAAGGCATCAATTCCAACAAATTGATTAAAGATACGAGATTATTCCTATAATATAATAATGGCTTGTGCACTGATTCTCCGACAGCTTTACTTGCAGCAAAATGGATAATTCCTTTGATTCCGGGATACTTATCAAACAGTTCTTTCATGCCATTCCAATCATTACAATCAAGAACTTCAAATGACGGACGAATGCCTGAAATTTTTTCTATTCCGTCGATCACATCTGCATTTGAGTTTGAAAGGTTATCGATTACGACGACTTCATATCCTGCATTTTGCAACTCAATAACTGTATGGGAACCAATATATCCAGCTCCGCCGGTAACTAAAATTTTATTTTTCATCTTAAAAAATTGAGAATTGAGAATTGAGAATTGAAAATGATTAGCATGCAATTGACAATTCATGATTTATTAAAGATACAAAGATAGTATTTAATGTTGACAGAAAACGGCCGACATCAAGATTTTTTCTTCAGGAATCAAACTATACCACTGAATCCCATAAAAGCCATAGCCAAAATACCGGCAGTAATCAATGCAATAGGAACACCCTGCATCGCTTTGGGGATACGGGTTAATGCCAATTGTTCGCGGATACCTGAGAAAATAACTAAAGCTAATCCGAAACCAACCGCTGAAGATATAGCGAAAACAACAGAAGACAGTAAATTGTAATCTTTTTGTATTACCATAATGGCAACCCCCAGGATAGTACAGTTAGTCGTAATCAATGGAAGAAATACTCCTAACGCCTGATAAAGTGCAGGAGATACTTTTTTCAAGATAATCTCTACCATCTGAACTAAAGCGGCAATTATCAAGATAAAGGTAATCGTCTGCATAAAAGCCAGTCCCAAGGTATCCAGGACTAATTTTTGCACCAAATAGGTGGTCAATGTTGCAATTGTCATTACAAATGCTACGGCCGCAGACATTCCGACTGCAGTCTCTACTTTTTTAGATACTCCCAAAAACGGACAAATACCTAGAAATTGCGCCAATACAATGTTATTGACAAATACAGCGGCTATAAAAATGATGATATATTCCATAATAACAAGGAGTTAGAAGGAGTCAATGAGTTAAAGGGAGTTAGAGGGAGACGTTAGGAATATTCATACGAAGCCATTCTTCTAACTCCTTGTAACTCCCTTTAACTCCCTTTTATTTTATTAATAATCGCAATTAAAAATCCTAATACAATAAATGCACCCGGAGCCAGGACAAAAATCAAGGAACCGAAATTTTCAGGATAGATAGTCTTTGAAAACATTTTCCCGGTACCTAAGAGTTCTCTGCATACTCCCAGTAAGGTCAATGCCAAGGTAAAACCCAAACCGATACCTATCCCGTCGAACATCGACGGGACTATTTTATTTTTTGCTGCAAAAGATTCGGCTCTTCCTAAAACAATGCAGTTTACAACAATAAGAGGAATAAATAATCCTAAACTGGCATACAAAGCAGGAATAAAGGCCTCCATCAACATCTGCACTACTGTTACAAAAGTTGCAATCAGAACAATATATCCGGGAATACGTACTTGATCCGGGATCAGATTTTTCATAGATGAAATGGTCATATTAGAACAAACCAATACAAAGGTAGTAGCTAATCCCATAGCCATCCCATTAAATGCTGAAGATGTCGTACCTAAAGTAGGACACATTCCGAGTAACAAAACGAATATCGGATTTTCCTTGATAATACCGTTGGTTAATATTTTCAGATTGTTGCTCATATTTTTTTACAATAAGTTTAAAGTTATAAGTAATAATATCAAAGTATTACTTTTTTTCTGTATCACTTGAGGTTGTTGCCCCTGACTCTGCATCAACGATGCTTCCGGAATAAGCGGCATATGCACGGTTGATCGCATCCAGAAAGGCACGGGAAGAGATTGTTGCTGCCGTAATGGCGTCCACATCACCTCCGTCTTTGGAGACTTTCAGATCTCGTTCCTTCAAATCACGTCCGATCAAATTCTGATGATTTTTGTCCTGTTTGAACCAAAATCCCATTTTATCACCTAATCCTGGTGTTTCAGCATGCTGTAATACAACATAATTCAATAATTTTCCATTGATATCGAATCCGACAATTACTTTTATTTCTCCACTAAAGCCTTTCATTGAATTAGACTCTATTGCAGCACCAACATCTTTACCTTCTTTCTTAGCTGGATAAATCTTAAGAGAATCTGTATCATTTACCTTTGCCCAATAAGCATCTTCAGCTGGAGAATTATCAAATTCAGGAGCTACTTCCCGGATGGCATTTTCCAGTTTTATCTTTTTGGAATTCTCTATCGGGTCTCTCGTATATTCGTTCACCAATGCCAATATAGCAGCAGCTACAAGGCAAATAACAAATAACGAAAGGAACATATTCAATAAAGATGATTTCAACTTAGTCATTTCACTACCTCCCCGAATCGTTTAGGTTTAACGTACGTATTAATAAGAGGAGTAAATGCATTCATTATAAGAATTGCAAAGGAAACTCCTTCGGGATAAGCTCCGAAGTAACGGATTACAAATGTTAACAAACCGATTCCAATAGCATAGATAATCATCCCAGGTTTACTCATTGGAGATGTAACATAGTCTGTTGCCATAAAAATAGCCCCAAGCAACAATCCACCCGAAAACACCTGATAGATTGGGTCAATATATTTTTCAGGTGCGACAAGATGCATTATTAAAGCAAAGACAGCAACTGTAAGCACTGTTATCACCGGGATATGCCAGGTAATTATTTTTTTCCACAACAGATATAGGAATCCAAGGATCAAGGCAACAGCACTAACTTCCCCCATACTACCTCCCATTTTTCCCAAAATCAGGGATGCGTAAGACGGAAGTTCACCGAAATGACCCTTTATCATTGCTAACGTGGTAGCTCCGGTAGTCGCATCAACATAAGTCATCGGAAAAATTCCAGGCTCCGGCCAGGTAGTCATCTGCGCAGGGAATGAGATTAACAGGAATACCCGTCCGACTAAAGCAGGATTGAATATATTATTCCCAAGTCCTCCGAATGACATCTTACCTATTCCAATCGCAACCAATGCTCCTATTATAATAATCCAGACCGGCAGATTCGAAGGCAGGTTGAATGCAAGAAGCAATCCCGTCAAAATTGCAGATCCATCAAAAATAGTAGTTTTTCCTTTAATCAAATATTTCTGGATCAAGAATTCAAATAAGACACACGATACTATTGAGACTGCAGTAACAATAAGTGCCCCTAATCCAAAATAGAACAATGAAGCCAACAATACGGGAATGAGAGCGATAATCACTCCATACATATTTTTTTCTATACTATCGCCACTATGAATATGGGGCGAAGGAGATACTATAAACTGTTTCATTTTTTCAGTCTTTTCATTACAGTTGATTTGCCCAGACGAATGTAATCCAGTAATGGCCGATTTGCAGGACAGACATAGCTACAAGATCCACATTCTATACAATCCGTGACAGACATCTCTGCAGCAAGATCCCATTCGTTGAATTCGGTCACATTCATCAAATAGCTGGGAATTAAACCCATTGGACAAACACTCACGCATCTGGCACAACGAATACAACTACGCATTTCCTTGCGTTGTGTTTCGAATGAAGGCATCAATAATATACCAGAACTACCTTTCCCTACCGGAACGTCAGTATTTACCAGGGCTTTACCCATCATCGGACCTCCACCAATAACTTTAGCGGTATCATCAGGTAATCCTCCGGCAAAATCTATCAATTCTTTAACAGGAGTTCCAATCCGGGCCCATACATTACATGGCTTCGCAATCTTTTTACCAGTCAGAGTAACGACTCGTTCGATCAAGGGTTTATCCTTCTGAACCGCTTCGTAGACTGCATATGCAGTTGCTACATTCTGCACAATCGCCCCAACGGCGACGGGAAGTCCTCCACTGGGAACCTGACGACGTATCAGAGCATCTATCAGTTGTTTTTCTCCCCCCTGAGGATATTGAACTTTTAACGGCTCAACACCTACTCCGGCATAATTTTCTGATAATCTACGAAATAGATCGATTACATCTTTCTTATTATTCTCAACTCCTATTATTGCCTTATTAACCCCGGAAGCTTTCATCAGGATAGAGATCCCGATCATAATCTCCTCTCCTTTTTCCAACATCAACGCATGATCGGAAGTCAGGTATGGCTCACATTCCACACCATTGATAATCAGGATTTCTGCTTTCATTCCCGGAGGAGGTGATAATTTTACCTGTGTGGGGAATGTAGCACCTCCCATCCCGACAATTCCGGCTTCAGCGATTTTATCAATAATTTCTTCTGGGGAAAAATTACAGTCTTTTCTCAAAGTATCTGTTCTGTCTATGGAATCTTCCCAAATATCTCCTTCAACCTCAATAAACGCTGCCGGACGTTTATATCCGCTACCATCGATTATAGAGTCTATTTTCAATATCTTTCCCGAAACCGGAGAATGGGTGTTGGCAGAAACAAAACCTCCACTTTTTGCAAGTAAGCTACCGACTTTTACTTCATCGCCTTTCTGTACCACCGGAACCGCAGGAGCTCCAAGATGTTGTGACAAAAGGACAACAGCCTGCTTAGGCAACGGAATATTTTCTATTGCTTTATTTCTTGATATTTTGTTTTCAGGCGGATGAATGCCTCCTATTCTGAATGTTTTCAACATTTTAACTGGTAATTGATAATTAAGAGATCGTATTTTCCCCGGGAACTAACGCTTTCTCCTTTTTAGGAGGAAAATTCAATTCGATAATCGCGGATGTAGGACATTCATCGACACATTTACGACATAGTCTACATTTGTCGTCACTAATATAAGCCAGATTATCTTCGATTGTTATTGCTTCAAAAGGACAGGCTTTTTGACATTTAGAACAGGCTATACATGCCACATTGCATGCTTTTTTTGCAATTGCACCTTTTTCCTTGTTCATACAACCGACATAAATACGGCGCGATTTAGATCCTTTTTTACGCAATTGAATCAACAGTTTAGGGCAAGCCTTCACACAAGCGCCACATGAAGTGCATTTTTCTTCAATTATTTCCGGTAATAAAGTTACCTGATTGATATGAATAGCATCGAAAGTACAGACACTTACACAATCGCCATGTCCGAGGCAACCATCCGAACATCCGGTATCCCCTCCGTAAAAGGAAGATGATATCGCACAACTACGAGCGCCCTCATAAAAACTAGTTCGCGGACGGTTTTCACAATTCCCGTTACATCGTACAACTGCGATCATCGGATCCTTATCCTGAACTACCTTACCTAATATTTTCGCTACTTTTTTCATGCTTTCAGCTCCACCGGCAGGGCAAAGCAAATCATCCAGACTTTCAGCTTTCACACAAGCATCTGCAAAACCGGCACAGCCGGGATATCCACATCCTCCGCAATTAGCCGCAGGAAGGACGTCCTGAATCATTCCAATCCGGGGATCTTCTTCTACATGAAACGATCGCGATACACAATAAAGGACTGTGGCTCCGACAGCGCCTATAGCTCCTAAAGATATTACGGCTAACAGTATTAAATTCATCTTCTGTTTAAAGTAAATACAAACTCTTTTTTCAACTTATCTCTCCGGAAATACAAAACAACATAATACACTATCAAAGATAGCACAGCAATGCCAGCAGCCATCGTTTCCGACATAAACAACCTGATACCGAAACACAATAAAATTACCATTATTAATATAGGAAATACAAATGCCAATAAAACAGCTTTCATTCCTAACGATGCAGATCCCGTAACAAAAACTTCATCCCCTTCTTTGAATTTATGACCGTTATCGGGTATCTCTAAAATTTTTTCCTTCATTTCTGAAAGGCAACACATCGATTTGGCATGACAATCCGCACAAGCTGTTTTTTGAAGGATCTTCACCTGTACGACATCTTCATTTATCCGAAAAATGACACCTGGATATTCTATTTTTGAACCCATTTTGTAATATCGACATTGCAATCCGAGGCAAAAGTAAGAAATAAATAATTAATAGCAAAGAAAATTATCAAAAATGTGTACGCACACATGCGTGTTTTACACCTAGATTATATGTAAAGGCGTACTACCAGGTATAATTAAGTCCAAAACTAAGGATTTGATTGAGTTGCCAATAACCAAGTTTTGGATCCTGAACGATACCTTTACTATCATCAAAACGGGCATAAAGATATATCCGGGTAGAAAAATAGCGATTAATGGCCATATTTAATTCATTTTCAGATTCCAATTCCAGTTTTTGATAATCGGTAAAGCACTTGAAGCGAGTAGTAAAAGAGATGCCTTTTGCAAAATTAATTTTAAAAGTACTATTGATCAAAGAACCCACAATAAGAGTGTCATTTTTTCCGGCCGGAATACCATAACCTGTAGGATCAACAGTTTTAATATCTCTTACGTAAGTATATTTTATTGATAACGGAGAAATATCAGCTACTACTGTAAAACTTTTATTTTTATTGTCTTTCGATGTTTTAGTTAACTGATATTTCATCCCGAGTACCCCCATATTCAGGAAAAAAGGAGATAAAAATGCAGCCTTTTTTATGTTGGTATTTTCCTTATAATTATTAAACAACTGTGTTTTTAGCTCCAGATTGACGGAGTAAGACCAGTTATTGCTTGCAGAAATACCAAAGTCACTATAACTTCTCAACAAGTCATTACCGATTTTTGTTGCTCTCAATGAATCATTTGGATTTGTGTACAGCGCCAAGTCCCATCTGACCTCATTATTGTTTTGTATTTTTCCTTTTTTATAGTTAAAACTAACTCTCTGATTACTTTGAATATTCAGGTTTGAGACCCCTCCTTTATACCAGTTATCAGATACATAGCCTTCCGATACCTGGAACATATGAGTTCCATTCACAAGCCAATATTTACGTTTCGTAGCATATTTCGTTGGAGTCTCCGCACTTGAAAAATCAGGAATATTTTCCACGCTGAAGAGATCTTTCAATACGTTTACTTTCAACACTTCCGGCTTTACAGCCTCATGTGCGGCTAAATCTTCAGGGAAATACTTAACGACTTTAGGATCAACTAAAATAGCATCTAAATATGCTTTCTGCCTTATTTGCTTTTCATAATCGCTTATATCGATCCGGTAATGTATTTCTTTAGACAGATCGTGTAAAGGATGAACTTCCGCCAATGGATTGATAATATCAGGAACTTTAATGTAATCTCCTACAATTACTTTTCCGGTAAAAATAATTGGCAAAAACATTGGATCCCAGACCAGGGTATCGTCATATGTTACCGGATAATTCGTCGAATCATATAACGGATCGAGTAACAGTTCCTTGTAATATTTGTGACGGCCATCTAAGGTCATGCTATAATACCGAAGCTCCTGTCCTGAGTTGGTATTCGCGAAATAAGCCGTTTGTTTTTTATTCCAAACATCTCTGATATCTGTTTCAAAATTAAATATGCTGTCCTGAGATATAGATAATTCCTCCTGGGCATAGAGGCTAGTAATGCTACTCAGCAATAAAAATATTCCTAAAAAAATATGTTTCATTTTACTGTTAAGAGTGTTCATTCGATAGTTTCGTCTGCTATTAACCTGCGAAGTTAGTCATTTCGTTCTTATTTTTCAAAAAAAATTAAATATTAATACAGAAATTTACTTTACTTTTGTAATTTATTATTTTTTCGGGCACAAAGCTAGAAAGTCTTAAAGATATTGAGTTTCTTTGTATTCAAAAGTCCCACAACAATTAAAACTAACAATAATGCCTAAAATATCGACCAGAGGGATTGAAATGCCGGCATCCCCGATACGTAAACTAGCACCTCTCTCTGATTCAGCTAAGGCACGTGGCCTTAAGGTTTATCACCTGAACATCGGACAACCTGATGTCAAGACCCCGGAAATCGCTCTTGATGCAGTCCGGAATATCGATCGCAAGATTTTGGAGTATAGTCCGAGTGACGGAAATCGTAGTTATCGGGAAAAATTAGTCCGCTACTACTCTCGTTACAACATCAACGTCGCATCCGATGATATCATTGTTACCACAGGAGGTTCTGAAGCCGTACTTTTTGCATTCATGGCTTGCTTAAACCCCGGAGATGAGATTATTGTTCCGGAACCATCGTATGCTAACTACATGGCATTTGCCATCTCTGCCGGAGCGGTGATCAAATCAGTTCCATCCGGTATAGATAAAGGTTTTGCATTGCCTCCTGTTGAAGAGTTTGAAAAACTGATTAATGAACGTACCCGGGGAATTCTGATTTGCAATCCAAACAATCCTACCGGGTATTTGTATAGTCGTTCGGAAATGAATAAGATCAGGGATCTTATCAAAAAATACGACCTTTATTTATTCTCTGATGAAGTATACCGCGAATTTATTTATACCGGCTCTCCATATGTTTCGGCGCTTCACCTTGTAGGCATTGAAGAAAATGTTGTCTTGATAGACTCTGTTTCAAAAAGATACAGCGAATGTGGAATCCGTATAGGAACATTAATTACGCGGAATAAAGAGCTTAGGAAAACAGTTATGAAGTTCTGCCAGGCACGTTTAAGTCCTCCGTTACTGGGACAAATTGTAGCAGAAGCATCTCTGGACGTTTCTGATGAATATATGCGGGAGACTTACGATGAATATCTTGAAAGGCGTAATTTCCTGATCGATAGTCTAAACAAAATACCCGGAGTTTATTCGCCAATCCCTATGGGTGCATTTTATACTATTGCCAGTCTGCCTGTAGACGATGCCGATCATTTTTGCGCATGGTGTTTATCCGATTTTGAATATGAAGGCCAAACCGTTTTCATGGCTCCTGCTTCCGGGTTTTATACTACTCCCGGACTAGGTAAAAATGAGGTTCGCATAGCTTATGTTCTCAAAAAAGAAGATCTGGCAAATGCAATGGTTGTATTGGAAAAAGCCCTGGAAGCATATAATAATATAGATTTCTCGCTACATTCGAAATGACGAATCTCAGATGAATACCGAATTTTTCATAGCAAAACGGATTTATTTTAGCAAAAGCGAAGGGAAGACTGCGTCTCCTCCTGCTATACGTATTGCTACGGCCAGTATCGCAATCGGATTGGCTGTAATGGTACTTTCTGTTGCTATTATGATCGGATTTAAACAAGAAGTACGTAAAAAAATCATTGGATTTGGTTCTCACATTCAAATTACAGACTTTAGTAACAATAATTCGTACGAATCCGTTCCTATTATCTTCAGCGATAGTATTATTAACAATGTCATACTAACAAATCCGAACGTTTCCCATGTTCAGTTATTTGCGACAAAACCGGGAATACTGAAAACAGATGAGGATTTTATGGGAATCGTGTTGAAAGGTGTGGGACCTGATTATAATTGGGATTTCTTCAAACAAAACCTAATCAAAGGAAGTGTTCCGCAATATAATAATGATAGTACTTCTACATCGGTACTCATATCGCAGATCATGTCTCAAAAGATGAATCTGGATGTAAATGATTCGTTTCTGTCATTCTTCATACTGAATGATGGCATCAGACCGCGGAAATTTCATATTACCGGGATTTATGAGACTAATTTTTCGGAGTACGATAAAATATTTGTCTTGTCGGATATAAAACAAGTACGCCGCCTGAATCAATGGGAACCGGACCAGGTAAGCGGAGCTGAGATATTAGTAAAGGACTATAACAAACTGGACCAAACAGCTGAATCGATTTACTATGATATGTCGGATTTAAAAGACCGAAATGGCAACTCGTTTCTTACCCAATCGATCACTCAATTGCGGCCGGAGATCTTTTCCTGGTTAGACTTTCTCGACACCAATGTTGCCGTTATCATCATCCTCATGATTGCGGTATCCGGATTTTCTATGATATCTGGACTCCTGATTATTATTCTGGAAAGGATCAACATGATCGGAATATTAAAAGTCCTCGGCGAAAACAATACCAGCATCAGGAAAATTTTCCTTTACATTTCCTCCTTTATTATTAGTAAAGGATTACTGTGGGGTAACCTGATTGGTATCGGGATTTGCCTGATACAAAAACATTTTGAAATTTTCAAATTAGATCCGGCATCATATTATGTTTCTGCCGTACCTGTAGAATTGAACATCTGGCATGTTATTATTATCAATATAGGGACTCTCCTACTCTCGTTGTTGATGCTTATCGGTCCATCTTATTTAGTGGCCCGGATTTCTCCAAACAAATCGATCCGTTTCGATTAACGGATATTGTTTTTGTTTAGCGCTGCCTGATAACGTTGTGCGTTACGTGTATGTTCTGCAAGAGTAGTTGCAAAATTATGCCGTCCGGAAAAATCTTCCTTAGCACACATATATAGATATTGATGATATGTATAATTTAAAACAGCATTAAGACCTTTTATTGAAGGGACACGTATCGGCCCGGGAGGTAATCCGTCATGCTTATAAGTATTGTACGGGGATTCAACTTCCAGATGTGAATACAATATACGTTTCAATGTAAAATCACCTATTGCATATTTCACAGTAGGATCAGCCTGGAGCAACATCCCTTTTTTCAAACGATTGATATACAAGCCTGCCACCTGAGGATATTCATCAGGAACAATGGTTTCTTCTTCTACAATCGATGCTAAGGTAGAGACCTGTACCGGAGAAAGCGGAATTCCAGCCGCTTTTTCCAAACGTTCAGGAGTCCAGAAATGATCGTATTCTTTTTTCATTCGCTCCAGAAAACGATCTATAGAAATATTCCAATACATTTCATATGTATTCGGAATAAACATACACTGAATAGTTTGTTCATCAAATCCATATTTGGAACAAATAGCAGAGTCATTCAAAGCCTGTTGCAGAGTTCCAAGCCCGAACATCAATTGCACTCCGATATTTTCTGCCAATTCATTCTTCAAACGAATATTATTGAATGTTATCTTACAGGGGGTTTGATTGCCTCTTACCAGATTCAACAATAAATCCTTACAGCTAATCTCCGAATCTACGGCATAGCGTCCGGTTTTCATCTTCTTAGGATAATCCAACGCTTGCGCAAACTTTTGGAATGTTGAGATATCTTTGATTTTCGCTGTCGATTGTAGTTGCAATAACAAATCATTGAAATCTTTCTTATCATCAATATAAAGATAAACCGTCTCCTTTACATTAAAGAATGGAGATGTAATCTTATAATAAATAACACCACCAGTTATTGCCAAAAGCAAAATAACCGCAGCAATAGATCCGAATATAATTTTTTTTGATTTCTTCATTTGCTTATGTTTCACCTATTTCGGTACAAAGTTAAAAAAATTTGGTCAATTTCTTTGATTTGTTCAAAAGAATCCGCTATCTTTGCACCGCCGTTCACAAAAACGAAGATCAAGAAGAGTCTTGGAAGTGTGGGTGAGTGGCTGAAACCACCAGTTTGCTAAACTGACGTACGGGTAACTGTACCGGGGGTTCGAATCCCCCCGCTTCCGCAAACAAGGCTAAATAATAGCCAACAGCCTAATAAGCCTCACATATTCAATGTATGTGAGGCTTTATTATTTTAACGTTTAGAAAGAGTCATATATAGATTCCTCACTCCACTCCTTTCCTCCTTCCCTTTCCCTTAGTAGGGTCATTTGATGGCTCTTCAATCTCCCTTATTCCCTTATCGGGAGGTTATTACGTTTTGTTTAAAAAGCAAAAAACCTCGTCAGTATTACTACT
>JAVBTA010000047.1:0-46373 GCA_031556375.1 Bacteroidales bacterium | reverse complement strand
CGGAGCCTGGAAAGGACTGCTGAATGTGATGACCCACGAAATTATGAATTCTATAGCCCCTGTTTCATCTCTTTCAGATACTCTGAAAAAACGTATGGAAGGTATAAAAAAGGAAATGGGAAATGAACTTCATCCTGAATTCGAAGATATTGAGTTTGCTCTGGATACGATTCACAGAAGAAGTGAAGGATTACTGAGATTTGCAGATTCTTACCGGAGCCTGAGTAAAACAATCAACCTCGACTTACACCACACTAACCTGTTTGAACTTATAAATTCGGTTTATCGCCTTATGTCCCCATCGCTTGAACAAAAAGGAGTCTTGTTACAGGTAAAAACCGACAGTCCTTCCGTTGCTACAGGTATAGACAGGAATCTGATAGAACAGGTACTGATTAATTTCATTACAAATGCAATGCACGCCGTTAAAGAGAAAACAGAGCCTCAAATCATGCTCTTTTCGGGAATTACAGCAGACGGACATGCTTATATTACTGTCGCCGATAATGGTTGTGGTATTCCTCCTGAAAACCGGGATAAGATTTTTATTCCATTTTTTACCACTAAGAAAAATGGAAGCGGAATCGGATTAAGTCTCTCACGTGAAATTGTCAAAATGCACAAAGCTTCTATTCAAATTCAAAGTACGGAAAGCGAAGGAAGCGCATTTACGATTTTATTTGACTGATTCCCTGAATTTAAACTTTTTTTATCTATACTATCTAATCATATATAAATTCATATATTTGCCTCCGCATAATGACAACAAATCATGGATAAGGATGATAGGGAGATGAGCCGCATAATTGAGGGAGATATAGATACTTTCCGGCAAATTTTTAATCGCGAAGTGCCTATGCTAAGAGCTTTTGCGGAAAAATTTGTCGATCGATCCACTTCCCAGGATATTATTCAGGATGTTTTCCTCAAAATCTGGATAAACCGGGAAACTTCCCCCATTTATGGATCCGTCAGAGCCTACTTATTCCAGGCAGTACGTAATCGCTGCCTGAACTACCTCGAACGTCAGAAATTTATAATACCGGAAGACAACAAACCTCTGATTGATGAACAAATCAGGGAATTTTCATTTTTTGAATCCCCGGAACAATTATACTTGAAAAAAGAGTTGTTAGATTCTGTTTTTAAAGCTATCGAACGTTTACCCGAACGATCCAGGGAAGTTTTTAAATTAGTTTATTTCGAAAATAAAAAAGCTGCTGAAATTGCAGAAATGCTACAAATATCCGTTCGTACAGTAGAAACTCAGATCTACAAATCACTAAAATTTTTAAGAGCAGAACTATGTAAAAAGAACGATTCATTCACGAATCTAAGGTTACTTTCATTCTTCGTGGAAATCTGCTTGCTTTTAATTGCCAATAACCTCATAAACAGTCGATAAGGATCTCGATTATTTTAATTTGACTTTTTCGATTAAAAAATATTTTTTTTCGATACGTACATTCGCCCACTCTCCTGTCTTAAACATAGAATGAAACAAATGAATAAAAATACAGTAGACATAGAGCTCTTAATGATCCGCTATCTGGAGAAAACCTGTACTCCGGATGAACGGGAATGTTTTCTTGACTGGTTACACTCCTGCAAAGAAAATGAAAAACAATACTATGAAATGAAGGAATTGTATGATTCCCGGTTACGATTACCTGATCAGAATGGAATAAATAATGATATCTGGGAGCATTTATCTGACCGGATGACTTATCTGGAGACTCCTTTAGTCCGGGAAAAAACACCACTCCTGAAAAGAATTCCCGAATGGGTCAAATACGCGGCTATCATTGTGGTAATGGCCGGATTATCTTATTTATATGTAGATTATAACCGACCGGTACAACCGGAGTTTGCTGTCACACAAATGGAAATCCATAATACCAAAGGTGTTCATCAGGTAACATTGCCTGATAGTACAAAAGTCTGGTTACATGGAGGTACCACAATCACTTACCCGGAACAATTTCTAACACCTGCCCGTGAAATAACACTTGATGGTGAAGCCTATTTTCAGGTCGAGTCGGATAAAAAGCATCCTTTTATCATCCATACAAGCCTGGGACAAATCCAGGCAACTGGTACTGAATTCAATATAACGGCTTATTCAATCGATAGCACGGTTATCACAACACTGGTACATGGAAGTGTTGACATTCTTGCCAATAACGAAAATTTACCAGTGGTGATGAAACCGGGACAACAATCCATCATATATAAAAATTCAATGGTACGTTTACAAAAAATCGACCCGGAACTGTATGTCGATTGGAAAGACGGTATCTACCGTTTCAAAAACGAACCTCTTGAACGTATTGCTCTACAACTGGAGAAAATGTTCGGAATTCAAATATCAATTCCATCGGAAAAACTGAAACATGCTCGTTTTAACGGAATGTTTACCGAAGAGCATAGTTTGAAAGAAGTTTTTGAAATAATCAATATCAGCAGTCCGCTTACCTACAAAATTAATGGGAAAAATGTAACTTTAATAGATAAATCTTATAAACCTCTTAAAAAATAATTTGCCTATGGGATAAGAAAAAACCACAAAAAAAGGCAAAGGATGTTCGCACCATCCTCTGCCCGGATGTTTTCAAACATTACATACTCGAATTTCGCCGGTATCCGGCTTAGTATTTATTTAAAAACGTTCAAAGATATGAAAAAATCATTGAAAAGGAATAACCACTCACTATCAAGAATATTGTTGATCATGAAACTATTTGTACTATTTATTACAGTATGTACTCTTCAAATTTCGGCAAGTGTATATTCTCAAACTGCAAAGTTGACGGTCGAAGCTAAAAATGCCACTTTTGGTGAAGTATTTGATCAGATTGAAAACCAAAGTGAATATGTCTTTTTTTACCGGAACGGCTCTCTGGACAATTCACGAAAAGTAAATGTAAATGCAAAAAATAAATCCCTGGAAAACATCCTGGAAGAAGTTTTTGCAAACACGGATATCTCCTACTCAGTCAGAGACAGGCTGGTGATTCTGGGAAATAAAGAAGTCCTTCAACAAGAAAAGAAAACAATCTCAGGAATAGTGAGCGATCAGTATGGCGACCCTCTTCCCGGTGCGACTGTTATCGTAAAAGGGACTAATGCCGCGACCACAACCAGTGTTGAAGGCCTTTTTACTCTTCCTTTTGTCGATAATAAGGACGTCCTTGTAATTTCCTGTCTTGGATATTTGAAAAAAGAAGTCAAAGTAGGCGCTCAGAAAGACCTCATTGTTCAGATGGAAGAGGATCTGCATATGCTTGATGAAGTCGTGGTAGTTGGTTTTGGCGTACAAAAGAAAGTGAACCTTTCAGGAGCCGTAGGAACAGTTTCTTCCGAAATCCTGGCCAACCGTCCGATCCCCAATATCTCAACTGCTTTGCAGGGAACAATTGCCAACCTGAACATTACCAACTCCAGTGGCCGGGCAACTGAAACTTCCTCCATCAATATTCGCGGATATGGTTCATTGAACGGAGGAGAACCATTGATCCTTGTCGATAATGTACCTATATCATCAAGTGAACTGTCCCGGCTTAATCCGGATGATATTGAAAACATATCGATACTGAAAGATGCTGCATCTTCTGCTATCTACGGTGCCCGTGCTGCGTTCGGGGTATTATTGATCACAACAAAAACAGGGAAATCAGCAAAATTGAAAGTCTCTGCAAATACGAATTATTCTGTTCGTAAAATTACCAGGGTTCCGGAGGTCATAACAGACCCCTATACCACAGTCAGTTACAAAGACATTATGAGTAAACCATGGTACAATGACTACTCAGAAGCTGATTATGACTATGCAAGAAGACGTTCGGAAGATCCATCTCTTCCTGCGGTAATTCTTAATCCGGTCGATCAGACAAAATGGAAATATTTCGGCACAACAAACTGGTTTGAAGAACTTTACACCGGAGAATCTCCTTCATTTACCCAAAATGTAAGCTTATCGCAAAGAACAGACAAGTTGGATTATTATATATCCGCGGAATATTTCCGTCAGGATGGTATGCTGCGTTATGGTAACGACATTTACAACAGGTATAACCTCAGATCCAAAGCAAATTTAAATGCGACTAACTGGTTGGATTTGGGAGCCAACATTACATATACATATTCTACGTATGATGAACCAACTAATGGAGGATGGCTTTTATTCCATAATGCTAACCGAACTCCATCCTTGAACGTTCCTAAAAATCCGGATGGAAGCTGGACGCAAAGTGGAGCCTCCTTATTAGGACAACTGCAAAACGGAGGACGATGGGATACACATACAAATGATATCCAGGCTTCTTTCATTGCTGATGTCAAAATTATAAAAGATGTGCTTAACCTGAAAGGAGATGCCACCATGCGTATGTCGAACAAACCGATTAATGCATTTACCTTGCCATACACCTATAAACAAGGCCCTGATTTAGCCCCGAATACTTCAGGACAATCATCTGCAAGTCATTACGATACATATACCAGATATAATGTATATAACGCTTATGCAGATTTCAAGAAGACTTTCAATAAAAAACATTTTCTACAAGCTTTGGCCGGATTCAATCAGGAATACTGGAAGCAACAGTACAATTCAACAACGCGTGCTGAGTTGATCAGCTATAATCTTCCTACATTACAGTTGTCAACCGGAGATATCACAGCTTCGGAAACTATCCGCGACTATGCGCTCAGAAGCATGTTTTATCGTTTGAATTATATCTATGATTCTAAATACATCATTGAATTTAACGGCCGTTACGATGGGACATCCAGTTTCCCGAAAAACGACCGGTTTGGAACCTTCCCTTCTGTATCGGGATCATGGGTGGTTTCTCAGGAAAAATTCTTCCAACCAGTCTCCAAAATAGCAGACATGCTTAAACTCCGGGCTTCTTACGGAAGTTTGGGGAATCAAATCGTGATGGATGGCGGAAGCCGGTTATATTATCCTTATATTCCAAGTATGACTTCCGGAAAGATATCTACCATCCTCAACGGAAAACAGCCTATGGCAGTATACAATCCTCCATTGGTATCCGGAAACCTCACCTGGGAAAAGATATCTACAGTGAACTTCGGAATTGATGCGGCATTCCTAAAAAATAGACTGACTGTAAGTTACGATAATTATACCCGTTATGTAAAAGACATGCTTACCAGCGGACAACCTCTTCCGGCAGTATTGGGAGCAAATGTCCCAAAAGAAAATGCAGCGGATCTCAAAACTCAGGGCTGGGAATTAACCATAGGTTGGAATGATGTGTCAACTGTAGCATCCAAGCCTTTCCGTTATAGTGCCAGCATGAAATTATGGGATAGCCGTGCATACATAACCAAGTTTGATAACCCGACCCGTACTTTGGACAGTTATTATGTAGGACAAGAACTCGGAGAAATCTGGGGATTCCAAACAGCCGGTTTTTATAAAGATGCCGATGATGTAAAGAATTCTCCTGATCAATCAAAAGTAATGTCGTATGTCGGTACTCGCCCTATTGAAGCCGGTGATATTAAATTCGTCAATAGAAACGGTGATGACAAAATTTATTGGGGAAATTGGACTGTCGATGATCCGGGAGATGCTTATGTGATAGGTAACAGTAGAGCCAGATACAGCTTTGGATTTGAACTTAATGGCGAATGGAATGGAATAGATTTACGAGCTTTCGCACAGGGAGTTGGAAAAAGAGACTGGTATCCGGCAGCCGGAAACCACTATTTCTGGGGTGTTTTTGCACAACCATGGTCAAATGTACTGAAATCCAATCTCGACCACTGGACTCCAGAGAATCCAAATGCATATTTCCCTCGTCTGAAATCATATACCGCAGAATCTTCCTGGTCGGAATTAGGTTGTCCTCAAACCAAATACTTGCAAAATGCTGCCTATATGCGCCTAAAAAACCTCACTGTAGGCTATACATTGCCGCGTAGTCTGACATCAAAATGGAAAATAGATAAGTTACGCTTCTATTTTAGTGGTGAAAACCTTTTTGAAATCACTAAACTGTCAAGAAATTTGGATCCGGAAAACCTGGATGGTACCAATTATCCTTTCCAAAGGACTTATTCTTTAGGTTTGAATCTTAACTTTTAATCTTTAAAATTTACTAGATATGAAATCATTGAAAAATGGATATATATTCATCATATTTATTGGAGTATGCTTATTAAGCTCCTGTAATGATGACTTTATGGATCGCTATCCTCAAACAGAGATAACGAAAGAAAACTTTTTCAGTAATCCGAGCGACTTGGAAACATATACAAATGGATTATATGAGTATCTGCAATTTACTTATAATGATGTCCAATCCGATAATATTTCGCATTACAATTCATCGACCAGTGAGGTAGATAAGTTAATGCGTGGAGACATAATGCCATCAAATGTCGGAGGTTGGTCATGGAGTAAACTACGTAGGATTAACTTTTTCATGGATAATTATAAACAAGCTATCGGAGATGCGGCTCAAATCAATCATTATGTGGGAATTGCACGCTTCTTCAGAGCCTGGGATTATATGGATAAGGTGAAGAGATACGGAGATGTTCCCTGGTATTCAAAAGCGCTTGCCACTAATGATACGGAATTATTATATAAAAATTCTGATCCACGGACATTAGTTATCGATTCCATTATGGCCGACCTGTCCTTTGCGGCTGAAAATATCAAAGCAGGAGGACATAAAACAACGATTACAAAATATGCCGCCCTATTACTTCAGGCTCGTATAGCTTTACATGAAGGCACCTTCCGTAAATATCATACTGATGAAAATCTTCCGGATGCCAATAAATTTTTACAGATCGCAGCTCAGGCTACAGATTTGATAATCAAAAACGGAGGATACAGTTTATCTTCAAATTATACGGATCTATTTGTCAGTCAGAACCTTGGAGGTAATTCGGAAATTATCATGTTTGCCGATTACGATTTTAACCTGAATAGAAAACATAATTCCCAAACCGTATTGGATTATGAATATGCCGTAAGTAAAGATCTGGTCGACAGCTATTTATTAAAAGAAGGGGCTCCGTTTACATCTATTTCAGGATATGATACAATTTCTCTGAATAATATCTTTACAAACAGAGACGAGAGATTGAAACAAACAGTAATGGTTCCTGGATTCATTAATCCGGGACAAACGACCCCTTTCTTGTTAAAACCATATCTCGGAGGATATGTACAGGTTAAATTCTATCCTACACAATACGATATGATCGGCTGGAATAATACGTATACCGATCTTCCTATCTTCCGTTATGCTGAGGCTTTATTGATTAATGCTGAAGCAAAAGCCGAACTGGGAACACTTACTCAGGATGATTTGAATAAAACAATCAACCTGTTACGTACACGTGCTAAAATCACAAAACAGCTTATCCTTTCGGAAGCAAATGCCAGTGTTGATCCTGTATTAGCAAAAAAATATCCCAATGTAACTGGCTCAAACAAAGGTGTTATACTCGAAATCCGTAGAGAACGCCGTGTAGAACTTGCTTGTGAAGGTTTCCGATACGATGATGTCATGCGTTGGGCGCTGGGAAATGCTCTCGCCGAAAAGCAAAAAGGGATGTATGTCAAAGGACTGGGCGGCATTGATGTCACAGGTGATGGAATCCCTGATATTGCTATCCTCGAATCTTCGGATAAAACAGGCCCTATCGATAACCTGCCTCCAGCAGTAAAAGAGAAACTGAATATCTATCCTTTGAAAGATAAGAATGGAAATCCTGCTAGCTTCTATCTGGAAAACGGTACATCTGGAAATATCATGTTTTCGGTACAAAAAACATCTCCAAAAACATTCAAAAGCCCGCAATATTATTATTATCCGATACCGGAAAAAGAGTTATTACTGAACTCGAATCTGCAACAGCAAAAGTATTGGAAATAGTATATTGAAAAACTAATATTATTAAGGCTATGTCGAAAATCGACGGGAAACCTGTGATTTTGGCATAGCCTTTCCATTTGTATTGCCTTTTTTCTTACTTTTATATCGTTTATCTAATATCATTCAAATGAGAAATATTTTATCGGTTGTAATTCTTTTATTTATTTCTACGGGGATAATTTCTGCAGCTTACACTGGCCGTATTTATTTGGATAGTAATGCTGATGGGAAATTTAATAAAGGAGATAGTCCATTCCCTCATGTTTCAGTTACTGACGGCCAGAATGTAGTAAAAACAGATAAAAATGGAGCATTTTCATTACCCGGTTATGCAAAAACCCGTTTTATAACGATAACAACTCCTGCCGGATATCGGGTCGATTCTCACTATATTCCGGTTCAAGCTTCACAAAAAACATATGATTTCATCCTGACAAAAAATAACTCCACTCCTCAGCTGGATCATAAATTCATCCAAATAACTGATACTGAGATCCATGGACGTGGCATAGATAATACCTGGGTCGATTACCTGAAACAATATATCAAAAATGAAGATATCTCTTTCCTTATCCATACAGGAGATATTTGTTATGAAAACGGACTCAAATCGCACATCAAAATTGTAAACTCTAAAACTATGAATTGTCCTGTTTACTATTGTATCGGGAATCATGATTTGGTTAATGGCGAGTACGGAGAACAACTTTTCGAGTCTGTTTACGGACCTACCTGGTTTTCTTTTGAATATGGGAACATGCATTATATTGTAACTCCAATGGCGGGAGGAGATGCCAAACCCAGCTATAATACGGAAGAAGTATATAATTGGTTAAAAAACGATCTGGCACAAACCGATCCCGATAAAGCGGTTATTGTTTTTAATCATGATATACTGACAAGAAGTAATGACTTTTTATTTGGCCCTAAAGATCAAAAAATCGACCTTCGCAAACACAACTTAAAAGCTTGGATATACGGACATTGGCATATCAATTATGTACGTAATCAAGGCGATATTTACACTGTTTGTACATCTACATTGGACAAAGGGGGTATTGATCATTCTACCTCTGCATTTCGCGTTGTTCATATCAATAAAAAAAATGATACAGACTTTAGACTTCATTATTGTTATGTTGAACCACAGGCTGTTATCGCATCTCCTGTAAATGGAAGCATCGCTCCCATAACTTCATCCGGGAAAATACCTCTTTCTGTAAATGCATATCATTCAGGATCTAATGTGAAAAACATCACTTATACTTTAGCCCTTTACGGGGATAAAACTACCTCTGAACCATTATCAATGCAACAATCAAGCGATTGGAACTGGTTTGCAGAAATGATTCCGCAGCCATCATGGGATAAACAACGGCTTTCTGTTACGATAACAGCCGAATTTAACAGTGGGAAAAAGATTGTATCCTCTTCTGATTTTATTTATAATCAGGATATTAATAAAAAACCCGAACTAAAAGAAAATTGGCCCGTCTTACTTGGAAATGTTCAGCATACAGGCAAATCGACTGCTCTTTTGAATATTCCGTTACAATTATCGTGGATAAAAAATATAGGAGCCAATATTTTTATGTCTTCCCCTCTTATCGTTGATAATAAAATCATCGTTGCATCCTGCGATGATAACGGAAAGTCTAATAATGGAGTTTTTGCCCTCGACGCAAAAACAGGAACTCCGATTTGGAAATATCCGACACGCAATTCCATCAAGAATTCAATTGCTTATGAGAGCGGACTGGTCTTTGCCCAGGACTCAGAAGGACATCTTTATGCGATAAACATCAATTCCGGACAATTACATTGGGAAAAGAACGTTGCCGACCACTATTCCGGTTATATCGAAGAAGGTCTGACCTCGGAAAATGGAATTGTCTATGCCGGTACTGGTACCGGATTAAGCGCTTTTAATGCCCAAGACGGCTCAACAGTATGGAAAAATACCGCATGGAAAGCTAATGAAGGTACTACAACAACATTAACTGTCGGCAACGGAGTATTGGTTGCAGGTGCTCAATGGGGAGCCCTTCACGGAAATGATCTGAAAACAGGCGCCGGATTATGGAAAATCAACCAGGATGGTTTAAGTAATAGAGGTGCTTCGCCGGTATTACATGATGGACTTTTTTATATAATTTCATCAAAAAGTGTGTTCATTATAGAACCTAAAACCGGAAAGATCATAAAGCAGAAAGAAGTCCCGGAACGCAGTTTGGACGTAACTTCAACTCCATTGATCACCGATAATGAAATAATTTTCGGAACAGCCGATAAAGGACTTATTGCTTTAGATAAAGAAACCCTCTCCGTGATCTGGAATACTCCAACAGGACAATCGCTGGTATATACCGCTCCATATACTACAACACCTTTTGCAACGGTAGAAACCAGTCCCGTTCTCTCTGATGGAATAGTCTATTTCGGAGCATCCGACGGTTATTTCTATGGCGTGAAAGCAAAAACAGGTGAAATTGTATGGAAAATGCATACAGGAGCTCCATCTTTCGCGAGTATGGCCATCTCTGGGAATACCCTGATCGCAGTAGATTTTTCCGGTAATGTATATGCCTTTATATCTTCTAAAAAGATAAGCAATGAATAGCAGAAGAAATTTTTTAAAATATATGGCCATTTTAGGAGGTACCGGATTCTCCCTGCCACTGATTTCCAGAAATATTGACAATATACCTTCTAAAAAGAAACGAATAAGTAAACCTGTAAAATTCGGAATAATCTCGGATATACATCGTGATCTGATTCCGGACGCAGATTCCCGCCTGGAGGCTTTTATGAAAAACGTAGAGATTGAAAAGCCTGATTTTATTATCAGTTTGGGGGACTTTTGCTTTGGAATTCCTGAAAACCAGTCGTTTGTGAAACAATTCGAATCAGCATCCTGCCCAGCTTATCATGTCCTGGGCAACCACGACATGGATCGTAATACCAAAGATGAAATGATTGGTTTCCTGAATATACCTTCCCGGTATTATTCTTTCGATAAAAACGGATATCATTTTATCATATTGGATGCGAATAATCTATACAAAGACGGCCAATATATTGATTATGAGAAGGCTAATTATTTTGTAAACGATTCATTTCGTGAATATATTGATGATGAGCAGATTGAATGGCTCAAAAAAGATCTGGCTTCTACTTCTTTACCTGTCATGATCTTCTCACATCAAAGTCTTTACCATTATTCGCTTGGAATAAAGAACCGGTTGGAGATTCAGCTTATCATGGAAGAAGAAAACAAAAAAGCTGGTTATAGAAAGATAATCGCTTGTTTTAACGGACATAACCATCTGGATTTTTACCGTGAAATTAATGGAATCCATTATTTTGATATCAACAGCGCCTCATATTATTGGTTTGAGCCTGCAAGTCCAGGACGTTATCCCGATAAATCACTTTACAAAAAATACCCCCATCTCGACAATATAGCCCTCTGCAAAGATCCTTTATATGCATTTATAGATATCGATGGAAAAGGAAACTTTTCTATAAAGGGAATTCAGAGTGAATGGGTTCCTCCTGTTCCTGATTTTCCGGAGAGAGTATTAGGACGCCGCTGTTCTCCGTCTATTTCCGATCGAAAAATTTTGATATAAAATAAAAATTCACTATCTTTATAAAGATAATCTGATATGAAACACACAATCTTTCTTCTTGTATTCTGTATTTTTTCCCTGAATGGTTTTGGTCAACAAGGCAATGTTTCTTTTTACAAATCATTCGATGAACCTGTTAATAAAGAATTACAACAGGAAAAAGATGCTATTCAAAATGACAATTCCCTTCTGGGAGTGTATTCTCCGGCTTATTGTCCGGGATTGAAAGGCAAAGCATTGGATCTGACGGCCAATGTTCCTTTAAGAATTCCATTTTGCATGGATAAAAGCGAGCATCCGGCTTATGGTGAATCGTCTTCTTTTTCTCTCCAGATATGGGTAAAAAGCTTGAAAAATGCCCCTCAGGGAACACCAATCATGACCAATAAAAAAACAAATGATAATAAAAGCGCAGGATGGTGTATCGGCACAAAAGAGAATGGAAGTTGGTATTGGAATATGAGCGATGGCAACACTCAATATAATTATGAGCCTACTTTTCAACGACAAGCTATTAATGACGGAGAATGGCACCAGATCACAGTTTCGTTCGATCGCTCAAAAAAAGAGATCTGGCTCTATTTCGATGGAAAAAATGTTGCTATTTACCAGGTTCCGAATATAAAATCCATGGAAAGTGAATTGAGAACAGTACTCGGAGGTTCGGATGAATACCAGGATTGGGGTTCCAGGGGAGAATGGATGGCTTTCAATGGAATGATCGACGAAGTCCGGCTCTGGAGTAAAGGACTCACTGCAAAAGAAGTGTCTGAAAGTTACGAACAGTTTTTTCCAACTCAGCCAATAGCTCAAACCGCTCCGGAAAAGCTGAAAACACAAGTCTGGAACATTTGGCATGGAGGACATCGTTTTGGTCAAAATGTTGGAGTGGAACGAACTATCGAGATCCTTAAAAAAGAAAACGCTGATATTATCGGCTTAATAGAAACCTATGGTTCAGGAGCTATCATTGCGGATTCGCTGGGTTATTATTTTTATCTGATCAGCACTAACCTTAGCATTATGAGCCGGTATCCTATTGAAGAGACACTCCAGTTATTCAAACCGTTCAATTCCGGAGGGGCTCTGATCGATCTTGGAGGAGGTCAGAAAATTGCATTCTTTGACATCTGGCTTAATTACTTACCCGATGCGTGTGATCTTGCCAAAGGCGAATCTGTTATCGAAGAATTTCTGAAAAAAGAACAGGAAACAAGAGTTCGTGAGTTAACATCTATCTTGAATGATATCACCTCCTGGACAAACTCAGCCGATAGAATTCCGGTATTGGTTGTAGGAGATTTCAATACCGACTCTCATCTGGATTGGACAGAAGAAAATAAAGCTATGCATAATGGATTGGCAATTGATTTCCCGGTTTCCCGATTAATGGAAAAAGCTGATTATACCGATAGTTTCAGGAAATTACACCCTAAAGCTGCGGAATATCCTGGTTTTACCTGGTCTCCGCTGATTAATCCGTTGGCTAAAACTCCGGATTGCCTTCCATGCAGGATTGATTTTATCTATTATAAAGGATCAAAATTACTGCCATATAGCTCGGAAATGTTAAACCATCACCCTGTGTTTTGGCCTTCCGATCATGCCAGTGTAGTAAGTAGTTTTTATTTGTCACAATAACAGATCGCGCATGATGCTGTCGGAAATAAAGATGCCTTTATAAGTAATTCTCAGAATATTGTCTTCAAGTATTAACAGACTATCTTTAATATAGGGTTCTCCCAGCTTCAGGCAGCGATTTTTTGATTTTTCTCCAAACAGGGAAGCTAATTCATCCAGGTTAATTCCTTCTTTTGTTCTCAAACGGGTGATAATATAATCATTATGAGCGGTTTGAGGAGTGATAACCTCCAGTTCGGCAGGGATCTCTCCGTTTTGGATAGTCTTGATGTATTCGTCAAGGGAAGAGACATTCCATTGCCTGGTTTTACCATTATACGAATGAGCTGAAGCTCCTAATCCAAGGTAATGTGTTCCGCTCCAATAGGATGAGTTATGTTTCGAACGATACCCCGGTTTAGCAAAGTTTGAGATTTCATAATGCTCAAAACCATTTTTTCCTAATTCATCGATCATATATTCAAACATGCAAAGACTGACATCGTCATCGATAGGTTCAACCTTTCCGGACTCAACCATTTTGGAAAGAGCTGTCCCTTCTTCATAAGTAAGCGAATAGGCAGAAATATGTTGAACATTAAGTTCCAGAGCCTGTTGTATTGTTTTTTTCCATGTCTCCAGGCCGGAAGAACATGGTACGCCATAAATCAAATCGATACTGATATTATCAAGTCCGGCTTCCTGACAGAGCTTCACTGCATCTATAGCAGACTGGCCATTATGTCGCCGATTAAGGAATTCCAGTTCATAATTATCGAAACTCTGGACTCCCAGACTAATCCGGTTAAAAGGCAAGTCTTTGATACTATCCAGATATTCCTTTGAAATATCATCCGGATTGGCTTCAAGAGTCACCTCTATCGTATCCAAATTAAAATTCTGGGAGAGAGCGTCAAATATCTTCTTAAAATCGGAAACTCCCAATTGACTGGGAGTTCCTCCTCCGAAATAGATAGTTTTAATCGCTTCTTTTCCCAAATAATCCTTTTGTAACCTTATTTCTTCACACAAAACATCAACATATTGCGATGGTACTCCCTTAGTAGCAGAGAAAAAATCGCAATAGATACATCGTGTTTTACAAAAAGGAATATGGATGTAAATACCGGCCACCGAGTTATTCGTTTTTTGCCAACATGAAATCCAGTTGTTTGCGTTCCAGATTAGCCCTGGCGACTTTGATTGTAATAGCGTCTCCCAGACGGTATTGCTGTTTGTTTCTTCGTCCGGTCAGACAATAACTCTTCTCGTCGAATTCATAGTAATCATCATCCAGGTCGCGGATAGGAACCATGCCTTCGCATTTGTTTTCATTCAGCTCGACATACAATCCCCATTCGGTAACTCCCGAAATGACTCCATCGAAGACCATACCCAGTTTGTCGGACATAAATTCGACTTGTTTGTATTTGATGGAAGCCCTTTCCGCTGTCGCAGCTATATTTTCCATCGCTGAGGAATGTTGGCACTGCTCTTCCAGTTTGCTTTCCGGAACCGAACGCCCGGCAGACAAGTAACGATCCAGTAAACGGTGCACCATCATATCAGGGAATCGACGGATAGGTGAAGTAAAATGAGTATAATATTCAAATGCCAGTCCATAGTGCCCTATATTGTGTGTCGAATACTGGGCTTTCGCCATTGCCCGTACAGCAACGGTTTCGATCAGATTCTGTTCTTTTTTACCTTGTACATCATCCAACAAGTGATTTATTCCTTTGGAGATATCGGATTTAGTCCCTGTTGTCTTTAACTTATAACCAAATCGACGGATGAACTCAGCAAAATTTTCCATTTTTTCAGGATCCGGCAAGTCATGTATACGATATACGAAAGTCTTGGCTTTCTTGTCTTTAGGAACTTTTCCGATAGACTCAGCTACTGTCCTGTTAGCCAGAAGCATAAACTCTTCAATCAGTTTATTGGCATCTTTCGATTCCTTGAAAAATACTCGAATTGGTTTTCCATCTTCATCCAGTTCGAATTTTACTTCATAACGGTCAAAATTGATGGCTCCGGAGGTAAATCGTTTTTCTCGCAGTTTTTTAGCCAATTTATCTAATACCAACAATTCGTTTTTATAGTCACCCTCTCCGGTTTCCAGGACTTCCTGGGCTTCTTCATAGGTAAACCGACGATCGGAGTGGATAACTGTCCGCATGATACGGTAATTCTTCACTTCAGCATTTTCATTCATTTCGAAAATCGCTGAAAATGCCAGTTTATCTTCATTCGGGCGCAAAGAACATAATTCATTACATAATTTTTCCGGCAACATAGGGATAGTCCGGTCGACCAGATAGATAGACGTTGCGCGTTTTTCTGCTTCTCGATCAATGATATCACCGGTTTGAACATAGTGAGTCACATCAGCAATATGCACACCGACTTCCCACAGTCCTTTTTGGATTTCACGTATTGAAAGAGCATCATCAAAATCCTTTGCATCTTTCGGGTCGATAGTGAATGTTGTGACATTCCGAAAATCTTCCCGTTTTTTGATCTCTGATTCAGAGATTGTGGTCGGGATCTTGTTCGCAGCTTTCTCTACAGATTCCGGATATTTGTATGGCAATCCGAATTCTGCTAAAATAGCATGCATTTCCGTATCGTTATTACCGGGTTTTCCCAGGACATCGATAACTTCTCCAATAGGATTCTTAGCCTTTTCCGGCCATTCCAGAACTCGCACAAGCGCTTTCTGACCTGTTTCTCCGCCTTTCAGTTTATCTTTTGGAATAAATATGTCGTTTGCTAATATTTTACTGTCGGCAATAAGAAAAGCATAACCTTTGCCTACTTCCAGTACACCTACAAATGTGCTTTTCGCCCGCTCGAGGATTTCCAGTACTTCAGCTTCAGGTTCCCGGCCTTTTCGTTTAGCGAGCAACTGTACTTTCACTTTATCTCCATTCATAGCATGCATGGAATTTCTCTCGGCAACAAATATCGATTTGCCGCCACTTTCCGGAATAAATGCATTCTTTCCGTTGGAATGTCGTTCAAAAGTACCTTCGGCAATCAGGCCCAGACCATTAAGACGGTATTTCCCGCGATCTTCTTCGATCAGGAAATCGTCTTCATGGAGCCGTTCCAGAATTTCGGCTACCATTAATTTATTGACCTGGGTAGTAGCGCCAATTTCAGCACTAACCTGTTTGTAGTTCATTAATTCTTTGGGGTAATGGTTAAACAGATTCACAACCCGGGTGATCATATCCTGTTTTTTCAGGCGCTTACCGGATTTCATTTCTTTAAATTTTTTCTTTGTCATAATGTAAGATTTTATACAAAGATATTAAAAAAGAAATAGAACTACAAGCTGTTATCCTTCTTAATTGTAATTATTTTAAAAATTTTCTCCGAAAAATTTGTAGACTTACGAAATGTTCGTAACTTTGCGAAAGTTTCGTAAGTAAATAAATATGGAAAAGTTGACTATACAGGAAGAAGATGCCATGAGAATCGTTTGGAAAAAAGGTTCCGGCTTTATCAAAGACTATCTGGAAAATTACCCGGAGCCTAAGTTACCCTACACGACTCTGGCCTCAATCGTAAAAAACCTGGAGAAGAAAAAATACGTTTCTTCCCGGAAATATGGTAACGTGTATGAATATACACCCATCATCAAAGAAGAAGAATACAAGAAGACGTTTATGTCGGGTTTTGTACAAAGTTACTTTAAGAATTCGTACAAAGATCTGGTTGCATTCTTCGTCAATGAAAAAGCATTGACACCCGAAGAGCTGAGAGAACTGGCGGAAATGATCGAACAACAAAACTCCAAGCCATGAATCCGGAACTACTATATATACTAAAGGTAAACATTGCACTTGGTGTGTTTTACATCTTTTATTTATTATTTCTACAAAAAGATACATTCTACCTATGGAAACGCTATTATTTTCTGGCGTCATTGCCATTATCGTTTCTGTTTCCTCTGGTTGATTTTTCAATGTTCTTCTCAGCTGTTCAGGTGCAGACCATTCAACAGATCACTCCACATTTTCCAATTAATGTCAGTGGCGCCGAAAAAACATTTTCCATACAAGACGGCATATTATATACTGTTGCGACTGGGTGTCTAATTTTGCTTAGCCGAACAGTAATCCAATTGATCAGTCTCTGGGGTATTCATAGGAAATCGACTCCGGAAGAGGACTTTAACAATTGTAAAGTCCGAAAAATGCAAACTATAACAAATCCTTTTTCATTTTTTCAAACTATTTATATTAATCCTGCGTTACATAACAACGAGGATATGAAAGCCATTCTGAATCACGAACAAATACACGTAACTCAATGGCATTCAGTCGATATCATGCTCTTTGAAACCATTTGCGCCCTTTGTTGGTACAACCCGTTAGTATGGCTGCTCAAACGAGCTGTAAGGCAAAATATCGAATTCTACACCGATAAACAAATTCTTGAAGCCGGTTACGACAGGCGCCAATACCAACAGGAACTCCTGAAGGTTAGTCAGATACCGACTTATCTGGAAATTGCAAATAATTTCAATTTTAATCATTTAAAAAAACGTATTACAATGATGAACAAGAAAAATTCTAACAAGATGCAGTTATTAAAATTCGCACTGATAGTTCCCCTATTTGCAGGAATGACCGTTTTAGCGAATAGCGATGTAACCCTGGGTAACCAGGACAAGCAAAAAGTAACTATTGAAGTCAAGGATGCCAAACAAATTTCTTTTAATGAGACGACTCACGATTTCAAAACAATAAAAGCGAAAGATGGAAAAGTTACGGCTGTCTTCACACTTACGAACAACAACGACAAACCTATTGTCATCACAAACGTTAAGCCTTCCTGCGGTTGTACAACTCCTGAATGGACGAAAGAACCTATTTCTTCCGGAAAACAAGGACATGTAAAAGCCGATTTCAATCCGGCAGGACAGGCTCCGGGAGCATTTGAAAAAACAATTACCGTTGAAACATCAGGTGAGCCTTCTACTATTACTCTTAAAATTAAAGGAGTGATAGATATCAATTAAGAATCGTACTTCTTATAGTAAAAACGAACAGGGTATGCCGGAAATCCGACATATCCTGTTTTTATTTGATAAATTGAAATGTTTTTCATTACTTTGTATGCAATTTTAACATAGCAACCCAAGTATGTCTATCAAAAAAATCATTTTAAGTGAAAATGATATACCAAAAGCATGGTATAACATTGTGGCGGATATGCCGAATAAACCCCTTCCTCCATTGAATCCTGCGACAAAACAGCCTCTAAATCCGGAAGATCTGGAGGATATTTTCGCAAAGGAACTTATCCATCAGGAAATGTCGCAAGACAAATGGATTGAAATTCCGGACGAAGTAAGGGATTTATATAAAATATGGCGTCCGACACCTTTGGTTCGTGCTACAGGATTAGAAAAAGCACTCGATACTCCGGCTCATATCTACTTCAAAAATGAAGGAGTGAGTCCTATCGGTTCACATAAACTCAATTCCGCATTACCTCAGGCATACTATAACAAAAAACAAGGGATCAAACGATTGACTACTGAAACAGGAGCCGGCCAATGGGGAGCGGCTTTGAGTTTCGCATGTAGCGTTTTCGGTTTGAAACTGGATGTTTTTATGGTAAAAGTCAGCTACGGACAAAAACCCTATCGCCGAAGTATGATGCAGACCTGGGGTGCCGATGTTGTCGCATCCCCAAGTAATCTGACCGAGGCCGGAAGAAAGATCCTGCAAAAAGACCCGAATAACTCCGGTAGCCTCGGAATTGCTATTTCTGAAGCTGTGGAAATGGCCGTAAGAGACCCGGAAGCCAGATATACCCTCGGAAGCGTACTGAATCACGTGATACTGCATCAAACCATCATCGGGTTGGAAGCGGAAAAACAAATGGAAATAGCCGGAGAATTTCCGGAAGTAGTAATCGGTTGCTTTGGAGGAGGTTCCAACTTCTCCGGAATAAGTTTCCCATTCCTCCGTCACCAGCTGACAGAAGGAAAAAATGTCCGCATAATTGCATCTGAACCGGCTAGTTGTCCTAAATTAAGCCGTGGTAAATTCGAATACGACTTCGGAGATACTGTCGGATTGACTCCCCTACTTCCCATGTACACATTAGGGCATGATTTTCAGCCTGCCGACATCCACGCCGGAGGATTGCGTTATCATGGCGCCGGAACTATTGTCAGTCAACTTTGCAAAGATAAATATGTTGAAGTCCAGGATATTCCTCAATTAGAAACATTCGAAGCCGGAATGTTATTTGCCAATACAGAAGGAATTATTCCAGCTCCCGAATCAACTCATGCTATTGCATCTGCTATCCGAGAAGCAAAAAAGGCAAAAGAAGAAGGAAAAGCAAAAACAATCCTGTTCTGTCTTTCAGGACATGGATTGATCGATATGTCGGCTTACGACCAATATTTAGCCGGAACAATGCGTAATTACGCACTGTCCGACGAAGAAATTGCGAAGTCAATCGATAGTCTCGAACCTATTGCATCAAAGTTCTTAGTTTAGCCTCTTTATCGGCCGACCAATAGCCGCAATCCAGTTCGATAAAAACGGAAGTGTAAGGCATCACTTGCTCGGTTTTAAGAACTACAACATTAAATAATTTGGAAGCATCGTCCAGGCGCTTGAAAACATCATTGTGATTGAGCGTTTGGATATTGTTTCCCGCTAGAGCTTGTTGCAGATTCTTTTTGAATGTATCGATCCCGGGAACCAGATCCTCAGAAATATATCCCAATTCCGCATCTGTGTAGTAAATCCCGGCAACATGGCTTGCCGACTTAATTTTACCGGTTACTTTACCCAGCACATCCAAAAGAGCTCCATTGGTATTGATATAAGTCATCCCGGCTGCGCTTTGCAATGGGAAAGCCTTGTCAACCACTAAAATCCAGTTACGATGTCCCAATAACGGAAGAACTTCATCCAACTGCTCTTCCCAGGTTTTTTCTGTTTTTATACTCATAATCTGTTGATTTTCTTTGCTTTTATCACAGCAACAAGCTGCCAGAAAAAAAGCTGATAATAAAATGAATACAATGTTTGTCAGTTTTTTCATACGAACATAATTTATTTTTAAAGGTCGTATGGAACTCGCATGTTCATTTGCCTTGATGTACACTATTGTACATGCTCGTTTCATACTTAATAATTTAATACGCTTAGGAAGATGCCATTGAAATCATTATTGTATTACTTAGTCGCGTGAGCGACGTGGCCTCAGTAGGCGGGGATGTCAATCCCCGTACGATGACGAACCACCAAACCCGAGCCACAGCGTGGCGACACATTAGTCATTATAACAAAAATCACCGCTCACGCGGTTCATTGGTACGGCGTTATATTATTTACCGGGGATTAACATCCCCGCCTACTGAGGCCACGTCGCTCACGCGACTAAGCAATACAATAATGATTTCAATTGTTCAATCTGTTTTCAATATAAAACTTTCAACTACAAATATAATAATTTTTGGTAATCTGGAGATTTATTCCCAATTTTGAATCCCAAAAAGAAAATTAATGAAACAATATCTTGATTTATTGAACCGTGTTCTATCGGAAGGAACTAAAAAAGAAGATCGTACCGGCACCGGCACGTTGAGCGTATTTGGTCACCAGATGCGGTTTAACCTGGAAGACGGATTTCCGATGCTGACTACAAAAAAACTGCATCTCAAATCAATCATTTACGAATTGTTGTGGTTCCTCAAAGGAGATACAAACATTAAATATCTGACCGATAACGGAGTTCGCATATGGAACGAATGGGCCGATGAAAAGGGCGATTTAGGGCATATTTACGGTTATCAGTGGAGATCATGGCCTGATTATAATGGAGGGCATATCGACCAGATTACCGAAGTTGTAGATACAATTAAAAATAATCCGGAGTCCCGCCGGATCATCGTCAGCGCCTGGAACGTAGGAGATTTGAATAACATGAACCTCCCACCCTGTCATGCTTTCTTTCAATTTTATGTAGCGGACGGGAAACTCAGCCTGCAACTTTATCAGCGTAGCGCCGATATTTTCCTTGGTGTTCCTTTCAATATCGCTTCTTATGCCCTATTATTAAAAATGATGGCTCAGGTAACCGGCCTCAAAGAAGGTGATTTCGTACACACCTTGGGTGACGCCCATATCTACACCAACCACCTGGAACAAGTAAAATTACAATTAAGCAGGGAGCCCAGATCCCTTCCTAATATAAAAATCAACCCGGATGTAAAAAGTATCTTTGACTTTCAATTCGAAGATTTCCAGTTGGAAAACTACGATCCGCATCCACACATCAAAGGAGACGTTGCTGTATGATTATCTCAATCATTGTCGCAGTAGCAAAGAACAACGAAATTGGCCGGGGAAACGATCTTCTCTGGAGGTTACCTGCCGAAATCAAACGTTTTAAGGAATTAACTACCGGACACACCATTATAATGGGCCGGAAAACTTTCGAATCACTACCTAAAGGCGCTCTTCCCAACAGAAGGAACATTGTCCTGAGCAGGGATACTAATATTTCTTATGAAAACTGTGAAGTATATTCCTCTCTGGATGCCGCATTGATCAAAACAATCAATGAAGAAGAAGTTTTTATCATCGGTGGAGGACAAATCTATAATCAGGCATTACCTTTGGCAGATAAACTATATCTGACTCGTGTGCATACGGAATTTCCTGGTGCAGACACATTCTTCCCGGCAATCAACTGGTCTGAATGGCAGGAAACTTCCCGTGAGACCTGTCCGGCCGACGAGAAGAATCCTTATTCATTTACTTTTTATGAGTTTGAACGGGTTTGATCTTCAACCCATTTTCTTGCATTTACAAACGCTTCTACCCATGGAGTAACTTCATCCGACAACACTCTGTCTTCCGGATAGTTACCACATTGCCATGGGAATACAGATCTTTCCAGGTGAGGCATCATCGCCAAATGACGACCATCTTTTGAGCAGATACCTGCAACCGAATAATCCGAACCATTAGGGTTAGCCGGATATTCAGCATAATTATATCTTGCGACAACATTATATTTTGATTCTTCGTAAGGCAAACTGAACTTTCCTTCTCCGTGCGCCACCCAAATACCCAATTTATTTTTAGATAATGAACTGAACATCACAGACTTATTTCTTGGAATTTCCACAGAAACAAATTCAGACTCAAACTTATGAGATTCATTGTGAAGCATTTTTGCTTTCTTCTTGTGTTCAGGATAAACCAGATCCAGTTCTACCATCAACTGGCAACCATTACAGATACCTAAGCTCAATGTATCTTTACGTTTATAAAACCCTTCCAGAGCACTCTTTGCCTTTTCATTGTAACGGAACACTCCAGCCCATCCTTTAGCAGAACCCAGAACATCGGAATTAGAAAATCCACCACAGAACACGATCATATTCACATCTTCCAAAGTCTCACGTCCGGATGCCAGGTCGGTCATATGAACATCTTTCACATCAAAACCTGCCAGATAAAGCGAATAAGCCATCTCACGTTCTCCATTAGTTCCTTTCTCCCGGATAATGGCAGCTTTCACTCCTGAAGCTTTTTTACGATCCGCAGAAAGTCCGTACTGAGCTAATTGTCCTGAAAACTCTTTATTAAAGCGAAATTGTAATGGTTGATTCTTATAATTGTCGAAACGTGCTTTTGCCAGTTTCGCCGGAGTTTGTGAACGTTCCAAAAGATACGAAGAACGGAACCAAACATCGCGCAAATGATTGACGTCCAGTAGTATATTCGCATCATTCTTTTTAATCCTGATCTCACGTTCTTTAGTTACTTTACCAATAGCGGCAAATGCTACACCTCGCTCGTTAAGGAAAGCCTCAACGGCTTTTTTATCTTGCACCTGAATAATGATTCCCGGATTTTCACTGAACAAAATCTTCATCAGATCTTTTTCCTTAATCTTATCCATGTTCAGTTCCAAACCTCCATCGACATTTGCAAAACACATTTCAAGCAACGTGGTAATCATACCTCCTGCCGAAATATCGTGCCCGGCAAGGATTAATCCTTCTTCAATCAACTCCTGAACGGCATTGAAGGTAGTTGCAAAATATTCTGCATCTTTCACGGTAGGAACTTCAACACCTAATTTATTGATTGATTGAGCAAAAGCAGAACCGCCCAATTTTAACTGATCGAAAGAAAAATCAATATAGTAGATTCCTGATCCACGTTTATTTTTGATTACCGGAGAAACTATTTTACGAATATCCGAAACTTCAGCTCCTGCCGAAATAATCACTGTACCTGGAGAATAGACCTTTTCTTCTCCGTATTTTTGAGTCATCGACAACGAATCCTTTCCTGTAGGAATGTTTACTCCTAATGTACAGGCAAAATCCGAACAAGCCTCAACAGCCTTATACAAACGGGCATCTTCTCCCGGATTTTTACATGGCCACATCCAGTTCGCACTCAGAGAAACACTCTTGATCTGATCTTTCAATGGAGCAAAAACAATGTTAGTCAACGATTCGGCAATAGCCAGAACCGAACCGGCAGCCGGATCGACTAACGCAGCTTGAGGAGCATGACCGATAGAAGTCGCGATTCCCGCTTTTCCACGGTAGTCTAAAGCGACAGCGCCTAAATCACTCAATGGCAATTGAATAGCTCCCTGACACTGTTGACGGGCCACTTTTCCTGTCACCGAGCGGTCTACTTTATTTGTCAACCAGTCTTTACATGCCACAGCTTCAAGTTGCAACACGTTTTCCAGGTATTTGACAAGTTGTTTTTCGTCATATTTCAACGACTCGAATGTTTCGGGTATAGTCTGGTCGTTCATCACCGTACGGGGTGGTTTACCGAAGAAATCTTCTAATTTAAGATCCAATGGTTTCTGACCGTCTTTTTGTTCAAATACGAATTGCATATCACCGGTAGTTTCCCCGACAACATACATCGGAGAACGCTCACGTTCTGCAATCTTACGTACATGTTCAATATCTTTTGATTTGAGCAGGAGACCCATACGTTCCTGACTCTCGTTACCGATAATTTCTTTTGCGGATAAAGTCGGGTCGCCAACAGGAAGTTGCGACATATCGATTTTTCCCCCGGTCGTTTCCACCAACTCAGAAAGACAATTCAAATGTCCTCCTGCTCCGTGGTCGTGTATCGAAACAATAGGGTTATTATCTGATTCAGCAAGAGCACGGATTACATTCGAAGCTCGTTTCTGCATTTCCGGGTTAGCACGTTGAACAGCATTCAGTTCGATGCCGCTGGAGTATTCTCCGGTATCTACTGAAGATACTGCACCTCCACCCATTCCGATACGATAGTTATCACCACCCAGCACCACCACTTTCTCTCCGGCTTCCGGAGTCCCTTTCAGGGCATCACGTTTGGTACCGAAACCAACTCCTCCGGCAAGCATGATTACTTTATCATAAGCAAATTTTTTACGATTTTCTTCGTGTTCAAAAGTCAACAACGAACCACAGATAAGCGGTTGACCGAATTTATTTCCAAAATCCGAAGCTCCATTCGAAGCTTTCACCAGGATTTGTTCAGGAGTCTGATACAACCATTTACGGGCTTTCATCCCTTTTTCCCAGTTTCTTTCACTTTCTGTCCTGGGATAAGAAGTCATATACACAGCCGTTCCTGCAATCGGCAAAGAAGCTTTTCCTCCGCCAAGACGGTCGCGGATCTCACCTCCTGTACCTGTTGCAGCACCATTGAATGGCTCTACGGTTGTTGGAAAGTTATGCGTTTCTGCTTTCAATGATATTACAGTTTCTATCGGTTTCACCGAGAAAAAGTCGGGTTTATCACCCGAAAGCGGAGCAAATTGTTCAACTACAGGCCCCTGACTAAAAGCTACATTATCTTTGTATGCCGATACCAGCGCGTTGGGATTCGTTTTTGACGTCTTCTTAATCAACTGGAACAGAGTGCTTTCTTTTTCTTCCCCATCAATAACAAAGATTCCGTTGAATATTTTATGGCGGCAGTGTTCCGAATTCACTTGAGAAAAACCAAACACCTCACTATCAGTCAATTTACGACCCAACCGTTCACTAACACTATTCAAATAATCAATTTCATCCTGACTCAAAGCCAATCCTTCCTTCTGATTATAAGAACCAATATCATCTATCTGAACAATCGGATCCGGTTTTTTATTGATAGTAAAAACATCCTGACCAATACCGTTATATATCCGCTGAAGCATGGGGTCATGCTCGGCATCTTTTCCTTTCACAACAAAAAACTCTTCAATACGGGTAATCCCTTCGACTCCCATATTTTGTGTAATTTCAACAGCATTTGTACTCCACGGAGTAATCATTTCCCGCCGGGGACCAACAAACCAGTTATCGATGTGTGTCTTTGCAACTAACTGCGCATCACTAAACAGCCACACAAGCTTATCGGTATCTTCCTTGGATAATTTGTTGATCGTATCGACTGCAATAATTGTTTTTGCCTTCGTTTGAAAGAAAAGAATCATATTGAAAATAGGTATTAATTGAGGGCGCAAAGGTACCTATTTTTCAGATAAAAAACAAGATAAAAGGTCAATATCTGCTAACCTGTTTCACGCCCTTCACTGCCTTGATTTTTTTAATCAGTAAATTCATGGCATCTGTATTGTTGAGCATTACAGTTATATTTCCCTGGAACACACCATCGGCAGAGTCGATGTTAATGGCACGGATAGAAACTCCACTTTCTTTGGAGATAACAGAAGTGATATTCGTCATGATAGCAATATCGTCACGACCTATTATCCTCAATGTAACAGGAAGATTTGCTCCGGATTTTCCCGACCAGCGAGCCATGACCACCCGATAACCAAAACGGTTAAACATAGCCGGTGAATTCGGACAATTCTTCCGGTGAATTTTTATACCCTGAGAAGAAACAAATCCGAAGATCTCATCTCCATATATCGGATTACAGCATTTGGCCAATTTATATTCAACTCCCGTCAGGTTTTGATCGATAACCAAAACATCCTCTTTCGCCGCTATTTCTTCGCCGGGAATTATCGCATGATAATTTTCGATACTACGCTCCGAATGTTCGCCCTGATCTTTCTCTTTTTTATCAAGATCCAGGTACTGATCTATTATCGAATTAACGTCGAGCTTCTCATTAGCAATATCCGTATAAAAATCAGTTACTGTTTTGTAACCTTTTTTCTTCATTAGGCGCATCAGAGTCGCCTCATCTTCCTCTATTTTCCGGTTTTTAAATCTCCGGTGAAGAAGTTCCTTGGCAAACTCCGACTGTTTGGATGCTTGTTCCTTAAGCGATTGCTTGATTTTTACACGGGCTTTGGATGTCACCACAAAACTCAGCCAATCCTGCTTCGGAGTCTGGTTTTGCGAAGTCTGAATCTCTACCTGGTCTCCATTACGCAACTTATACTTGATAGGCACATTCTTCCCATTAACCCGTCCGGAAACACATTTAGAACCAATCGAAGTATGTATGGCAAATGCAAAATCAAGTACGGTCGCATCTTTCGGCAACTTAAACAAATCGCCTTTAGGCGTAAATGCAAAAATTTCCTCATCATAAAGATCCAGCTTAAAATCGTGAATCAGATCTGAAGGAGGAGTATCTTTGTTTTCAAGCACCTCACGTACTCCTTCCAACCATTCATCCAATCCGTTTTCCCCCTTGACTCCCTTATATTTCCAGTGAGCTGCCAAACCCCGTTCAGCAACCTCATCCATCCGCTTCGTTCGTATCTGTACTTCCACCCAACGTCCCTGAGGTCCCAAAACAGTTGTATGTAGCGATTCATAGCCATTACTTTTAGGGATTGAAAGCCAATCTTTCATCCGTTTGGGGTTAGGTTGATACATATCCGTCACTACCGAATAAACCTGCCAACATTCGGCTTTTTCCTTTTCAGGAGAAGTATCCAATACCACACGGATTGCAAAAAGGTCGTATATCGACTCAAATTCTATTTTTTGCTTCAGCAGCTTATTCCTGATGGAATGGATCGATTTTGTACGGCCCTTGATGTCGAAATGAAGTCCTATCTCTTTCAATTGCTTTTCTACCGGAGCAATGAATTCTTCGATATATTGATCCCGCGAACGCTTGGTTTCGTTCAACTTACCGGCAATATAGTCATACATTTCCCGGTCCTGAATTTTCAGGGATAAATCTTCTAATTCCGATTTGATTTTATATAAGCCCAATTTATGGGAAAGAGGGGCATAAAGATACGAAGCCTCACCTGCGATTTTGATCTGATGTTCTTCTTTCTTTATTCTTTTCGACTGTCGCATCAGATATAACCTGTCGGCAATCATAATCAGGATCACACGCACATCTTCCGCAAAAGAAATCAACAATTTCCGAAAGTTTTCAGTCTCAATAGCCGCATTCATCACATACAACTCATGCGTTTTTATCAATCCTTTAACAATACCGGCAACATCAGAACCAAATATTTTTTCAACCTCTTTTATATTCAATTTACCTTCCATCACAAGATTGAAAAGCAAAATTGAGAGTATAGATGCACGTTTTAATCCGATTTCATCGGACACAATAAGAGCTATATGCATGTTACTTAACCATAAGTTAAAACCATACATATCCCGAGATGAAGCTCCTGCATCTACAGCCCTGTCAATAACACGCCGTAAATTTCGTACATCATCCTTAAGCAGAGAATCCCCTGCCGATTGTAATAACCGGCGATACAGAGAAATCAGCTCTCTACGTTCTTCAGTTGAAAAAACTACAGTCTCCATGATTATTCTGCGGTAAAATTACGAACAAATCCTTTGTTTTTAAACACTATTTCCATAAATTTGCCAAAAATGATAACAATTTTATAATTCAAAGCCATGCTCAACTCAGCCGATCTTACATTCCTTGATCAAAAGGGAATCAATATTTCTCAAATCGAAGAACAACTGGAACAATTCAAAAAAGGGTTCCCATACCTCTCTATTGTAGCATCCGCATCTGTTGACAAAGGGATCATGCGCATCACTGAAGATAAACAATCTCTGTACTTAAGTGAGTGGGAAGCCTATCGTGAACAAAACAGGCAAATACTAAAATTTGTTCCGGCATCTGGTGCCGCAAGCCGGATGTTCAAGGATTTATTCGAATATCAGGATGGTTCTTACAATGATCCGCAGACTTCATTTGAGAAGAAATTTTTCGATGAAATCGAGCATTTTGCATTCTTCAACTCATTGAATAATATCTGTCTTAAAAATGAAGGAAAAGATATAAAACAATTAATCCCAGAAGGTAATTATAAAGCAATAGTTTCAAACCTGCTCCATTCCAAGGGACTGAATTACGGACAACTAGCTAAAGGCCTATTAGAATTTCACCGCTACCCGGAAGGAGCCCGTACAGCGATGGAAGAACATCTGGCTGAAGGCGCTATGTATGCCAGCAACAAAAATGGAATGGTTAATCTTCATTTTACAGTATCTCCTGAACACCGGGCACTTTTTGAGGATCTGGTCAAAAACAAAAAATCTTTCTTCGAAAAACG
Organism: Bacteroidales bacterium; assembly: GCA_031556375.1. GTDB lineage: Bacteria > Bacteroidota > Bacteroidia > Bacteroidales > Azobacteroidaceae > BNXB01. Next base: position 17,647 of record JAVBTA010000047.1, on the reverse strand, counting down.
ATTCGGAGTCAAATACGATGTTAGTTTTAGTGAGCAAAAATCATCAACAGATACCCTGGCCGTAGATGAAAAGAACGATCCTTTCAGGGAGAACGGACAAATGGTATTCCGTCCCGGAGGACATGGAGCATTGATTCAAAACCTCGATGACCTGGATGCTGATATCGTATTTATCAAAAATATAGATAACGTGGTTCCTGATCACTTCAAACAAGCAACCGTACAGTATAAACAATTGATTGCCGGAGTATTAGTCAAGTTACAACGCAAAATATTCGGTTATCTTCACCTGATTGAATCCGGTAAATATACTCATGACCAGCTAATAGAGATGCTTCACTTCCTGCAAACAGACCTCTGCATTAAAAATCCGGAGACAAAAATGCTGGAAGATGTCGAACTGGTTCTTTATATCAAATCTAAATTAAACAGGCCATTGCGGGTTTGCGGAATGGTGAAAAATGAAGGAGAACCGGGAGGAGGACCATTCCTGACCGTAAACCAGGATGGAACAACCTCTTTACAAATTCTGGAAAGCTCTCAGATTGACCTTAAAGATCCTGCAAAAAAGGAACTATTCGACAAAGGTACCCATTTTAATCCTGTCGATCTGGTATGTGCTCTCAAAAACCATCACGGGGAGAAATATCAGCTATCTCAATATATCGATAAAAATACCGGTTTTATTTCCAACAAGTCTAAAAACGGTAAAAACTTGAAAGCCTTAGAATTACCTGGCTTGTGGAATGGCGCTATGTCAGATTGGAATACCATTTTTGTAGAAGTTCCCATTGAAACATTCAATCCGGTAAAAACCGTTAACGACTTATTGAGACCTGAACATCAATGAATTAGCAACCCCAATTCTCCCGGTCAAGGTTCCGGTAATTAATAGCTTCCCCAAGGTGATGCGACAAGATATTTTCTGATCCATCCAGATCTGCGATTGTCCGTGCAACCCTCAGTATACGATCATATGCCCGGGCAGAAAGGTTCAGTTTCTCCATTGCTATCTTCAGGCGCTGCAGTCCGGCATCATCCGGTCTGGCATGTTTATGCAACAAGCGGGTATGCATCTGCGCATTGCAATAAATGCCCTTTTCATCGGAAAATCTTTGCTCTTGAATCTGCCTGGCTTTCATTACCCGTTGACGTATCAATCCGCTCGATTCGGAAGGCCGGATATCTGAAATTTTATCAAATGGAACAGGAACAATTTCTATTTGAATATCTATCCTGTCTAGTAACGGTCCGGAAACACGACTCAGGTACTTCTGAACCTGTGGCGGAGAACAAACACAGGCTCGTTCTGGATGGTTGAAATACCCACAGGGACAGGGATTCATCGAGGCAATCAACATAAATCCGGCAGGGTATTCCACCGAAAACTTAGCCCTTGAAATCGTTATTTTCCGATCTTCCAACGGCTGACGCATGACTTCAAGTACCAAACGTGGAAATTCCGGTAATTCATCCAGGAACAAGACTCCATTATGAGACAAACTGATTTCCCCCGGTTGCGGATATGAACCTCCTCCAACCATGGCAACCGTAGATATGGAATGGTGAGGACTACGAAATGGTCGCATCGCTATCAGGGAGCTATTATTCGTGATCTTACCTGCCACAGAATGGATCTTCGTGGTCTCAAGACTCTCACTTAACGTTAACGGAGGCAAAATAGAAGGTATACGCTTGGCCAACATGGATTTTCCGGCACCGGGAGGTCCTACGAGAATCAGGTTGTGTCCTCCGGCACATGCGACTTCCATCGCCCTTTTCACATTTTCCTGGCCTTTGACATCAGAAAAATCCCATTCAAATTGCGATTGATTCGCATAAAAATCGTCACGTACATTTATACTTACAGGTTCAAACTGCTTTTCATCATTGAAAAACTGAATGACCTGTTTGATGTTTTCCATTCCATAAACATCCAAATCCTCAACTACAGCGGCCTCACGGGCATTTTCGACAGGTAAGATAATTCCTTTAAACCCGGCTTCCTTTGCCTTGATTGCGATTGGCAATACTCCCCGGACAGGCTGAAGAGTTCCATCCAACGATAATTCTCCCATCATCATATAATCACCAATCTTATCCGATTTGATTTTCTCAGCTCCGGCAAGTACTCCTATCGCTAACGGCAAATCGTAAGAAGCGCCTTCCTTACGGATATCTGCCGGTGCCATGTTTACTAGAATTTGATTTCTGGGAAACTTATATCCACTCTCCGTTAATGCAGACGTTATACGTTCATGAGATTCCTTAATACTCACATCCGGTAATCCGACCAAATAGAAACGAACTCCTTTTGTACAATTAACTTCAATAGTGATAACAATGGCATTTACGCCCTGCAGAGTCGCAGCATAGACTTTTACTAACATAAAATATAATTAAGATTTTGATTCCTAAACTCTTACCGTCTTACCATCTTATGGTCTTACTATCTTCTTTATACTATCTGTCGATAAATTTCTTCCGACAATAGTACTTTCTTTATCAATCAGTATATTTGACGGTATCTCCGTGATATTGTAAAGAGACACCATATCTGAACCCCAACCATCTGTATCGACGACATGGTTCCAGACTAATTTTTCATTTTTCACTATGTTTCTCCAGGCTATACTGTCTTCATCCAGGGAAATTGTTAACATTTCAAGCTTGTCCCTGCTAATTTCTTTATGCAGTAATGCCAGGTCTTCATTATCTTTATCACAAGTCTCACACCAGGATGCTGCAAATGTCAACAAGAAATATTTCCCGTTGTAGGAACTCAAAAGAATCGAATCCCCATCAATATCCATGACCATAAAGTCAGGAGCTTTTTCTCCAACTTCTGTCAACAAAAGCCTGTTATTCACCTTTACAAGCTTTTTATATAAACCATTTTCAGTAACTTCGCCTGTAATTTTCGACAAATAATTCCGAACCTCTTTCGGATTATTGCCATCCATCAGGAAGTCTTGTATCAAGACTACACTGGCAATCGATATCGGATGATCACTGATGAATTTCTCAGCATTACTCTTCAATTGATGATCAACATTCAGGATTTTCGATTCATAATCGGAATAATTCAATTCCGTATCAAGGCTATCTCCCTTTTCAATATCAGAAGAATACTGATCCGTCAATTTTCTTTTCTCCTTAAGCAAGGACTTATTCTCTGTTTTAAAATCAGCTAAAAGATTATTTATTTCATTTCCTCTCGCTATAATCAATTCCGGATAATGAATATCTCCCGTTATAGAGATTTTATCTTTATTCTGAGCCCAAACAGTAGTCCAGACATTTCCATCTTCCATATATAGGACAACAGGCACTTGCGATTCAGAGTTTCCTGAGTATACAAACTTCCCATCCGCTTGAACCTGAATTGTGTCAACTTTCATCCCTCCCTTTTCAGAATCCGGAACAGCGAAATATATTGACATACTCTGCAGACCTGTTATCTTCCCTTCAATCACATATCCTCCTTTTCCTTTACAGGAAACGAAAAACATAATAATTAAAGCTATATACAAAATTTGTTTCATCTTTTCGCCTTTGCTTTGTCTTATAACAATATTGACATCAAGGCAGTAAAGATAATTATTTATTTTTAATATTTTATAACATTTTTAATTAATTTTTCTCAATTCGTACTCTGGCATCAACAGCGACAATTCCGTTTTCTGTAGCTAACAACGGATTAATATCTAATTCTTTGATTTCAGTAGCAAAACGAAGCAACGCAGAAAGGCGTACGATAATCTCAGCAAACTGATTTTCATCTACACCTTTTTGTCCTCTGGCACCCTGGAAAACTTTATATCCTCTAAGTGAACGAATCATTGAGAGCGCTTCTTCTGTTGCCAGCGGAGCCAAACCGGAAGCCACATCCTTGAAGATCTCGACAAAAATACCTCCCAATCCGCAAAGGACAATGTGACCGAATTTTTCTTCGTATTTTGAACCTATAAATAATTCCCGGCCTTTCAACATCGGCTGAACCATCACTGCTGTAGCATCAGGAATAGCCATCAATCTTTCAAATTCAATTGCCAAATGCTCTTCTGAACGAATATTCAATACGACTCCTCCAACATCCGATTTGTGGATTGGTCCTACACATTTAGCAACAACAGGATAATGAACCTTGCCGGCAAAATCACGAACTGTTTCCCATTCATTCGATACTAATTCCGGTACAAACGGGATTCCGGCGGCAGCAAATAATTCCTGAACAAAATGCGGTTCGATATAACCGGATCCTGGGATTCCATCAATAATACGACGGATTTTAGGAATATCAACCCCCTTTAATTCAAGGTTATTAGCCAATGGACGGGGTGTCTTTATTATTTTTGTGATCGCATTTGCCAATCCGACTTCATCGCTAAAGTTCACATGACCTTTCTTCACAAAGAAGTCAGTTTCGTCCCATGCAGTTGTTACAGAAGGTAGAATCGGGAAAATAGGTTTGTTGCACGATCTCATTTTCTGATCCAACACATCATAGGCTTCATAAACCCGGGTCAAACCGGGACTACCGAAAATAACCGCGATTCCATCGACATTTTCGAACTTTTTATCACAATATTCTATCGCGATACTCAGATGCTCCGGTCCCCCGGTTCCCAAAATGTCGATTGGGTTACTAATCGCCGTTCCCGGAAGTAAATGTGTTTTTAATTCTTCGGCATCAGGAGTTCCCGACAATTTCGGTATATCCATTCCTCCCTTAGCCAAAGCATCGGTTAAAATGACAGCAGGCCCTCCTGCATGAGTAACAATCGCAATATTTTTTCCTTTAAGTTCTTTCAAAGTGAATACCGCAGCTACAGTTGCCAGTTCTTCCCGGCTGAAACAACGTACAATTCCTGCCTTACGGAAAAGAGCTTCGACAGCCAGATCCGGGTTTGCCATAGCTCCTGTGTGGGAAGACGCCGCACGACTTCCGGACTCCGAACTTCCGGACTTAATCGCAGCAATACGGCAACCTTTCCTGATAAGAGAAGTGGTGTGTTCCTGCAATTTATCAGGATCTTTGATACTTTCAATATAAAGAAGCTTAATCTTAGGATCGGTTTCCGGATTAAAATTTTTATCCATATGCTCCAGAACATCCTCCACGGTGATCTGTGCCCCGTTTCCAATAGACCAAACGGAATTAAAACGTAACCCCATACGCATCGAAGATTCGATAATAAACAAAGCGGTTCCTCCCGAACTGGAAATCATATCGACTCCAAAAGGATCCATTTCCGGGATTGGCAATGTAAATAAACTATGGTGATATCGATTCAAGAGTCCGATACAATTAGGGCCGATCAAGCTGGCGCCCGCCTCATTAATCACCCTTACTATTTCTTTTTCCAGTTTTCCTCCTTCTTCCGTTTCCTCTCCGAATCCGGCGGTAAACATGATAAAGGCTTTCACTCCTTTTTTCTCGGCCAGAATAGTGATTGTCTCAAGACAAGCTGATGCAGGAATTGCAATGATTGCCAAATCCGTTTGAGGAATCTTGGAAACATGAGAATAACTCTTTAGCCCTTGTACTTCTTTTTCTTTCGGATTTACAACATATAATTCCCCGGCAAATTTACCGTTGATCAAATTTCTCACACAATTTCCACCCGGTTTGGAGGTTGTATTCGAACCTCCAACAACTACAATACTCCCCGGATTGATCAATTCTTTGTTAATCATGCTATTCTGAATTTTAAGGTGTTATTTTCAGACAAAAATAATTAAAAAATCCTGACAAAAAAGATTTTTACAAAACAAAAAAGAAATGAGTCCAAATGTTCAAAAAACCATACTTTCAGCTAATTAAAGCCTTTTATTTTAAAATGAAAAAGCAATGAGAACTTATTTTGAAAATAATCAGAAAATAAAAGAAATTTCGATTATTTATTAACTTTGCACTGAATTAATAAAATACTCGTATCATGAAAACTTTTTTAATTTCCTGCGTTGTACTAATTACATCATTTTCTCTGCATGCACAAAAAACAATCGACCTTTTTAATGGAAAAGACCTAAATAATTGGGGATTCGTTTTACAAGATAATAAATCCAACACCGGGGTTTTTTCCGTAAAAGATGGCATGATTCACATTACGGGAACTCCTTTCGGTTATATGTATACCAAAGAAAAATACAGTAATTTTCGTCTGCATGTAGAATGGAGATGGCCTGAAGAAGCCAGCAACAGTGGTATTTTTCTCTTTCTTCAGAACGATAATAAAGTATGGCCCAATGCCATAGAATGTCAATTAAAAGCAGGAAACGCAGGTGATTTTGTGTTACTTGGAGGTTCTGATATTTCAGAGTTCAAGACAAAACCGGGGGAACAACGCCCGGCTTTTCCTGTTGTGAAAAATTTCAATCCAAGTCCTGAAATGGCTGTCGGAGAATGGAATAACGTCGACATCATCTGTAAAAATGGTTCTATCACAGTTTATATCAATGGGGTACTTCAAAATAAAGGCACCAAATCAATGCATAAATCCGGTCATATCGGATTGCAAAGTGAAGGTAAAGATATCCAGTTCCGGAATGTCAGATTGACTCCTATCACAGAATAATTACATCTGAAATGCAAATACTTTCACGCAATTTTTTCAGGCAGGATGTTCTCACTGTAGCTCCCGCTCTGTTAGGAAAGTTGCTTGTCCGCAAATTCGATGATGGTCGCCTAGAACGGTTTCGCATTACTGAAGTGGAGGCCTACCGTGGGGAAGAAGATAAAGCCTGCCATGCCTGTAAAGGCAGGACAAAACGCACTGAAGTATTATATCACGACGGAGGTAAAGTATATGTTTACCTGATTTACGGGATGTACTGGATGCTGAATTTCGTTACCGGAAATGAAGATGAACCTCAGGCTGTCCTCATCCGGGGAGTTGAGAAAATATCAGGTCCCGGACGTATAGGAAAACATCTTGGGCTTTCGTCTGATTTTTATGGCGAAATCTTACCATCCGGAAGAATCTGGGTCGAAGATGACGGGCAAAAAGTTCATACCTATTCGACAACACCGAGAATCGGTATCGATTATGCAAAAGAATGGAAAGATAAGGAATGGAGATTTATCTCTCAAACAAATTACTGTCTCAACCAGGAAGTTCCAAAAACAAGGTAGTAAGCAAATCCTTCCGGTCCCATCGCAAAGTCAACACCCATGCGAAGGTTCAATTTTCGCGCCATCAGATAACGAAATCCGGCACCATAGCTCCAGGCCCATTCGGCATCATCAAACTCTGAGAATTTATCAAAACCCTTACCGGTACCTCCAAAGAATACCAGGCTCCAACGGTATTTAAAATCCCAACGTTCTTCCAGTTCCACTAACGCAGTAGTCTTACCCTGGTAACGTGCAGTCGGCACACCTCGCATATCTATAAACGGCTTGATATAGAATGGGATATCCCCGACTACCTGCTGCACATCAAAACGTGTTCCGGTAATCAGATTATGCCGTAACGGAAAATAACAATAAAGCGCACCTTCAAATTGTCCGTATTTATAATCACTGGCAAAAACAGGATTACTCCAATCGGCCGTTATATAGGTTTTTAATCCTTTATTTGGAGTAAACACATTGTCCCTGTTATCATACGCAAGTTCGACTCCTAATTTACCGATATCTCCGGATAAATAATCTCTTACCAGATCATCAATTTTCTGTTGTAAAGGGCCTGCTGCCGGAGTTTTCACCTCCAGATCATTATGCATAAACAAATATCTTAATGCAACCGAATAACGCGGATCTTTTAATTGTTTTGTAACTGAAAAGAAAACAGGAATAGATCTGATATTAAATTCAGCTTCTACATCTTTGTTTAATTTGTCCGGATGAAAGTAATAATCCATATTAACATTCATGTATGCCCCTCCTATTGCATAACGAAGTCCCCATTTCGGGATAGAAGCGGATCGTCCTCCTCCTACTGCCCACGAATCATTAAGAGTATATCCTCCAAACAAAGCAGTCGCGTTAGGAGGCAGAGGTATTACTTTTCCATTAACCTCCTTCGGTTTATTTGGCTGAATAAAAACAGGGGCTAAAGCTCCGCCAAAACCGCCTAATGCAGGTTCAGTAATGATTATCGGCATCGGGACAAAGCCTTTTTTATTGATAACAAAATCACTGAGGTCAAAGCAATTATCAAGAGTATCCCTGAAACTAAGCTTTGCTTTCTGTACCTCTTCCTGATTTTGTGCCTTTACTGGTTGAAGAGTAAGAATACAAAGGATAAATATTGCAAAAATCGAAACTTTTTTCATCATCAATTATTGTGTTTGGGTTATAACAATTATTGTATTTAAGTTACAACAATATTCAGATTGATATTGTTGCCAATCTTTATTACTTTCCGGTATTTTTTATTTCTCAAGGCTTTTGATTTTTATTTTTTAAAAATTTCAATCTGTCAAATTGTTGCCGTCTTTCTTTTTTTGTAGTATATTTGCACATTTTGAAAATTTCAATAAAAAACGAATGTCAATAGTAATAACGGAGGTTAAAACCGAACAGGAACTTAAACAGTTCGTGGAATTTAACATCAAGCTGTACGAAAACTGCCCTTATCATGTGCCGGGTCTTATCTCTGATGAAATGATGACCCTCAGCAAAAAAAAGAACCCAGCTTTCGACTTTTGCGAAGCCAAATATTTTCTGGCCTATAAAGAGGGTATTATTGTCGGCCGTATCGCTGGAATAATTAATCATAAAGCAAACACACACTGGAAAGAAACAAATGTCCGGTTTGGCTTTATTGATTTTATTGACGATGAAAATGTTTCTGCTGCATTAATGAATGCCGTTGAAAAATGGGGAAAAGATAACGGAATGAATGCAATTCATGGTCCATTGGGCTTCACAGACCTTGACCATGAAGGCTTGCTTATCCGGGGCTTTGAGGAAATGGGTACAATGGCAACAAGTTATAGTTACCCGTATTACCATGAACACTTGGCAAAACTCGGATACGAAAAAGATCAGGATTGGAATGAGTTTAAGATTAATATGCCAAAAGAAGTTCCGGAAAAATATGCCCGTATTTCCCAGATTGTATTGAAAAAATATGGACTAAAAATTCTTAAATTCAAAAAAACAAAAGATATCTGGCCTTATGCACAAAAGATTTTCGATCTTTGGAATGAAGCATACAAGCCTCTCTATGCTTATTCGGAACTATCCCCGAAACAAATTGAATATTATATTAAGATGTACATTCCGATGCTTGTATTGGATTTGGTAACTTTAGTCGTGAAAGAGGAAGATGATAGTATAGTCGGTGTTGCAATTACTCTCCCCAGTTTGTCCAAGGCACTGAAAAAAGCCAAAGGAAAACTTTTTCCTTTCGGATGGGCTCATCTCATGAAAGCTCTTTATGGAAAAAATAATGTGGTTGACCTTTATATCATTGGCGTCGCCCCGGAATATCAAGGAAAAGGAGTCAATGCGTTAATGTTCAACGACTTAATCCCTATTTTTAACAAAAAAGGGTATGTTTATGCCGAGAGTAATCCTGAATTGGAATTGAATACCAAAATGCAATCCCAATGGGAAGATTACGATGTTGTCCATCATAAAACCCGCAGAGCATTTATAAAAAAAATATAACATCGGGACGAAATATCTTTCGCCCGCTATAATTCAATATGGCACCTACAACAGGTAAAAATTATGGAAGACAATACCAATTTAACATCACAACCAGAAGTCCATTACGGAGAAGATAACATTAAAACCCTTGAATGGTGGGAGCATATACGCCGTCGCCCGGGTATGTATATCGGAAAACTCGGTGACGGATCATATGCCGACGATGGAATTTATGTACTTCTGAAAGAAGTGTTGGACAATGCCATGGACGAATACATGATGGGATATGGTAAGAATATCGATATTACTATAGATGAGGGAGTTGTAACCGTCAGGGACTACGGGCGCGGAATTCCCCTCGGAAAAGTGGAAGATGTATCCTCCAAAATGAATACCGGAGGTAAATACGATTCAAAAGCTTTCAAAAAATCAGTCGGACTGAACGGAGTGGGTATCAAAGCTGTAAATGCCCTCTCTTCATACATGTTAGTGCAAAGTTTTCGAGATGGAGAAACTAAATGTGTTGAGTACTGCAGAGCTCACGTTACAGAAAACAATCCAATAGAGAAATCCGACAAACCGAATGGTACCCTGGTCAATTTCATACCTGATGAGGAATTATTCAAAGAATACCAGTACAAAGACGAATACGTTGAGAACCTGCTGAAAAATTATGTCTTCCTGAATTCAGGCTTAACAATCAATTATAACGGAAAGAAATACTATTCAAAAAATGGATTGGTAGACCTGTTGAATGAAAACATGACTTCCGAACCTCTCTATCCTATTATTCATTTGCAAGGCGATGATATCGAATTGGTTATCACCCATGCCAATCAATACGGAGAAGAATATTATTCTTTTGTTAATGGTCAGCATACAACCCAGGGAGGTACGCATTTAACAGCATTCCGGGAGGCAGTAACCCGGGTTATCAAAGAATATTACAACAAAAACTTCGAATATGCCGATATACGCAGCGGAATTATTGCCGCTATCAGTGTTAAAGTAGAGGAACCTGTTTTCGAATCACAGACAAAAACGAAGCTCGGATCTAAGGAAATGGGACCCAATGGCACTTCCGTTGCCAAATTTATTGGTGATTTCGTCAAAAAAGAACTGGATAACTATCTGCATAAACAAACCGAAACAGCAGATGCTTTATTAAAGAAAATCCTCGAATCGGAAAAGGAACGTAAAGCAATTGCCGGAGTGACTAAATTGGCTCGGGAACGGGCTAAGAAAGCCAATCTGCATAATAAAAAACTTCGAGACTGTCGCCTGCACTATAGCGATTCTAAAGGTGAAAACCTTGAAGAAACCTGTATTTTTATTACAGAAGGAGATTCTGCAAGTGGTTCCATCACTCAAAGCAGGGATCCGAACTATCAAGCGGTATTCAGTCTCAGAGGTAAACCGCTGAATACTTTCGGACTGACTAAAAGAATTGTATACGAAAACGAGGAATTTAATCTTCTCCAGGCTGCTCTTAATATCGAAGACGGACTGGAAGACCTGAGATACAACAAAGTGATTATCGCAACCGATGCCGACGTAGACGGAATGCACATCCGGTTGCTGATCATAACATTCTTTCTTCAATTCTTTCCCGACCTGATCAAGAACAATCACGTATTTATACTGCAAACGCCTTTATTCCGGGTCAGAAATAAAAAAGAAACGGTCTATTGTTATACTGAAGAAGAAAGACTGGATGCAATTCAAAAACTAGGACCTAATCCCGAAATTACACGATTCAAAGGTTTGGGAGAAATCTCTCCGTCCGAATTTAAGAATTTTATTGGGAAAGATTTGCGCCTCGACCCTGTCTCCATGAAGAAACAGGATGCCGTAAAAGAAATGTTGGAATTCTATATGGGTAAAAATACCATGGAACGTCAGAACTTTATTATAGACAATCTCGTTTTGGAAGAAGACGTTGAATAACGAAAAGATGAAAAAAACAGCTATATTTCCGGGAACTTTCGACCCATTCACTATTGGACACCTGTCTCTTGTTAACCGGGCGTTAAACCTTGTTGATGAGATCATTATTGCTATTGGTGTCAATCAATATAAAAAGACTTTTTTCTCTCCGGAAGACCGGATAAGTATGATTTCCAATATTTTCAGTGGAAATGAAAAAGTGAAAGTTGACTGTTATGACAGTCTGACTGTCGATTTTGCAAAAAAAGTGAACGCTAATTTCATTCTTCGAGGAATACGCTCCGTTAATGATTTTGAATACGAAAAAAATATCGCCGATGTAAATCGCAAGATTTCCGGTATTGAAACGTTTGTATTGTACACAGAACCCGAGCATACTCACATCAGCTCCTCAATCGTGAGGGAACTCCTTTCTTATGGAAAAGATGTGGATGAATTCGTACCAAGATCAATGCAAATACATAATTATCTGAAATAAATAATCAAAATTAAAATAAAATGAACAAAGTAATCTATTCGTTGATCTTGTCTGTCTTGTTCTGCTCATGCTCTTTTGGGCAAAAGAATAACAACACAAACAGACAAAAACTTGATATGACGCTTTACGCCATCCAAAATTTGTATGTTGACACGGTCAATGAAACTAAATTAGTCGAAGACGCCATCACCGGATTACTGGAAAAACTTGACCCTCATTCAAATTACCTGAATCCGGAAGAGGTAAAGGAAATGAATGAGCCGCTACAAGGGAATTTCGATGGAATCGGTATCCAATTCAATATGTTGACCGACACATTATATGTGATTCAAGTTATTTCCGGCGGACCTTCCGAAAAAGTGGGAATCCGTGCGGGGGACCGTATCATGATGGTAGACGACACACTCATTGCAGGCGTGAAGATGAAAACCAACGATGTAATGAAAAAATTAAAAGGCCCGAAAGGTACCAACGTAAGAGTCAAGGTGTTGAGACAAGGCATGCCTGATCTGATCGAATTTAAAATCGTCCGGGATAAAATTCCGGTATACAGCCTCGATGCTTACTATATGATCGATAATAAAACAGGTTATATCCGCTTAAACCGCTTTGCAGCTACTTCATATGATGAGTTTGTGAAAGCATTTAAGAGCCTGAAATCGAAAGGAATGGAAAACCTCATCTTTGATTTACAGGGCAATGGTGGAGGTTATCTCAATGCAGCTATCGATATTTCAGATGAATTCCTGAAACAAGGGGAAACAGTTGTTTATACCGAGGGCGAACACCAACGCCGTGAAGACGCACGTGCTACCGCAAAAGGAGATTTTGAGAAAGGCAGATTAATCATACTGATCGATGAATATTCGGCTTCTGCCAGCGAAATCGTGACCGGAGCGGTACAAGACTGGGACAGAGGTGTTGTCGTCGGCCGTCGCTCCTTCGGAAAGGGACTCGTACAACGTCCTATTCCACTTCCCGACGGATCTATGTTGAGACTGACTACTGCTCGCTATTATACACCAACCGGCCGTTCTATTCAAAAACCATATGAAAATGGCAATCTGGAATCCTACAACAAAGATTTGATCGAAAGATATAATCATGGAGAAATGCTTAGCGCCGATAGTATTCATTTTCCGGACTCCCTCAAATACAATACCCTCATTAGCAAACGCACCGTTTATGGTGGAGGCGGAATCATGCCTGATTATTTTATACCATTAGATACCACCAAATACGCTACAAATGTTTGGAAAGAAATCTACGGCAAAGGGTTGACATATCGCTATGCTATGAGTCTGATAGATAAAAACAGAGATAAATACAAAAAAGATTACAAGACTTTCAACGATTTCAAGGCGAAATTTACAATTACAGAAAGTATGTTGCAAGATGTATTCAACATGATGATCGCAGATCGCAAAACTACCGAACCCGATGCAAAAGATACCGGAGCAACCGATAAAGACAGGGAGGAATTTATAATCACAAAATCTTTGATTGCATTGCAAATTAAAGGCTTGATTGCCCGCGACCTCTGGGACATGAGTGAATACCTGCAAATTGTCAATGACGAAAATGAAACTCTCAAAAAAGCATTGGAAATCATTGAAAATCAGGAGGAATATAACAAATTATTAAGCGGTAAATAAAATGATTTTATCCTATATACATTGGAATGTGAATCCCGAAATATTCAAGATTTTTGGGATTTCACTCCAATATTATGGTATTTTGTTTGTCGGAGGACTGATCCTTGCGGTTTATCTTCTCAAAATGATCTTTGCGGAGACCAAAATTCCTCTGGAATATCTGGAAAAGTTAACCTGGTATGTATTTTTCGGTATTTTCGTTGGCGCTCGCCTGGGACATTGCTTATTTTATGAACCGGAATATTATCTTGCACATCCCCTGGAAATGATCTTGCCTATCTCCCCCAAAATAGGCGGAGGGTATGAATTTTCCGGTTACCGTGGACTGGCCAGTCATGGAGGGGCTATCGGTATCATTATTGCTTTAGCTTTCTATTGCTACAAGACAAAACAAAATATAATCCGTACTCTGGATTTTATTGCTATTGTAACTCCAATAAGTGCATGTTGCATTCGTCTAGGAAACCTTATGAACTCCGAAATCATCGGGCATCCGACAGATGTTCCATGGGCATTCGTTTTTGAACGGGTAGATAATATACCAAGACATCCGGCACAATTGTATGAGGCAATTGCATACCTGATCATATTTTTTATTAATATGTACCTGTACAAACGTACCAAATTACTTCAAAACCGGGGTTTCTTCTTCGGATTGACTATCACATTGATATTTGGTTTCCGCTTCTTTGTCGAATTTATAAAAGAACGTCAGGTCGAGTTCGAAGAATTTATGAAACTGGATATGGGACAAGTACTTAGTATCCCATTTGTCATCGTTGGAATCGGATTCATCGTATATTCTCTCTCTCAAAATAAAAAAGAAATAAAATGAAAAAATGGTATTTCTCTCTTATCTTATTGACTATATTCTGTAATTCTGAACTTACAGCTCAAACAAAAGTCATTGCCCATCGTGGCTATTGGGATTGTGACGGTTCTGCGCAAAACTCTATCTTTGCCCTCAGAAAAGCACAGGAAATAAAGATCTACGGTTCTGAATTCGACGTTTCCATCACACTGGATGGTATCCCTGTCGTAAACCATGATTCAACTATAAAGAACGAAAACGACAGTCTTTTAAGCATAGAAAAAACACCATTCGATCAACTGAAAAACCTGAAAATCAAAAATGGGGAGTTACTTCCAACTCTTAAATCATATCTTGAACAAGGAAAAAAGGATAAAAAAACAAAACTGATCCTGGAAATTAAGCCCCACAGCACAAAAGAATCAGAGGATAAAGCTGTAAAAATCATCACAAAAATGGTTTCTGAAGCAGGTTTAGAAAAACAAACAGAATACATCTCCTTTAGCCTGAATATCTGCAAAGAAATTCTTCGTTATCTGCCAAAAGCAAAAATCGCTTACCTGAATGGAGATTTATCCCCTGCAGAAATTAAAAAAGCAGGATTAACCGGTCTGGACTACCATTTCAAAATATTTCAAGAAAATCCGGAATGGGTGGAAGAAGCCCGGAAACTGGAACTGACAACCAATGTCTGGACAGTCAACGACCCTGCAATCATGCAGGAAATGATTGATATGAAAATCAATTTTATAACTACAGATAAACCGGAGGTACTAAAACAAATGTAAAAAACGTTTCTATTAACTCTAACTGGTAAGACATTATACATTTTTGGCTTCCTGCCAATATACCTCCATTTCACTCAAATCCATATCTTTCAGCGACTTACCTTGTTCTTTTACTTTTTGTTCCATATAGTTAAACCGATGGATAAATTTTTGATTTGTTCTCTCCAAAGCATTATCCGGATTGATTTTATAAAGACGGGCAGCATTTACCAAACTGAAAAACAAATCCCCAAATTCACCCTCCATACGATCCTGGTCCATCGTTTGGATTTCTTCTTTAAGCTCAATAAATTCTTCCTGTACTTTGTCCCACACATCTTCTTTTACATTCCAGTCAAAACCGGCATTACGCGCTTTATCCTGGATACGATGAGCTTTAGGAAGCGACGGTAATGACGCAGGCACGCCTTCCAGAACGGTTTTATTACCCCCTTTTTCCTTCAACTTGATTTGTTCCCAATTGAGTTCTACCTGTTTGGAAGTATCTGCTTCAACCGAACCAAAAACATGCGGATGCCTGAAAATCAATTTGTCACAAATAGCATCACAAACATCCTTTATATCGAAAATTCCCTTTTCTTCTCCTATTTTGGCATAAAAAACTATGTGGAGCAAAACATCTCCAAGCTCTTTTTTTATTTCATCATTATCATCTTTTATAATTGCTTCGCATAATTCAAAAGTTTCCTCTATCGTATTGGTACGAAGGCTTTCATTTGTTTGCTTCCTATCCCAGGGACATTTTTCCCTTAGTTCATCCAGGATATCTAACAAACGTCCGAACGATTCGATTTTTTGTTGTCTATTGGTCATAAAATGGGAGTTAAAGAGAGTTGGAGGGAGTTAGAGGGAGTTAAAAGAATGGCTTACGCCGGAAAACTCCCTCTAACTTCCTCTAACTCTTTCTTCTAATTTTTATTCTAATTGAATTTTCAACAGGTTTTTCACTGATCAGGGCTATGTAACCCCCTCCTCCGGCACCGGCAAGCTTCCAGGCAAGAACATTCTCTTTATACTTATCTATTGCTTGTTGAACCTCCTTTGGTCTCATTGCCGGAAACATCGCAATTTGAGCATTAAACGAGTCGAGATAAGCCGCCGCAAAAGCCTTCAAATCTTTAGCCAGAATAGCATCCCAGGTACGATCTGCCGCCGTTGCTAAAGCTTTTACATTTTCGGCTGTAATGTAAGTCTCTTTCAATAAATCTAAATTTTGTTCGCGAGGCCAAAGTAAAACTAAAGAAATATGATTTTCCAGCCAGGTTAAAATATCTTCATCATGAACCGATTCTATTTTTTCCGGCCAATAAGCATTATTATAATAATGGCGATTCAATCCGGGCATGCAAATACCAATCGAATCCTGAGCGCCAGAAATTTCCTTTTTCCCTGGTCCGTTCTCATACCGGAATAACAATTCCGCCAATCTTTCCGGATGCATCGGGGGTAATTCGTATGGCCACAAACGGGCAGCGGCATTGCGGGTGGAAGTCGACATTCCACAACGCTCATTAAATTCTATCACAGGTTCTAAAGAAATTGTCAAAGCCCAACCCGGATACAAGCCGGAAACGTAAGGTTGATCAATCCAGGTTCCTGCCAGATCAAGACGATAAGGCAATCCGGAACTTAACGCCCCCCTCAATGATGTTGTAGAACGAGCCGGTAATTCTTCATCCGGTATTCGTTTCAAAATTCTGTATTCAATGGACAATTCCTTACAAATGGCCTCTTTAGCCGGAGAATGACCGTCTTCATTAACAACAAAAATATCTGGATGAAACCGACGCAGGTCTTCTTCAAAATCCATAATACCCGAACCCGAATTAACCCATGCATCAGTCACATAGCGTATGGAACGAACCATATAAAGCCGTTCCTGTTCACTATTTACTGTCGGACGACCCTTCAAATCCAATATCGTACTGTCTGAACCTATTCCAACATACAAATCTCCATATGAAGACGCTTCCCTGAAAAAAGCTACATGTCCGCTATGAAGCAAATCGTAACACCCGGAAACAAAGACTTTTTTTGACATACTATTGAGAATTGAGAATTGAGAATTGAGAATGATTTTTCGTATGTAAACCCATTTTCAATTCTCAATTCTTTTTATATTCGTCCAGTCCTTTCTTCAAGAATTGAATGTATTTACTTACATCTTTATCATAAGCATATGACGGACCAATTGGCTTACCTTCATTATCTAACAATACATAGAATGGCTGTGCATTCGCTCCGAATTTACTTCTTTGTAAATAACTCCATTTATCGCCAATTGTCTTCAACTTACGCGTCTTGCCATATTCTTCTACCGTAATGACCTCGGGAAGAGCCTTTTTATCATCCACATAAAGT
>JAVBTA010000071.1:0-7572 GCA_031556375.1 Bacteroidales bacterium | reverse complement strand
CATAACTTCTTCTTATATTTGTCAATTAATTGGGATTGTGTTTTATACCGGTCTTAATTTTTTCTTCAACAAATATTATACCTTCAAGAAGTAGGATATGAAGTCATTGAGTGTAATTGTACCATGCTATAATGAAGAAGCTGTAATTGAGGTTACTTATAACCGTATTCAAACTGTTCTGCAACAATTAACCAATTTAGAATCACATATTCTGTTCATTAATGACGGAAGTTCGGATAAGACTCTGGAAATATTATCCGGGATTGCCGCTCAGGACAAACAGGTTAAAATTATAAATTTTTCACGGAATTTTGGTCATCAGGCTGCTGTTACAGCTGGAATCAATCATTGTACGACAGATCTTGCCGTAATTATTGATGCCGATTTGCAGGATCCTCCGGAACTTATTCCTGAGTTGATCCGGAAAATGAGAGAAGAACAGGCTAACGTCGTTTATTGCGTGCGCAAGACAAGGGCAGGGGAGAGCAAATTTAAATTGTGGTCTGCAAAAAAATTTTACAGAACGCTCAATAGCTTATCGGAAGTGAAATTCCCTTTGGATACAGGGGATTTTCGATTAATAGATGCTCGTATTATCAAGGAATTCAATCGTTTGAAAGAACGGGGGAAATATATCCGGGGACTTATTTCATGGGTCGGGTTCAAACAAGTCCCATTTTACTATGAACGGGAGGCCCGTTACGCGGGAGAAACCAAATATCCCTTGCGAAAAATGTTGTCATTTGCGTCGACAGCATTATTATATTTTTCAAAAAAGCCTTTGCTGATTTCTGTTAGCTTGGGTTTTTTAGCTGTATTAGTCGGTATTTTTTTGGCATTGTGGTATGTTTTCGGAAAGATTTTCGGATATACAAACGCCGAGAGTGGATTTACTTCGATTATGATTATTGTTATATTCTTCGGAGGTATCCAATTGCTTACTATTGGTGTTTTAGGACAATATATAGGGATTTTGTTCGATGAAGTAAAAGAACGTCCGGAATATATTATCGAACATACAACAAATTTGTAAAAATAGAAACAGGAATCCGTGCACGCGCACGGATTTGTTATTATTTACCTTGAAAAAACACAATTTTATGAAAGAAGTTTCTGTTAAAGAAGTACATGATTGGGCCCGCGGATTTCTTTCCCAATCAGAAAAGGAATTGACCAAAGATGAATTGAAAGAGCAACGTAAGTATGCTATCCTGGTTCAGAAACCAAACGACAAGATTTTGTTGTCCAAAATGCTGGATGAGTCTTCCCAGATCCGGAACAATAAAAAGTTGGCTCTCCGGATGAAGATCCTGATTGATCGTTATGGGGTTCCTGAGTTTTTTAATTCGACAGATACTTTTTTAATAAAGATGTTTGCTGCCATTGGATATCGTTTTCCGTGGATTGCAATGCCTATTTTTAAGAGCCGTTTGCGTGGAGACACCAGTAAAGTGATTATTAATGAAGCTCAGCCGGTTTTGAAAGGTCACCTTGAAGCACGGAGGAAAGATAAAATCGGACAGAATGTCAACCTGTTAGGAGAGGTTGTGTTAGGAGATGGAGAAGCGGATAAACGCTATCATCATTATCTGGAAGCTCTTGAAGACCCTAATATCAATTATATTTCTATTAAAATATCGGGAATTTATGCTCAGATACATCCGCTGAATTACGAACAATGTAAGATTGATTTAAGTAAACGCCTGATTGAGATCTATCAGAAAGCAATAGATTTTCCTTATACCGATGAAAAAGGCAATACTCATCCTAAATTCGTTAATCTGGATATGGAGGAGTACAAAGATACAGACCTGACTCTGAAGCTTTTCATAGAAACTCTAAGTCTGCCTCAGTTTAAAAATTACAATGCGGGAATTGTTGTACAGGCTTATTTGCCTGATGCATGGAATTTTCAGACAGAATTGCTTGAGTTCGCCCTTAAGCGGGTGAAGGACGGTGGGGCTCCGATAAAAATGCGTCTGGTAAAAGGCGCCAACCTTCAGATGGAAACAGTGGTATCTTCTCTTCGTGGCTGGGATAATCCCGTATTGCCTACTAAAATCGAGGTAGATGCTAATTATTTGCATATCCTCGATCGTGCATTAGAACCGGAAAATGCGAAAGCAATCCATATTGGAGTGGCTTCTCATAATTTCTTTTCTATCGCTTATGCCCATTTATTGAGTGAAACGAATGGGGTAACAGATTGTGTGACTTTCGAGATGCTCGAAGGCATGGCTAATCATCTGCCTCGCGTGATGAGAAAGTTGAATAAACAGATAATTCTCTATACTCCGGTTGTTAAAAACGAACATTTTCTGAATGCGGTATCATATCTGGTGCGCCGTCTGGATGAAAATACAGGAAAAGATAATTTTCTCAGCTATTCATTCAATCTGAAACCGGATTCCGACCACTGGCATTTCTTGTTCGATCAGTTCAAGAAGGCTTATGAACTGAAGGATAAAGTGAATACCACACCATACCGTAAACAGGATCGTAATAATCCTCCTGAGCCGGAGATAGACATTGACGTATTCCATAATGAACCGGATACTAATTTCGATTTGACTCCAAATCATAAGTGGGCCGAAGATATTCGTAAAAAATGGATGAAGAAAGATTCGGATACTCCTTATTTTATTCCTGTTCAAATCGGAAATGAAACTATAGCTACGGAAAAACGGAAAAAGTTCTATGACCGTTGCCAGGGAGATAAAATCTGTGTTTGTGAAGCCGGATTGGCCGGAATGGACGACGTGAAAAAACTAATGCAAAATGCTGAGGAAGATACTTCCGGATGGCGTAAGACTTCTGTTGACGAACGAAATAAGATATTACATAAGGTAGCTTATAATTTAAGAGCGCAAAGAGGTGATCTGATCGGATGTATGTCTGCAATTACAGGAAAAACTTTGATGGAAGGGGATGTGGAAGTCTCTGAAGCAATCGATTTCTGCCGTTTTTATCCTATTACCATGAAGAAATTTATGGCGTTGGATACGGTCAATATCAGCCCGAAAGGAATTATTATGGTGATTCCGCCATGGAACTTTCCATTGGCAATTCCTGTGGGTGGCGTGGCTGCTGCTTTGGCCGGAGGTAATTCAGTAATCCTGAAACCAGCAACCTCAGCTTATCCTATTGCATGGCAGTTTGTGCAATGTTTCTGGGAGGCCGGAGTGCCTAAAGATGCTCTACAAATAGTTTGTTGCGACGGACGCGAGCCTCTTAATTATCTGACAACACATCCTTCTGTGAAGCATGTGATCCTGACTGGAGGGACAGATACTGCTTTCCGTCTGCTGGAGAACAATCCGAAATGCCCATTGGCAGCGGAAACCGGTGGTAAAAATGCGATGATATTAACCGGCAGTGGAGACCAGGATCATGCGATATTAAATGTGGTTAGCTCTGCATTCAGCAATGCCGGACAGAAATGTTCCGCTTGTTCGCTTCTGTTGGTCGATAAAGATATTTATAACGATCCGACCTTCAAATCAAAACTGAAGGATGCAGTTACCAGTATGCAGACCGGAAGTGCATGGGAATTCAATAACATCGTTGGCCCGATGATTGAAAATACTAACGATAAACTGATGCATGCCATTGAGAACCTGGAACCTGGCGAATCCTGGCTAGTTGCACCTGAGTTTCTGGATGAAAAGAAATATATCCTGAAACCAACTGTAAAATGGGGTGTAAAACCTGGTAGCTATACTTTCAGAACAGAACTTTTTGCTCCGTTATTATCTGTAGTTTGTATCAACAACCTGGAAGAAGCCATTGAAATGGTTAATAGTTCGGAATATGGACTGACTTCAGGCTTACAAACACTTGATGAGTCGGAACGTGAATTGTGGAAAGATAAGATTGAAGCCGGAAATCTTTATATCAACCG
The DNA here is from genome assembly GCA_031556375.1 of Bacteroidales bacterium. GTDB lineage: Bacteria > Bacteroidota > Bacteroidia > Bacteroidales > Azobacteroidaceae > BNXB01. Next base: position 3,671 of record JAVBTA010000071.1, on the reverse strand, counting down.
GGGAATTACAGGTGCTATTGTGAACCGCCAACCGTTTGGAGGTATGAAACGTTCTGCATTCGGCGGTGGTATCAAAGCCGGAGGACCGAATTATGTTTCCTGTTTTGTCGAGATTAAAGAAAAAGAACTTTCTAAGAATGTGACCGAATCAGGATCGCCGTATTTGAACTTCCTGGATGAGAAAGATAAAGCCCGTTTCAGTGCTGCCATTGAGAGTTATGATCGTAATTGGAAAGATGAGTTCTCTCAGGAAAGGGATGTCAATCATTTGGTAGGAGAGGAGAACATTTTCCGTTATCGTCCGCTGAAAAATTGCGTGTTGAGAATTCAGGAAAACGACGAATTAAGTGATATATTGATGATTTTGTCTGCTTCAGGAATCGCACGTACTCCAATGATCATCAGTATTTCCGGAAAAGATTCTAAGGTCGATCCGTTGAGAAAGATTGTGTCAAGTATTGGAAAAAGCAAACTAATAGAACAGGAAGAAGAACAATTCCTGAATGAAATGGATTCCTACGAACGGGTAAGAACCTGTAGTCCGGCTTTATCTGATGCGTTTTATAAACGTGCGGCAGAACTAGGTAAGCATGTCGCCTATAACCCCGTTCTGGTTGAAGGACGTCTGGAGTTATTACATTATCTTAAAGAACAGAGCGTTTCGTTCGAATACCATCGTTATGGTAGTATTACGGAAGAGTAAGAAGATATAGATTTAATTTAGAAACTATTTGATATGAGAATTGTTAAATTAATTATTGTTTTATTTTTTATTCAGTTTACTATGACAGTAACAGCGAACCCGTTGTTGAGTACTTACAAAACCCCGTATCAGACGGTTCCGTTTGATAAAATAAAGGTTACGGATTACGAACCGGCTTTCGAGTCTGCAATGAAATCGCATAATGCGGAAATTCAGAAGATCGTAAATGACAAAGCGAAACCGACATTCCAGAATACAATAGAAGCATTAGAATATTCGGGTGAGACTTTAGGAAAAGTCAGTAGCGTATTTTTTAATTTGTTAAGCGCGGAAAGTAATGACGAGATGATGGCTATTTCGCAACGTATTCAACCGAAGTTGACTGATCACGGCAATAATATTAACCTCAATGAGCAGTTATTTCAACGGGTAAAAGCCGTCTATGATCAAAAAGACCAGTTAGGTTTGAATGTAGAGCAAATGCGTTTATTACAAGATACTTATGATGGATTTGTTAACCGTGGAGCTAATCTGAATGCTCAGGATAAGGATAAATATCGTGAGCTATCCTCAAAATTGAGTCAGTTGACATTGATGTTCGGACAAAATGTATTGAAAGCGACTAATGCTTACGAAATGTTGTTGACCGACGAAAAGCAATTGGACGGTTTGCCTCAGGATGAAAAAGATGCCGCTGCTCAACGTGCTAAAGCAAAAGGTAAAGCAGGTTGGTTAGTTGATTTATCTGCTCCGAGTTATATTGCATTTATGAAATATGCTACCAATCGTGATTTACGGAAAGAACTCTATCTCGCGTATAATACCCGTTGCACAAGCGGTGAATTCAGCAATGCCGGAAATGTTATTGATATTGCGAATACACGTTTGGCAATCGCTAATTTATTGGGATATAAATCGTATGCGGATCAGGTGCTGAAGAAACGCATGGCCGGTAATACAGTAAATGTTTATGAACTGCTGAATGAACTTTTGACCGGTTTTGAACCTGCGGCTTTGCAGGAATACCGTGAAGTTCAAGGTTTCGCTATTGGTAAAGAAGGTAAGAATCTTGAAGTGATGCCTTATGATTGGTCATTTTATTCTGAAAAACTGAAAGATGCAAAGTTCGATCTGAATGATGAAATGGTGCGTCCCTATTTCGAACTGGAAAATGTAAAGAAAGGTGTATTTGGTTTAGCAACACAACTATACGGAATAACATTCAAGAAAAATACTAAAATTCCTGTTTATAATCCGGAAGTAGAAGCGTTTGAAGTGTTCAAAGAAAATGGTGAATTCCTGGCCGTACTTTACACTGATTTCCATCCGCGTGCCGGCAAACGTCCGGGAGCCTGGATGACAGAATTTCAAGGACAGGAAGTGCGTAATGGAAAGAATATCCGTCCGCATGTTACCATTGTAATGAATTTTACTCGTCCGACTGAAAGTAAACCTGCATTGCTTACATTCGATGAGGTAGAAACTTTCTTGCATGAATTCGGACACGCTTTACATGGTATGTTTGCAAACACGGTTTATCCCGGACTTGCAGGAACAAATGTGTACCGGGATTTCGTTGAATTACCATCACAAATCATGGAAAATTTCCTGCTTGAAAAAACTTATCTGGATGGTTTTGCCAAACAGTATCAAACAGGAGAACCTATTCCTGCCGAATTGGTAAAAAAAATAGTGGATGCCGCCAATTTCAATGCCGGTTACCTTTGTTTACGTCAACTAAGTTTCTGTTATCTGGATATGGCTTATCATACAGTTACTAAACCTATTTCGGAGACATTAAGTAATTTTGAACGTGAGGTGCTTAAGCAAACCGCTGTTCTGCCTTCTGTTGAAAGTGCCATCATGTCTACAGGTTTCAGCCATATTTTCTCCGGAGGATATGCTGCCGGATATTATTCTTACAAATGGGCTGAAGTCCTGGATGCTGATGCTTATGCTTTGTTCAAGGAAAATGGCGTGATCAGTAAAGAAATTGCCCGTAAATTCTATGAAAATATATTATCAAAAGGAGGAACTGAAGATCCGATGGAACTTTATGTTAAGTTTCGGGGACAGAAACCTTCTACCGATGCATTGATGAAGCGAAGCGGGATTCAGAAGTAAGATTCATAAAGGGGCTATCCGACTTTTTGGACAGCCCCTTCAAGATAATGGCGGTTGGCTTGATATTAAAAAAATATCTTCGATTCTTTAGAATCTATGGTGTTCGACATTCTGTCATTCTTTTCATCTTTAAAATATTGTGGAATCCATTGGTTATTGGTAGAGTGACAACTAATAATGCTACTCTAGTGCTCATTTTCTATGTTTTTTATCATTTCTTTTTCTATTTCATGATTATTGGTATGCAACATCTCCAAGCACGACAATGAGGGCAATAGCTCCCATGCAAATAAGGGCTCTAAGTATATTGTTGTAGCCCTTATCAAAAAAGGTAAACATTACCCCAAAGATAAGGATTGCCACAATTATTAAAACACATGCAATCTTTGTATACATATAATTTTATTTATCTTTTAATTTCTCTACAATCTTGCGGGCTGACACCCAACGTTTCGCCAGTTGGATTTGGGGAGGCGAAGTGTCCACCGACACAGAAGCCCGCGCGGTGGACAAAACTTACCAACCACACGTCGCTAGCCCTAAATCTTTTTCATGGAGTCATTAATTAATTTTCCAACTTCCTTGTTGAAATTCTTTTCATTAATCCCTGTCACGCTTTCTAATGTCTTAAAGAAATTCTCTTTGTCCTTATACATGTCTCCGCTTTCAAACAGTTTCATTACACCTGAAACACCTTGCTCTTTCTCCACTTTTTGAATAATCAGCCCATTTATAAATGTGGTAACAAATATGTATTTCTGTTTGCTTTCTCCAAAGTTGTATCGTTCAAAATAAAGTTTCAACCAATCCGCTTTTTTGTCATTACTCATTTTTTCTTTGAACA
>JAVBTA010000037.1:0-45375 GCA_031556375.1 Bacteroidales bacterium | reverse complement strand
TACGCAAAGAAATAAGGCCTTTAATGACCTGTTTTCCACGGCAGTATCTAAAATCAGACAACCCATAGAATCGTTCTTCAATTGGTTGAATGAGAAAACAAATATTCAAAGAGCGATCAAGGTCAGGTCTACACCTGGTCTTCTGGTACATACGATGGGAAAAATGGCCATCGCATTCATTTATCTAATTTTTTAAATACTGATTCGCATTAACAATGAATTTACACAAAAATACAGTTTTTTTTGAATCATATTACTTTTAATTCTAACTCAATTCTAACTTTTTTATTCATAAATGTAATGTTGTCTGTTTTTTTGTATTTTTGCAAAAGTAATGTAGTTCAATACTCATGAAAAAATCAAAAATGTTATTAGCAGATGATGATCTTCTTCTATGTCGAAATATTGTTGAATATTTTGGCTTAATGGATCCTGATTTTGATATAGTTTGTGCCAATGATGGGAAAGTTGCCTTAGATTACTTCAAGTCTGAATCATTTGATTTGGTATTGTTAGATATTTTTATGCCTGAAAAAGACGGATATGAGGTTCTAAAAGAAATCCGAAAATTGGATCCAGTTATTCCAGTAATATTTTTTACTTGTGCGGATTTGGATTCAGAGAATAGAGTAAACTGCTATGATTTGGGAGTATGTGAATATGTTGACAAAGCTATCCACTTAAATGAATTAGCTGCTAAAATAAATGTTTGGTCAAAATATAAAGAACAATACAAAACTAAAAGTAAACAATTTCACATTGCTGATCATTGCTTTGATCTGAAAGACAGGCTGTTGATTGTTGGTGATATTTCTGTTTATCTAAAGGAAAAACAATTTGAAGTATTGCAAATTTTATTGGAAAATGCAGGGCGAACAATAAAGAGGAGAGAAATTCTTCTTGCTATCTGGAAAGATGATAGTTCAAATAATGATCAGATGTTGTGTAATACAATCAATGAAATTCGACAAATCTTATCTCCCCTAGAAAATGTTAAAATTAAAACAAGATATGGGTTTGGATATGAGTTAAAATCAATCTAATCAAAATGTTGAAATTATGAAGAATCTCATTTTAATTTTAACTGTTTTTTGTCTATGGAAAACAGCTTTGCCCAAGAATATCCTGGAGGTATGATCACTTCAGTGACGGAAACTGTCCTATCAGGTACAAGTACTCCAAATTCGGATCTAAAAATCAGGCTGGTATCAGTTGCTTGGACTCAATTGGCCGGAAGCCAATTTCTTGACTTTAATGTAAAATCAAATTCAGGAGGAATATGGTCATTTGAATACAAATCGAGAAATAATGAACCAAACAACTTTCAAAAGGTCGAAATTTATTTGCGGAATTGTACGGAGGTCAGGATAATCAATAGTACAACAGGAAAAACCTCTTCCGTTGAACGGAAAGAATGGTTGAAGCTTTTGGATGATATGAGTATCCCGGAAAGTTCCCGGAAAGAAATTGCTGTAACCTGCGTCAATGAACATACATTTTCAGGAACAGCAACGCCTAACACAATCATAGTATTGTGGTGTTGGAAGTATGTGAAAAACGAGTTTGGGAATAATGAATTGTGGGGTTTGATGCGCCTTTTGGATACAAATCCTGATGGTACGTGGAATTGGAATTACCGTAGGGAAATTGATATTGACCCTTATTTCGAAAATTGGGACAATGTAGAATTGTTCATACTCATCCATACACATATTGTAAACTGCACGTATTTTCCCAAGGTAAAGATTTTGTCCTCAGCTTCCTACGTTTCTTTCTGATAAATATTTTTCGAAGCCAGTCAAAAAAGCAGGGGTTATTTTTGAAATTTGAATGGAGTCGGTATCCGTATATTTTGCGAGATGATTATAACCTGCAGAATAAAGCCCATGGCTTGGGGATTGTTCTTTTTCCATGTTTTTAAGAATCTTCCGATAAAACAAAAGAAAATCAATTCCGTTTTTGTGCGAAATTTTGTGTAAAATATATTCTCGGATATCTCCAACCATCAGGGTTTCAAGATCCGGTATCTCGTTGACTATTTCACGATACTCACGTATTAAAGTATTACATCTATCCTTATATTCTTCGTTCTTTAATACAAGTTTTCGAGACAAGCTTTCTGCTCCAACAGAAAAATTTGTTTGTAGGAAACAATATTTTGATTGCCATCCTATGCGGATATTTAACGGAAATGTTTTATCTTTGCGCTGTTGATGTCGGAGGACACATATTTTGAAACTTACAGTCATATTTTTTTGTATCAATTTTTACACGTTTCAAAGTTACAAATTAAATTTTATCTGCAACAATGAGAAAGAAAATTCAATGTCAAAACCGCATCAACAAACGAAAACGGGCACTACATATAGGTTAGAGATATTCTGGGGCATTAGCTCATCTGGCTAGAGCGTTAGACTGGCAGTCTAAAGGTGATCGGTTCGAGTCCGATATGCTCCACAGGAACAATTAATTATAAGAAAAGGAACTAAATCTAAGGATAATAATCCTAAAGGTTAGTTCCTTTTTTCTTTTGCAAAAGTAATCAATGTTATGGAGTTTTCGATCCGTTTTCGCGGGCAAAACGCCAAATTATTCCACAGGTAGAAGATAAAACCAACGAATCGCGGTTCAGCTTTACCACTTGCAAGGTATCTGTACCTTCCAATGTTTGTTTATTTCCGATACTTTCGTACGTCAGTAATAGTTTGTCATCTGTTAACATCCACTTTTTGAAAAGCAGGCTCGCCATTCCTACGGATGAAGCAGAGCCGTCTTCGTTTAATGTGACTCCCTGCGCTTCGGATGAATTGATCGGATTTGGTTCCAACCAGGTTCCCTGAATATAAAAATAAGGGGAATGTACAGTAACAACCAGTTCTTCAGCTTTAAAGATTGTTGATTCTCCAACTTTCTCTTTTACATAAGTAATTTTTACCGAATCATTTAGCAAAACGCCATGCACTTTGGCAGGATCGGCATCCATAGTACTGATATTCAAAGTATCACCATTATCAGCAATAATCATAACATTATTCATAGTGGCATCCACTACGTAGCCCTTCACTGTTTGCCGAACTGGTTCATTCTTACATGAGGACAGTCCATATAACAGAAATAAAACCAATAAAATTGGAGTCCGGTTTGATTTTCTAATCGTTAATGCTTTCATATTTTAAATTATTAAATCGTTGGAGAAGTTATCTTTCAATTTTTTCTATTAACTCCGTAATTTTTGTTCTCATAGACTGGAAAAATCTAAAGCGTTCTCTTTTGGCAGAACCACTAAGACTCAGCGATTTTTCGACAATCCCGTTAATCCACTTTTCTGCTTCCACGCAAAAGGATTCGTTAGAAGTGGTTACTCCATTGATAATGAACAAATTTATTGTTGCAGTACTAGCTCCTTCCCGCTTTGTCATCATAAAGCTGTTTTCAGGATCTATAAAACTAAAATACATTTTAAAAGGAGTATCGCTATTACAACCTTTTTTCCCCATTTCAGCCCATTGTTCGATATTGTCAATAACCTGTAAAAGTTGATTACATAAAAGGATACAAGTATTTTTATCATTAAATCGGTTTAAATCATAATAATATTCAAATAGATACAGAGTTGATTCTATTGTATCTTTAGCCCATACTTCATTGGATGGTATCTTTGCATAACTTCTGGTTATACTGTGATAATAATTTGACAGTTCTTTTTGATTCAGGTTTTGAATGAATTCATCAAAAGAAATATCGTTTTTCAAATTCGTTTGATGCCAGACGTATACTTTAAATAACATGAGCTCAGCATAAGGCATAATGTGAAATATGGGAATATCTTCTGCAACATAATAGATTTCTTTTGTTTTTGAAGATGCAACAATCTCTAATCTTTCTGATATTTGTTTTACATATGAGTAATAATTATTCATATCATTTTTATTCAGGCATAATTGATGAAAAATAATATTATTAGACTGATGATTCAAGACAGAATCCATAGAAATATCAAAACGTTCACAAAGAAAACTTAATTCCGACAGAGTAAGCTCCTTTTCTCCCCGGATTCTTCGATAAGCAGAATCCACACTGATTTTTAATGTTTCTGAAACTTCGTCGACTAAGCGTATGTGTGCCGGGAGTTTTGATTTTAATATTTCAAAAAAATTCTTTTGAATCTCCATAACTTTTTTATTTGTAAAACGTTTCAAAGATAATATTTCTTTTTGCAAAAAATACTACAATATGAGCTTTTGAATGTCATTCGAAGTATAATTTGTATAGTTTATGAAATTTATTATAATAAATAGCAAAAATAACCCTAAAGCAAATAATTGAGTTTGTAAATCAATTTTGGGTAGTGATCAGTTGTGATTTATTTTGCACGATTGTTTTACATTGTAAGTTATAAAATTAAAAGAAAAGATATTATAAAAATATGCTGTATGAAAAAAGTATTATTTTTTTTGAGTTTTTTATGTTGTACAACCGGGATGTTTGCTCAATTTTCAATTGGGGCAAAAGCAGGAATAACAATTTCGAATTTTTCAAACATAACGAGTGAAACAGATTCCGATGTAGGTTACAAAGCTGGTATTTCTGCACAATACATGTTTTCAAAATTAGGTGTCGAGTCCGGCATTTATGTTAAACAGATTGGTATTGCCGATTCAGAAGGAATGCTTTTGGGAAAAGATAACGTTGGGATTCCGGTTTCAATGGAAGTGCAGCCAAAGTATGTTGATATCCCCATTTCTTTAATATATAAGTTCCCTATCACGGAAAACTTACGATTAACGGTTAATGGAGGAGGTTATTTGGCCTTTGGGTATGGAGGAGGAGGGATTATTAGTTATCCCGATGGTAGTTTTGGAATTAGTGCATTTGATGATATTAATCTCACGAATACACAGGATTTTAATAACTTCACGGCCAAAGGAGCCAATAAATTTGATTACGGGCTTACGGCCGGAGTCGGTTTAGATTTTCTCAGGATTAATATCAGTGTAAATTATGATTTAGGGCTAAATAATGTATACGATCAATATCCGATATCTCCTGATTCAAAAGACATAAAGAACCGTGTGTTTTGGGTTGGCATTGGATATAACATAAAACTTTAATTAAAACGGTTCTGTTTTTATCTTGATTCTTGCCGAGAAAGTAAAACGCCCGACTTTCACTATTGAAAATCAGGCGTTTACTTTCTTTTGTTGTTGTCCCACCAGAACAATTCACTTTTTTATCTGACTTTCAAAAATTTAATCTAAAAACCTAATTATACAGGCGTTTACAGTGGACAAAGATAAAATGAAATAAAGTAAATAGCAAATGAAATAAAAAATATTCTTACCCCTATTCTTACCCCAAAGAAAAAATGACTATATTTGCAATGTTCAATCAAACATTAAAAATATGGCATCTGTAAAGTTCTACCTTAAGCGTCCGGGAGCAAACGAAGAAACTGCAATCTTTTTTCTTCTCAATTATGGTGCGTATGAGATAGTCTCCGAAAAAAAGAAATATTTGCCACTCAAATACTACACTGACGAATCAATACACCCCGATTTCTGGAACTCCAAGACAGGAAAAGTAAAGGAATCAAAGAAATTCCCGGAATACCCCGAATTTAACGCCCGTCTGCAGGATATTGAAAGCAAAGCATTAAATGTATTACGGAACTTGCAAAATGACGGGATAACTCCTACAAATGAGATTCTGAAAGTTGAATTTGATAAGATTTGGAAAGATGCAAAGGATTTGACAGATACGACACCGGAATACATGGAGTTTATGAAATACGTTGAACACTTCATAAAAACATCTAACCGCCGGGAAAGTACAAAGAAAAGTTATAGCCGTTCATTCAGGGATTATCAGGAGTATGAAGCCAGCCGAAAGATGAGGCTAACTTTTGATAAGATCGATATTGATTTCTATAATGATTTTGTAAAGTTCCTGAAATCGAAAAAATACGCCCCAAATACAATCGGTACACGGATTAAAAACCTGAAAACATTTCTATCCAATGCTAAAGAGGCCGGGTTACCAGTTAAGGATGATTTCCAAAAGAAAGCGTTTGCAAAATTGAAAGAGGAAACGGATGCTATTTATCTGAATGAATCCGAACTTATGGCAATTTATAGACTCAACCTAAATAATACCCCCCGTTTAGACCGTGCCCGTGATTTGTTCCTGATAGGGGCATATACAGGCCTTCGTTTCTCTGATCTATCACAGTTCAATAAAGATAACATTACAGGGGGTACACTTGCTGTCAAGACGATTAAAACAGGCACTCCGGTAGTTATACCCATCCATCCGGTAGTTAATGCCATATTAAACAAATATGAATATAATTTGCCGAAAATACCGAGTAACCAAAAGTTTAATGATTATATCAAAGAGGTTGCCGAGTTGGCCGAGATAAAAGAACAGGTAAAAGTCGAAAGAACCAAAGGTGATATGACTGTTAAAACATCCGTTCCAAAGTATGAGCTAACTACATCACATACCGCCAGGAGATCGTTTGCTACAAATGCGTTTTTGGCTGATATACCGGCTATTTCTATTATGGAGATTACCGGACACAAAACAGAGAGTGCATTTATGAAATATATCAAGATATCCCCGGAAGATAACGCCCGGAAGCTGATGCAACATAAGTTTTTTACAAAAATGGTAGTGAATAAATAAACAGAAAAAAATATTACTTATGAAAGAAAGTGAAATAACAGAACTATTTAACAGATTTGAGGCTGCAGCATCCGAGTATGAAGGTGTAGAGTGTTGGAGTGCCCGTGAATTACAAGAATTATTGGGGTATAGCCAATGGCGTAATTTTTCAAATATTATTGATAAGGCCAAAGAATCATGTATAAACGCTGGTGAAAATGTGAGTTATCATTTTGCTGATGTCAGCAAAACGATACCAATGCCTAAGGGAGCCGAAAAACAAATAGAAGATATCCTTTTAACTCGTTACGCCTGCTATCTTATTGCACAAAATGGAGATAGTCGGAAACAAGAAATTGCATTTGCGCAGAATTATTTTGCCATCCAAACCCGTAGAGCTGAATTAATCACACAAAGAATTTTAGAAGCCGAAAGAGTAAAGGCTCGAGCGAAACTCGCAGAAACTGAAAATAAATTATCAGGTGTATTATACGAACGTGGAGTAGATAATACGGGTTTTGCTATAATTCGTTCAAAAGGTGATCAAGCATTGTTTAACTTGAACACATCACAAATAAAACGTAAGATGGGTATTCCTGAGAACCGGCCACTTGCAGACTTTCTACCAACTGTAAGCATTAAAGCAAAGGATTTCGCAGCTGCAATGACTACTGAAAATGTTCAGTTGAAAAATCTACACGGGGCATCTGCTATTGAAAGAGAACATATTGATAATAATTTAGGTGTGCGCAAAATTATGGTTGAACGAGGCCTTACACCGGAAAACTTACCACCTGCAGAAGATGTGAAGAAAGTAGAACGAAGATTAAATTCCGAGAATAAAAAGGCGTTGAAAAATAAAAAGTAAATTTTCCCAAATCAAAGACGTAGATTATAGATATCATATAGATATCATCAATATTATAACAAACGAAGCCAAGGCCCTACCACGGATAGGAAAATCCTGAATGACGTGGTACGCACCAAAACCATAGGCTACAACCTTACTATTGTACTTATCCTCACGCAACTGGACTTTCTTCTCGTCAAGCCATATGTCAAAACGGATATCTGACTTCTCAAAGTTGACAACATCAAAATTGTCTGTCAAAACATCGGGCAGTATAGCCCTAAGCAAATTTTCCGGGTTCATGAAAGCAAAGGTAGACTATATTCTTGACATGCGTGCGGGGGAGGGGCGAAAATCCACCGGGAAAATCCGCTGATCCATTTATTCTTACCCCTATTCTTACCCCGAAAGCAAAACGCCCGACTTTCACTATTGAAAATCAGGCGTTTACTTTCTTTTGTTGTTGTCCCACCAGAAGAGCTATGTTTGTTGTCTTATATCATGCTATTTTAATTAAATCATTAATAAACAAGTGGTTAATATTGTATTTGAAAAATAATGCTATACTATGCAACACTAAAAATGACATAATATAACACTAATTCCGTACCTTTTTCCGTACCATTATTGTTGTGTGAAAACAAATACTTATCTTTGTGGAAAATCAATTATTATGTCTCAGTTTATCCCACGTTTTCAGCTCAAAGAACCCATGTCCACAGAGAAAACCGTTATACGGTTGAGGCTTGGGTATGATTATAAAGACTTTACCTGGGAACTTAATGACAGCCTGAACAGAAAGTTAAAAATATATCCTGAACTTTGGGATTCTAAAAATCAATACCCATTACCTAAAACAAAGATACCTAAGAAATTTCGGAATGAGACTTATAACTTACAGGTAATAGGGGAAACTATTAATAAAGTAAAAGTTGCCATTAATGACATCATTAATGAATCGGCTTTGAATGAAATAAAAATAAACAATAGTTATCTGAAACAGGAATTATTATCTAAGTTGGGGCTTATTTCACGCCAAAGAAATGTTTTAGTTTGCGAATTTTGTGCTGACATCATTGGAGAAATGGAAACAGGACTATTAAAGACCGAAAAGGAAACTGTTTACAGCGAAGGCACTATAAAACAATTTAAGGTTCTAAATTCATTTCTTAAAGCATTTAGACCACAAGCAAGATTCAATGATATTGATGAGGCTTGGTATAGAGATTTTGTTCGTTTTTGTCAAAATCATAAGATGGTAAAAAAGGATAAACAAATGGTTCTCATAAAAGAAGGGAGTGAAAACAGTACAGTTGGAAGCAAAATTAAGAAACTCAAAAGCCTAATGGAATTTGCTTCATCCAAAGGCAAAAGTACAAATAGGAATCATATAGAAACATGGTTTAAAATTTTAAAAAACGATTATGAAGTTAGTAAAACAGATTTGTATTTGAGCGAAAAGGAAATTAAAAAAATCTACAATTTTATACCGCAAGAAAATGTAATTGTAAGGGGACAGGTTGTCTTTTGTAAAACATTAGAGAAGGCAAAAGACTTATTTCTTATTGGTTGTTATACAGGCTTGAGAGTATCAGATTACAACAGCAGTTTGTCAAAAGAAAATTTTAAGACAACAGATAAAGGAACTCCTATTGTGCAGAAGATGTCGAAAAAGACAAGAACACCCGTCTCGATACCCATTTATTGGAATGAACTGATAGAAATAGCAGAAAAATACAATTATGAATTTCCTAAGATGTCAGACCAAAAAATAAATGACTACATAAAGGTTATATGTAAATCTATAGATGGTTTTGATGAGAAAAAAATATATTTTGACGGAAAAGCAGGAAATGTTAAACAACAGACAATGGAAAAGTGGGAACTTATTACGACCCATACAGGCAGACGAAGTGCATCTACAAATTTAGCATTGAACGGCCTATCTGAAGGAGAAGTTGCTAAGTTCACAGGACATAAAACTGATAGTATGGTGGCAAAATATAATAAAGCCTCCACCCACCAAACAGCAGATATGTTATATGCTAAACTAAAAAACAATAATAATGAAAAGTAATAACTTAGAGTTAGCATTAAGAGAATATAACCCTTCATCTTGGAATGATAAAATAACTTACGAAAAACATTTATATAATGGCTTTTCGGGGTTAGAGGGAGCGGAAGCATACCACCAACACTTAAGTGGCTTATATGACACTTACTTTATTGATTTGAGAGATAAAATAGATGCACTTGTGTTAAAAGACATAGATATTTTATTGAAATTTATTCAATCCAAAATTGATTTATTTAATGATATAAATGATATTGAAAGTAAAAATAATACTCGTTGGGTTGATTTAAACAGTTTTGATGGTTACATAAAAAGAGATGAAACAGTAGATAGAAATGTTATACAAAATTCTGAATGGGCTAGAAATGACTATTTTACAATGAAATTTTTTGTTGAAATGATAAACACACAAAATTGTTTTATTGATAAGGCCATCACGGAACTAACCAAGTTATATGAAACTTATAACCCTACCCCAAAATCTACCATATCCCAAAATGAAATTGACAAAGAGACATGGGAAAATACCCTATCCAAATATGGAGATTTGATAAGTACTTTTGAAGTTGCCAAAATTTTTGGTAAAGATGAAGATACAATAAGGCGATGGCAACGAGAAGGTAAATTTACTCCAATAGATAAGAATGCCCGACCTATGCAATTTCGAAAAGATGAGATAAAACAGTATTACTTGAAGATAAAAATTAAATAAAAATATGGATATGAAAGATTTTATCTGGTATCAATCGCCTGAAATTTGGGCTACAATTATATCATCGGCAGCAGCAATTATTAGTACAATTATAGCAGCATTGTTTTTCAAGAAGAAAAATAGTATTGTTAATTCCATGAATAAAGAACTTGAAACCCATAAGGCTGAACTTGACAGAAAGAACAGAGAAATACAAACGGCATTAGATATACAGTTAGAAAAAACAAGAATTGAATATGGTATGGTTCAAACTAAACGATTAGATATTTTTTATGAAACTTGTGATAGGATTACTACCTTAATGAATTTAATGAATGTTTTTTCCTCATTCCATAATTATGAATGTAAAGAGTATGTGGATTTTTCGAAAGAGTGTGTAAGTTCCAAAGAGGCATTATGCAACAAAGAGTGTATTATAAACTATTATGATAAATTGTTAATGTTTGAAAAGCATTGTAGGGATACATCAGACTTCCTTGAAAAAAATGAAATGTTCTTTTCATTAGAAACTATAAACGCTCATTTAAAGCTCATTGTTGAACTTTTTGCCTTATTACAAAAAGCATATGAAATTGCTTGTGATCCAAAAAGAGATAAAAATAGACAAGCTTTGGATTGTTTTAATCTTTTTCATGAATATGATACTGACAAATTATCAGAAATCAGACAAACTATTGTTGATCAATATCGTTCTTTAATAGGAATACCCGAATTAATGAAAGTGAATAGACAGACTACTTAGTTTTCAATTGTATTCAAACCGCAACTGTATTCAATTAAATCTTAAATCATTATTTCAACACACTGCATTTTGTATTCAAAATAATCAAAGATTTATTTGAATATATCAACCATTTGTTTTATCTTTGTGGGATCAAACTATTAAAGATGTTCAAAATGAAAACATGCGCAATTTTTGCCAGGGTCAGCTCTGTTACAGATAGACAGAACACAGACCGTCAGGTTGAAGACTTAACAAGATATGCAAATTATGCAAAATTGCAGGTTGTGAAAACGTTTCAAGAAAAAATAAGCGGGGGCAAGAAGAATGAAGAACGTCCTATATTAGTTGAGTGCTTGGATTATTGTAAAACCAATAACATTTCGACTCTCCTGGTCTCTGAACTTTCACGTATCGGTAGAAACGCCTTTGAGGTTTTGGATACTGTAAAAACCCTCATTGACAATAAAATAAATCTATATTTACAAAAGGAACAATTTTTATTATTGGATGAGGCTGGTAAACCGTCTACATTTGCACCAATAATGTTAGCTACTTTAAGTACTTGTGCGGAGTTGGAACGTGAAAATATCAAGTTCCGTCTAAACAGTGGTAGGCAGCAATATATTGCTAACGGTGGCAAGCTGGGGCGTAGAGTTAATAGCGTCAAAACAACCGAAGCAAAGAAAGAAGAATATAAACAGGTTATCTCTCTACTAAAGAAAGGAACAAGTATAAGAAACGTAGCAAAATTGGCTGGAGTTGGGGTGTCGACTGTTCAACGGGTAAAAAAGGAATTCGAGTTGTAAAATTACTCTTTGATTGAGTTAGGTATAACAACCTTGTTAATGCTTCCTTTATTAATGATAATTGATGATTTAACATTCTTATCATACAAGAAGTATACAGCACTTGTTTCCCCAACAAGATATAGATTCACGTCATCTATTGTAGAATAATTTCCATTATCAGTTTCTATTTCTATTTTATATTTCTGTTCATTATTTACAACAAAATAAGCAGAAGCATCTCCTAATATCGAAATAGATATTACACCCATAATTACACCAAATAACAAGCAAAATACAGGCGTGAATCTACTTAAATTGAATTTATAATTAGTGATAAAGAATACCGTAAAATAAACCCACATAAAATTGATAATTATGCAGGCAACCATCATCAACATATTATGATTCTTAAATGAAAAATATAGGAATATCGAAAATAGTGTAAAATGAAATAACCACGAAATTAAATATGATACGGTATTTTTTTTATTATAGATTGATGATAATACTTTTTGAACTAAATATTCGATTGGTATTACTATAATGCAAAATACAGCAACTCCGATTATCGAATAAACAAGGACTTCGGATAAAGATATATAAGGGATTATATCTATATTAAATGACAAATAATAAGAAATATAATATATAAATCCAACAATGTATAGAGCTATGGTTAAAATTGGGATCAACTCTTTATGCTCTTTCAATTTGTCTAACATAATAATTAAAATAGATGTTATCTCTTTGTGTTTTGTAAATCCTTATATATATGATGGTAAAGATATAAAAAATCCCTGAACTAAAGTAATATTGTTTCAGGGATTAATTTTAGATAGTAAATTGAAAGAGTCTGGTTTAGTAAGTAAACTTACGTGTTACACTATATTCAGATTTAAGAGTTAAAGTTTCATATTGTTTAAGTTCCAATATATCATAGGTATATACAGGTTTACTGACATTGTCTACATTGGTAATGTATAATTTTGTACCAACAATTTTCCAAGTAAAACCATAATCACTGTATAGGTCGGATGGGATAATATATCTCATACCTGTATGATCATGGACTTTATTTCCATTGCCATGTACAAAAATTAATGTTTCAGTCTTTCTTGTCCCATTTTCGGTGTAAGTAGCTGTCCAAATACCGCTAATCTGTGAATCTAATTCACTGGTTACAGGGTCATCTTCATTATTAGGGTCATCATCGTCACCACAAGATACAACACTCATTGTAAGGACTAACAATATAGCCCACACTGCATAATTCAAATACTTTTTCATCTTAATAAATGATTTTTGGGTCTCCCTCATTTCCCCAATGGAAGGATTTCTATTAAATGAAGAAGCGTGGGAAATGGTCAGTTCATCCAATCCAAGGTACGACCAAGCACCCACACTGAAATAAACAGCCAAACCCACGCCAACTCATATAATATAACAATACCCCAAAAGGTAAGATATAAAATACGAAGCATGAGCGACTTGCTGCTTTATCCATCAGTGCATCTCTAAAATTGGTCGTTTTTGGATCGCGGATAAAAGCTAATCGCTTCTATAAGTTAACTATGTCCATTAAGATTTGTATCTCCATACAATTACCTTAACTTACTGCCTGCAAAAATACAGAATTGTTTTGATACCATCAAAACAAACATGCTTAACTGGCGGGGAATGGCTGTAAAAAGTGAGGCCAAAAGTATGACTTTTATTATATCCTAACAAAGATTTTTGTGGTTATTTATTTAAACGATTTTTAACACAATTGGTCATGTGAAAATGAATCCGTATTTTTACTATAGTTATTCATAATATTTGAAAAGGTTATGGGAAAGAAAAGTGAAGTTTTTTATTATTTGGATGGGGTTGATATAAATTCAATCATTAACGCTCATATAGAGTACCTTCAGGAAAAAGGGAAAACAACTAAAATCAATCAACAAATACTTTACACCAAATACGAATTTTTAATACATATTATATGTAAAAGGACATCTAGCAGCAAAAATGGCAAAACCACCCTAAATGCTGAAATATTAAAAGGAGTATTGGATATGGTTTATATAGACATGCTTCACGTATTAGACAGGGAGAAAATAATTGATACCAATTGGGGATATGATATACTTGTCAAAAGTAGGGAATATGAACTATATGATAATTATAAGCCACTCATAAAGCAGGCCCTAACCAGCAACCTTAAAATCCTAAAATATATATTCAAAATGGAGCAACTTTTAGGAGATAAGAATGAAGTAAGGGTAAAGAAAGATAAAGCTAAAATTACTCATGATGGAGATAAACTTTATGATAGTTACAGCAAAAATTTAAAAAAATTAAGAATTTCCAATGTTAATGAATTGGATGAGTATATTAACCAAAAAGTATACATGTCCATTAACCAACAGAATTATTATAAATCCATTTACAACCATTATTTACATGATTACAATAAATTCAAAATAACATCAATAGACGATAATTTTAGAATATATTCGATATTAACATCTACACCAAGATATTTTAAAAATTTTATCAATATAAAATATTCAATAGATATTAAGAATTCTCATCCATTATTATTTAATTACTATATAATCAAATATTATAAAATTAATTTCAATATAATATCTAAATTTTACAATCACATATTACATGACAATAATATATCTCATTATAATGCTGTTGAAAATATTAGTAAATCGCTGAATATAAGCTATAAAGAAAAGTTGCAAATTTCATCTATCCCCAAAGATATATGGCTATACATAGCCAAAACTACCAGAGGTGAGTTTTGGGATGATTTTAAAGATAAGTTTATTGAATATGGGCTGGATAGAATAGATGTAAAGATTACATTATTCCAAGAGGTATTTTATTCCCATTCGGTAAAATCACATGGGAAACTATTTGCCAAGCAATTTAAAGAGATATATCCTTCGGTATATGCCTTGTTGTCCAAATATAAAGAATATAAAAAACAACATAGATTTGATAATGCTGATAAAGCCAAAGATAAGATTACAAAGGCTATTGAAACCCAGAAAGCAATCAATGCCTCATATCACTTTGCTAATAACATGATGGGATTGGAAAGTACACTGTTCCAGAAAATACTGAATACCCTATACAAAAAGAGAGGGTGTTGTGCTTTATCCATTCATGATGCTATAATTATACTCGACACCAAAGGAAACCAGAAGTATTCCGAAGAAGACATTATGAAGGCTATGAGAAAAATCTATCAAGAGTATAATCTATACCCAACTTTTAGCGTTGAAAAATACAACTCCTTTGCATGGAGGAAAGAACTTGAACAGGAAAAGCAAAATAAGCCACTTGTGGAGGATCAATTAACCCAGCTGAAAGAACGGGCTGGCAACGGAGATAAAACAGCCTTAGAGATGTTAAATCTAATTGATAGTGGTCAGGTAGAAATTGCTTTTGACTATGACGGACAAATGTATTATCACCGATTGTTTGACCATAAGGTCAGGAATGCAACCATTACAAAAAACTATAAAACACTACAAAAAGGAAATAAGCGATTAAAAAAGGAGGCCTCTGGAAAATCCTGAAATTTTTGGTATGGAATTTTTTTTTAACACACTTCAAACCATTTGTTAAAATAGATTGATATTTAGATTATTAGCAAGTTAAGGACAGCGGATACCCACCTATACCCCTTATGGGTAGACGGATGGGAGTTATAAATACTGTTAACAAATAGAGCATCTTAAAAAGTGGAGGTAGACTTGTATATGTGAATTCTTTTTGAGACGATTTCCGTACTATTTCCCGTACCATAAAAATAAAAATCCTTGTAAATCAACGACTTACAAGGATAATTGTTGTCCCACCAGGATTCGAACCTAGGCAAGCTGAACCAAAATCAGGTGTGCTACCATTACACCATGGGACAATCCTCTGCTTTTTAGAAAAGCGATGCAAAGATACGACTTTTTACTGATAATACAAAATTTTAATACAAAATTTTACTTTACGATCAATAAGAAGTAGTTTTTCTTTCCTTTTTGGATCAGAATGTATTTTCCTCCAATGAGGTAAGAAGAATCAATAACTGTATCAAAATCAAGTAGTTTATCTTTATTTATACTGACTCCTCCGCTTTGTACGAGTTTACGCATTTCTCCTTTTGATGGGAAAACTGCTGCTGTTTCTGTGAACAAATCTACAGCTTTATTACCTAAATCAGATTTGGAGATTTCAAATTGAGGGACTCCTTCAAAAACCGCTAATAAAGTATCTTCATCCAATTTTTTGAGAGCTTCAGAAGTTGAGTTTCCAAAAAGAATATTGGAAGCTTCCACTGCAGCATCATAATCTTCTTTGGAATGAACCATGATTGTTACTTCTTCTGCCAGTCTCTTTTGCAAAGGACGAAGATGTGGTGCCGCATTTTGTTCTGCAACCAAGGTATCTATTTCTTCTTTGGATAAGGCTGTAAATATTTTGATGTATTTTTCCGCATCACTATCTCCTACATTTAACCAAAACTGGTAGAATTTGTAAGGTGAAGTATATCTTCTGTCTAACCAGATGTTACCGGACTCTGTTTTTCCGAATTTACCACCATCAGCCTTCGTAATTAATGGACAAGTGAGAGCAAACGCTTCTCCTCCGTCTTTTCTACGAATTAATTCAGTTCCGGTAGTGATGTTGCCCCACTGATCGGAACCTCCCATTTGCAATTTACACCCGTATTCACGATATAAATGCAAAAAATCATAACCTTGAAGCAATTGATATGAAAACTCTGTAAAAGAAAGGCCTGCATTAGACTCAGAACTTAAGCGTTTTTTTACCGAATCTTTGGCCATCATATAATTAACAGTCAGATGTTTTCCGATATCGCGAATGAAATTCAGGAAAGAATAATCTTTCATCCAATCGTAGTTGTTAACTAAGATAGCCTTATTTGGATTTGCAGATTCGAAATCCAAAAATTTTGATAACTGAGCCTTGATGGCGTTCTGGTTTTTTCTCAGAGTCTCTTCGTCCAGGAGGTTACGTTCCTGCGATTTCATCGAAGGATCACCAATCATACCGGTTGCTCCGCCTATCAATGCGATAGGGCGATGTCCTGCACGTTGCAGGTGTTTGAGCATCATCACACTTACCAGGTGTCCGATGTGTAGTGAATCGGCAGTCGGATCAATGCCAACATAAGCCGAAGTCATTTCTTTTTGAAGTTGTTCTTCTGTGCCGGGCATCATGTCGTGAATCATGCCCCGCCATTTTAATTCCTCTACAAAATTCATATTAATGATGATTGAATATCAAGTTCTATTTTACAATATGGAAAGCAAAGGTACGATTTTTTTTATATTCTGAAATGCCGGTCGACGTTTTCTCTGATTCGTTGTTGAAGTATATCCAAGTTTATTTCCAGATTATCAGAAACTCTTCTATAAACGAATTCAATTGGTTCTCTACTATCGTCTGTTTCTAAAAATAAACGTTCTAAAGGGATCATTTTTATTGATTCTTCATTATACTTTGGGCCGAAAGAAAGATAAAATCCGTTATGAATCAGTTGATTTACCTGCTCCGGTTTCCCTCTGAATCCATGAATAATCCAGGGTTGTTGAGGCTTTATCTCTTTTTTGAAAGCGATCAACTCGTTAAAAGCTTTTACACAATGGATGATCAAAGGCTTTTTAATGAATTCACTGATTTTTATTTGGGCTATAAACGCTTTTTCCTGTAGGTTCCAGGGTGTATCGCACAATTTATCCAATCCACATTCACCAATGGCTTTTATTGAATCGAAAATGGAATTTTTTTCGATGAAATCGATCCCTTTGGATAAATTGTCTTCCCTGATTTTCCAAGGGTGAATTCCTAGAGAATACAATTGATGTTGTAGATCCAGACCACAGAATGATCCGAATTCACCGACACTCCGGTTAAAAATTGATATTACATCTTTTCCGGAAGAAAGAGAATGGGTATGGATATCGTAATACATCATGGTTGATTATGGAACGGGATCATAACCGCTTCCTCCCCAGGGATGGCATTTTAGAATCCTTTTGATAGCCAGGTATCCTCCTTTGAATGGCCCATATTTCTTGATAGCATCAATGGCGTATTGAGAGCATGTTGGGGTATAACGACATGACGCGGGAGTCAATGGAGAAATGCAATAACGATAAAAATGAATCGGTAGCAGCGCAATGAAAATTCCTAATTTTTTCAATAGTTGCATTATGATAACTGTTCCACTAAGGTTGTTAATGCTTTTTGCATTACTTGTTCTAATTCCTGGAAACTGAAGATTTCCTGTCCGAGGTAGATGAAAGCCACTAATAAATCATAGTCGGCCTCTTTCTGCGAAGGCAATAATATATTTTTATTCAGGCGATAAGCTTCCCGTATGAGGCGTTTGACCCGGTTACGTTGGACAGCCTTTTTGAATCTTTTTTTAGGGACACTGATTAAAATAGAAACCCCGGCCTTGGAAGTCCGGGGGTGTTTTTTTTCATACAATATACGCAAAGGAAAATTCTTGAAAGATTGATTGCTTCCAAACAGCAAGTCAATATCTTTCAAAGAAGAGATACGTTCTTCCTTACCGAATTTTTTGATTCGATTCAGCAATTATTTTTTACTATTTTTAGATAATCCTTTCAGGTAATTCTCAAGAGCAGCCGTCATAGAAGGAGCTTCAGGACTCGGAGCTTCGATATCCAGACGTAACCCGGCATCACGAACCGCTTTTGCAGTAGAAGAACCGAAACATCCGATCTTAATGTCGTTTTGCTGGAATTCGGGGAAATTTTTCATCAAAGAAGAAATTCCTGCCGGAGAAAAGAACAGCAACATATCATAATCGAACTTTTCTTCCGGGGTAAAATCATTACTTACAGTCCGATACATGATTGCTTTGTTGTATTTGATTTTCTTTTCATCCAACAGATGCATAAGATCGTCTTTATGAACATCAGATACCGGTACAAGATAAGTTTCTTTGTTATGTTTGTTGATTGAAACTATTAAATCTTCGATTTTTCCTGCTCCAAAGAAAATTTTACGTTTTCGGTAGACTGTATATTTTTGGAGATATACGGCAATTGATTCGGTAACACAAAAGTACTTCATAGTTTCAGGTATCTGAACCCGTAATTCGTCACAAAGTCTGAAGAAATGGTCTACTGCGGTTTTTGCGGTAAAAATAACAGCTGTATGATCCAGTACGGCAACTCTTTGTGCCCTGAAATCCTTAGCAGTGACTGGTTCAACTTTGATAAAAGGTCGAAATTCAATCGTTACACCGTATTTCTCAGCGATATCAAAATACGGAGATTTTTCTGTCTCCGGTTTTGGCTGAGAAACCAAAACTTTTTTTATATTCAAAGCCATAAAGTGCTAATTTCCACTACGTTAAATAAATCAAACCCTGGTATAAAACCAATAAAGGGGCTATTTCTTGGCCGCAAAGGTACAAAAATAAATAATGCAATTGGCGTATATTGTGAAAAAATAACACATAAGTCCTGTAAATAACAATAATTATGATTATCAGAATACAAAAAAGAACGAAAAAATAACAAAAGGAAAACATCCATTCTACATAGAACATCAATAGTACAGGGGTGAAAATTATAATTCCCAGAACGCAGGTCAATGAAATAAAATTATTAAGCCATTGTGATAGAGTCTCCCTGGAAAAAAATATATTTCCGATTATGTTGTATGAAATCCATTTGTAGCCAAAGAACAAAACAAAAAGGAGCCCTATTTTTCCAATACTTTCATAGAATCCGGATACGGTAGTTAATCCACTGTTTTTGTCTTTCGTAAAAACCAAATATGAAAATATTGAAAGAATAATTATTGCCTGAAAGAGAAGTAATAGCTTTGCATACAGTTCATTACCGACTGTTTCGCTGAAAATACTCTTTCTTTCTTTTAACCGGAATAATTCTTCAGGAAGAGAGAAGAACATTTTGGCTTTACTACTAAGAATTCGTGATATGATAATAAAGCAAACGAGAAATATGAGGAAAATGCTGTCGAAAACACTGGAGTTTTCTGATATTTTTTCTATTTTCGGCGTAAATTCCTGATTATAAGAAGATAATGTGCCTTTTTTATACTCAGGAAAATAGTCCGGGAAACAATACAAAAAATCATTACTGAGAACTTCAATGAATTGTGAGTCCTGTTGAGTTGTCTGCGAATCCGGGTTTATAGCCAGAATATCTTGTTGATATGTTTGTTCGTTTTCCTGCATCAAATATTTCTGATATCAAATTTACAGGGCTGCAAATGATCGCGGATTAGGATCCCATTCGTATTTACGGATTGCCAGTTCCAGAGCTTCTTCCGGGGTTTCTGCAACATTCCAGATAGTTTGATGGCGATGGTGGATAAAATTCTCATCTGCTGACTTTTCCAGCATTTGGAGTAAGAAATTGTAATATCCGTTTGTGTTTAGGATAATAATTGGATTTTTATATAATCCCAGTTGTTTCCAGGTCATTATTTCGAGGAGTTCCTCCATTGTTCCGATACCTCCGGGAAGAGCGATACATGCATCTGATTTTTCCGCCATTAATTGTTTCCGTTGATGCATATCAGGGGTTACAATTACATCAGTCAGGGATGTATTCAGCCATCCTTCATCCAGCATGAATTGAGGGATGATACCGGTTACTTTTCCTCCATGGGCTAACATGCCGTTGGTTACGGCGCCCATAACCCCTTTCTGTCCGGCTCCGTTGATACAGGTGATTCCTTTCTGGGCCATTAATTCGCCTAATTTCTGAGCTGCGGAAATGTACCCGGAATCAATCCGGGAACTGGAGGCTCCATAAATTGTAATTGTTTTAACAAATTCAGACATAAATACCTTTTGTAACGTTTTTTGAAACTGCAAAATTAAGAACATTTGATTTTATTTCATTACTTTTGTAGTCAATTAATTATAAAACAATAAAAATGTCAGGAAAATTTGAAAATAATCTGCCGTATAAAGTAGCAGATATTTCGTTGGCCGACTTTGGCCGTAAGGAAATTGAGATCGCAGAGCATGAAATGCCGGGTTTGATGTCACTTCGTAAAAAATACGGGAAAGAAAAGCCTCTGAAGGGAGCAAGAATCATGGGTTCTTTGCATATGACTATCCAGACTGCGGTTCTGATTGAAACTTTAGTTGAGTTAGGAGCTGATGTACGTTGGGCCAGTTGTAATATATTTTCCACTCAAGATCATGCAGCGGCAGCAATTGCAGCTTCCGGTGTTCCTGTCTTTGCCTGGAAAGGTGAAACTTTGGAAGAATATTGGTGGTGTACCGATATGGCGCTTCGTTTTCCTGAAGGAAAAGGTCCGAACCTGATTGTCGATGACGGAGGAGATGCCTCTCTGTTAATCCATTGGGGTTATAAAGCAGAGAATGATGCAAAAACAATCGATCGTAAAGGTGGAAATCATGAAGAGCAGGTTATTCTTGATACCTTGAGTAGTATTCTAAAAGAAGATAACCAACGCTGGCATCGTACAGTTGCTGATTTGAAGGGAATTTCGGAAGAAACAACCACAGGAGTACATCGTTTATATCAGATGATGGAAGCCGGAGAGTTGCTTGTTCCTGCAATCAACGTGAATGACTCCGTAACCAAATCTAAATTCGACAACTTATACGGATGTCGTGAGTCTTTGGCTGATGGTATTAAGCGTGCGACAGATGTTATGATTGCCGGAAAAGTGATTGTAGTATTGGGTTACGGTGATGTCGGAAAAGGTTGTGCAAAATCCATGCGTTCTTATGGAGCCCGTGTGATTGTTACGGAAATCGATCCGATTTGCGCTTTACAAGCTGCAATGGAAGGATTTGAAGTAACTACCATGGAAAAAGCTGTAAAAGAGGGAAATATCTTTGTAACTACTACAGGAAACAAAGACGTGATCCGGATCGATCACCTGGAGCAAATGAAAGACCAGGCGATAGTTTGCAATATCGGTCACTTCGATAACGAAATTCAGGTTAATAAATTGGTTACTTTCCCAGGAATCAAGCATTTGAATATTAAACCTCAGGTTGATAAATATACTTTCCCAAAAGGCAATTCAATTTTCCTCTTAGCGGAAGGCCGTTTGGTGAATTTAGGCTGTGCAACAGGCCACCCATCGTTTGTAATGAGTAATTCGTTTACAAACCAAACATTGGCTCAAATAGATTTGTGGCAGAAAAAATACGAAATCGGAGTGTATCGTTTGCCGAAATATCTTGATGAAGAAGTTGCCCGTTTGCACCTTGAAAATATTGGTGTGGAATTAACAAAATTAACATCAGAACAAGCTGCTTATCTTGGAGTAAATGCAGATGGTCCATACAAGCCTGAGCATTATAGATATTGATTCATGAAGATTGCAATTCTCTCACCTTTTTATCCTTATCGTGGTGGTATTGCCCAGTTTAGTGCAATGCTTTATACTGCTATGGAAAAAGAACATGAGGTGAGAGCATTTTCTTTTTCCAGGTTGTATCCGGGTTTTTTATTTCCGGGAAAGACTCAATATGTTGAAGAAGGAGATCAGGCGATTGAAATCCCGTCAGAAAGGATTTTAGATACTATAAATCCGTTTTCGTATCAGAAGACGGCTCGTGAAATTGCTGATTTTCAACCGGATATTTTGATTATTGTATATTGGATGTCATTTTTTGGTCCGGCTTACGGGCATGTTGCCAGCCGATTGAAAAAAAGGACAACAATTATATCATTGGTACATAATGCGATACCACATGAACCGAAGTTTTTTGACAAACCTTTTGCCAAATTGCTGTTTGATAGATGTAAAGGTTTTGTGGTAATGAGTGATATTGTAAAAAAAGATTTGTTATTGATGGAGCCGGATGCGAAATTTTGTGTCCGGCCTCATCCGTTATATGATCATTTCGGACAAAAGATTGACGTAAATGAGGCCAGGAAGCAATTAGGATTGGCTTCTGATAAAAAAACGTTACTTTTCTTTGGTCTGATCCGTGATTACAAAGGCCTGGATCTGTTGATCGATGCAATGTCCGAATTAGATGATAGTTTTCAATTGCTTATTGCCGGGGAATGTTACGGAAGTTTTGAAAAATATGAAACTCAAATCGCAAATTCTCCTGCGAAAGATCGCATTATCGCGATGAATAAATATATTGAGGACAGTCTGGTTCCTGTTTTGTTTTCGGCTGCGGATTTATTGATTTTACCATATAGATCAGCAACACAAAGCGGTGTGATTTCTGTTGCATATCATTTTGAAGTACCAGTTGTCGCAACTGATGTCGGAGGTTTGAAAGAAGCTATTGCACAGCCTGGTACAGGTGTTATTTGTGACCCGGATTCAAAAAGTATAGCATCAGCTGTTGGACAAATCTTTTCTATAGGAAAGGACCATTTTGTAGACAACATCGGAAAAGAAAAAGAAAATCTTTCCTGGGAAAAATTTGCAGAAGAAGTAGTTCACTTTTCAAAGTCATTAACAAATAAATAATTATGGACGCTTCTCTTTATCTTATACCCGTTACATTAGGAGAAACCCCTGTAGAACAAGTTTTACCGGTCTATAACCAGGAGATTATCCTTAAAATACGACATTTTATCGTTGAAAATGAGCGTACAGCCCGGCGGTTTTTAAAAAAGACGGATCCATCAATCAATATAGACGATTTGACATTTTATTTGTTGAATAAGCATACTTCACCACAAGTTATTTTTGATTATCTGAAGCCGGTATTCGAGGGGAATCCTGTTGGGATCATATCTGAGGCCGGTTGTCCTGCAATTGCAGATCCGGGAGCAGATGTGGTGGCTATAGCACAACAAAAAAATATTCCGGTGGTACCGTTGGTTGGTCCGTCATCTATTTTAATGGCCTTGATGGCTTCCGGATTTAACGGTCAGAGTTTTGCTTTTCACGGTTATCTTCCTATTGACGCGGATAAAAAGGTCAAAGCGATTAAGGAATGTGAACAACGGATTTATTCGGAAAATCAGACACAGTTGTTTATTGAAACGCCCTACCGGAATAATAAATTAGTTGAGGATTTTTTGAAGATTTGTAAGCTTTCTACCAGGTTATGTATAGCTGCAGATATTACTTGCGAATCGGAATATATAAAAACGAAAAGTATTGGTGAATGGAAAAAACAGGTGCCGGATTTATCCAAGCGTCCTTGCCTTTTTTTAATTTACAAATAACGATATAAAATCGTCAATATGAAAAATATCATTCTAAACGAATGTTAATTTGCAGAAAAACATATCTTTGTATTTCATTAATATAAACAAGAAAATAACATTTTTACTATGGCAAAAAATGTGATGATCAAGGAGTTGGAACATGTAGTTATCCGTTTTTCCGGTGATTCGGGAGATGGGATGCAGTTGGCAGGATCTATTTTTTCCAATCTTTCTGCGATATTGGGAAATGAGATTATCACTTTTCCTGATTATCCGGCTGAGATACGTGCTCCTCATGGTACATTGAGTGGAGTATCTGGTTTTCAGGTGCATTTGGGAGGGAAAAAAATTCATACTCCGGGAGATAAGGCAGATGTACTGGTTGCAATGAACCCTGCTGCCTTGAAAGTAAATGCGGGTTTCCTCAAATCGGACTCAGTAGTAATTATTGATGTGGATTCTTTTGAAAAAAAGGATCTGGAAAAGGCCAATTTTCAGACAGAAGATCCTTTCCGGGAGTTAGGATTGAACTCTGTTCAGGTGGTTGCCGCACCTATCACGACAATGTGTAAAGACAGCATTGAAGATATGAAACAGGCTTCCCGAAGCCGTAATATATTTGCTCTTGGACTGGTTTGTTGGTTATTTAATAAGCCTTTGGAGACAGCGGAGCATATGTTAAAAGAAAAATTTAAGAAAAAACCGGATGTTCTGCATGCAAATCTTACAGTTTTGAATGCAGGATTCAATTACGGTCACAATATTCATGCTACGGTTTCGACTTACCGGGTGGAGACTCTTTCGGCGGAAAAAGGATTTTATACGGATGTTAGTGGAAATAAAGCTACTGCATACGGTTTGATTGCGGCTGCCGAAAAAGCAGGTTTGCAACTCTTTTTGGGTAGTTATCCGATTACTCCGGCTACAGATATTATGCACGAACTGACAGCTAGGAAAGACCTGGGAGTGAAAGTAGTGCAGGCCGAAGACGAGATTGCCGGAATTTGTTCTGCAATCGGAGCTTCTTTTGCCGGTTGTTTGGCTGCGACATCGACTTCCGGACCGGGATTGGCTTTAAAAAGTGAGGCCATAGGATTGGCTGTAATAGCTGAAATACCATTGGTTATTGTCGATGTGCAGCGTGCGGGTCCGTCGACAGGGATGCCTACGAAGAGTGAGCAGACCGATTTGATGCAGGCTCTTTACGGACGAAACGGGGAAAGCCCGGCTGTTGTTATGGCAGCAACCTCTCCGACAGATTGTTTTGATGCTGCTTTTTGGGCTTCTAAAATCGCATTAGAACATATGACTCCGGTTATTTTATTGACGGATGGATATATAGCAAATGGTTCTTCGGCGTGGAAAATTCCGGAGATGGAAAATTATCCTGAAATCAAACCTCCATATGTTACTCCGGATTTACAACCGGGGTGGGCTCCTTATAAACGTGATTTGGAAACTAAAGTCCGTTATTGGGCTGTTCCGGGAACTGAAGGGTTTGCTCACCGGATCGGAGGACTAGAAAAAGATTATAATACCGGTGTTATTTCAACGGATCCGATTAACCACGAATTGATGGTGGAAACCCGTCAGGCGAAAATTGATAAAATAGCGGATAAATTACCCTTACAAGAGGTTGAAGGCGACAAAGATGCCGATCTGATTGTGATAGGTTGGGGTGGTACTTACGGTCACTTGTGTGAGGCTGTGGAAATTATCCGTAACAATGGTAAGAAATTGGCCTTTGCTCATTTCAAATATTTAAATCCACTGCCCCGTAATGCAGAGGAAATCCTCAGGAAATATAAGAAAGCAGTTGTTATAGAACAAAATAAGGGACAATTTGCGAATCATCTTCGTTCAAAAATTCATGGATTTAATCCTTACCAGTTTAACAGAGTGAAAGGACAACCATTTATTGTAGCCCGTTTGGTAGAGGAAATAACTAAATTAATGGAGGATTAAACAATGACAACAGATATAAAAACATACGAAGCAAAAGATTTTAAAAGTCCGCAACAGGTTCGCTGGTGCCCGGGTTGCGGGGATTATGGTGTCCTGAATAGTCTGCATAAAGCGATGGCACAAATAGGGATTGCTCCGCATCAAACTGCTGTTATTTCGGGGATCGGTTGTTCTTCCCGTTTACCTTATTACATGAATACTTATGGTTTTCATACTATTCATGGCCGTGGAGCCGCAGTAGCAACAGGAGTGAAGGTTGCTAATCCGGAATTATCCGTATGGTTATCTACAGGTGATGGCGATTGTCTGGCAATTGGAGGAAATCACTTTATTCATGCGGTTCGTAGAAATATCGATATCAATATTATTTTAATGAATAATAAGATATACGGGCTTACAAAAGGGCAATATTCTCCAACTTCCGACAGAGGTTTCGTTTCTAAATCGTCTCCTTACGGCACGGTAGAAGATCCTTTCCGTCCGGCTGAACTTACTATTGGAGCCAGAGGTCGTTTCTTTGCCCGTACGATCGATGTGGACATGAAAAATTCTCCGGAGATCATGGTCGCCGCTGCTAAATATAAAGGAACTTCTGTTATTGAGGTGATGCTTAATTGTGTCATTTTTAATGATGGTATTTATGATGGTGTTGTGGACAAAGAGTGGCGTGCAGAGCGTACAATATTCTTACGTCATGGCGAAAAAATGATTTTTGGAGCAAATAATGATAGGGGATTGGTTCAGGATGGATTCAACATCAAGGCGGTTACTATAGGTGAAAATGGCTATACTATTGACAATGTTTTAGTCCATGATGCGCATCAGGAAGATCCTACTCTTCATTTGAAACTGGCTTTGATGGACGGTTTTGATTTGCCGGTAGCTTTGGGTGTTATACGTGAAGTTGAGGCTCCTACTTACGATGCTGAAATGGAAAAGCAAATAGTTGACGTTCAGGCTAAAAAATCTCAACGTACTTTGAAAGAATTCTTAATGACAGGTGAAATCTGGGAGGTAAAATGAAAACAATAAATGTTCCTTACAACATTGGAGCTAATAAATTTGGTGAAGATCAATATTTGATTGATGTAGTTAACTGGCAGGAATATTCCTATCAACCGGAAGTCTCTTTCCGCATAGCATACGATGATACGAACTTATATTTGCGTTATGACGTAACCGAGGATTGTGTGCGCGCACGGGCTGTTGAAAATAATGGGCCGGTTTGGTTGGATTCCTGTGTGGAGTTTTTCGTCTCACCGGAAGGAAATGACGATTATTATAATCTTGAATGTAACTGTATCGGAACGAAATTGTTAGGTTTCCATAAACCAGGTCTGGAAACAGAATCGGCTTCCGATGATATCATTAATAATATTCAGGTACACTCAAGTCTTGGGAATGTACCTTTTGAGGAAAAAACAGGAGGATTTTCATGGTATTTAGAAGCAAAAATACCATGGAATTCATTCTGGAAGAACCAGATTTCAAATCTAAAAGGGAAAGTGATGAGGGCTAACTTCTACAAATGCGGAGATGAGCTCTCTAAGCCTCATTTTTTGTCCTGGAATCCGATTCATACAGAGCAACCGAGTTTTCATCAACCCCGTTTTTTCGGAGAACTAAGGTTCTAGAATTTATCTTCTTTGGATTTTTATTTCGGAAGTAAGAGGGTATTTCAGATTCTGATACGATGTAAGGAATACCTCTGCAGCCCCTATTTTTAGCTTTGCTTTCATTTTGATCGGAATTCTATTGGAATCATTGCTGATCCAGATTTCCATAGCATTTTTGGCAGAAGAGAAGGCCTCATCCACAATATCTACTTCGAGCCGGAATGTGTTATATTTCAGATTATCGGTTTTTTCAATAATAGATTGACCTTTATACCGGACTTTGATATTGACTAGACTTCTTCCTACAAAAGTTGAAAGAGAAAAGGATTCGTTGAGTTTAAGAGTACTATAATCCAGGGTTCTTGCAAATGCAAAAATACTGAGAAGGTCGTATCCCGGAGCTTCTGATTTCATAATGGTATCCAGTTTTACGGTAGTTTTAGTCTCCCGTCTTATTCTGGCTTCAGTCTCGTCACCATTCCTTTTTAAGAAAAAAATATGTTCCAGATAACTGGTATTTCCTTCATTTACAGTCCTTTTATGATACACAGGATATAAATCCGTATCTAAGTAAGAATACAAGGTATCCCGTATTTTATAAATTTTATCGAAAAATGAAGTTGTTTTGAAATCAAGAGCAGACATAATGACTTGTTGATGATCAAGATGTGTTTCATTTATCCGGTAACGTGCAGTCCCAGCCTTCATCATCATAAATCCGTACTTGTAGGAAATGTCGTAATACAATTTCTCTCCACTCTGAAAAGGTAAGTTTTGAGAGAAAGAATTAACTGGTAAAAGACAACAACAAATAACCAATATAATGATATATTGTATTCTTTTCCAATTAACGTTGTTCAAGTTGTCCACCGGCACTCTGAATTCTTGAACTTCCGCTTCTGCTTTGATTCGTATTTCCACGGTTGGCATTGTTATTAGTGTTAGTACTTGTATTGGAGGTCTTCTTGGCTTTCTCTTTCGGTTTATTTTTTGTTATTTCCAATGGTTTTTGTTTTTCGACAGCTACATCATTTAAGTTCCACGATTGTTCGATCTCAAAATTTTGTTTTAATTCAAAAAAGCCGGGATAGTAATATACTTGTTCCGGAAAACGTTTTTCCAAATAATTGCCTGTTGTCCATATTCCATCTTCATTAACATCTTCTATATAACGTAAATAATATTTTCCTGATTTGAGATTAATAAAAATTAACTCTCCGTCTATTATTTTTGATTGTCTTACAACCTTGTCGCTTTGATCTAAAAGTTCTCCGAATCCGTTAAACTGATTACCGTTAATTGCGACATAAAGATGTCCGTAATCCGAATTTTGCTTAAATTTGAATTGGGACTCCAGCTTATTATTCCATTTGCCATAAAGACTGTATATGGCTGCTGAATCAATTGTTAACCGGTACTCTTTCTCATAAGGCCATTTCTGTTTTATGAGAAATGCACGGGGATTGAGACTGTCCTGAACAATAGGAAATTCGACAGGTTGCCAAAGAGTATCTATTTTTTCTTCAAACTTTAGATTATTTAAATCAATTCCGGGAACTGGCTCATCGAAAGTAACTCTGATGGTATCAAAAACATCGATTGTTCCCTGAGCAGAGAAGTTAACTCCCAGGAATTCAATTTTTTCCATCTCCTTTTTCCTTTTCTTTTTTTCTTTCTTTCTCGGTAAAACCATACTGAAAGTATCCGCAGAATGAGTAAGTTTATTCAAGGAGTCACTTTTTAGATAAGCCACTTCAATCAATAGGCTATCTGCTTTGTACAGAAGGGAATCCTTTAGCCATAGAGTAATTGTTTTACCTTCATCTGAGTATTCAGGAATGGACCAATTATCATCTCCGGTTCCCTGATTCAGAATGGTGAAGACCGGGTCTAACTCTTTTGCGGAATTAAATTTAAATGTCATGGAATAATCCGATCGAGTAGGACGGGAAAGAAACTGGCGCTCGAAATCTTCCTTGAATAAGAATAACTTAATGTCGTCCGGAGTAAAACGGGTATATTTTACTTCTTTTATCGTGTCGACAGTAATACTATCGGCCCAGATTGTATCCATGCGCATAGCGGGCTCGAAAGAGGGAATAAATATACTATCGATAAACGCAATATCTTCACCGGGCTGATCAAATGTATAATCGTGATTAAGATCGTTTAACGCAAACACATGGTAAGATCCTGGGGCGACATTTCTGATGTGAAAATATCCTCGTTCATTCGTTTTTGTTGTTCTTAGAAAAGGAATTTTCGTAAAAGCGGTGTCACTGAGATTATCATGAAGACCTATCAAAATTCCGGGCATGGGTTCCAGGTTTTCCGCATTTAGCAACAATCCTCCAATCACCAGGGAATCAACAATTTCTCCGGTTGAAAATGCAAATGAAAAGTTTTCCAGAACATTTTTTTCATTATTGTCGACAATTGCATCCGTGAAGTCGAAAGTATATGTCGTATTCGGTAACAAAGAATCT
This sequence comes from Bacteroidales bacterium, assembly GCA_031556375.1. GTDB lineage: Bacteria > Bacteroidota > Bacteroidia > Bacteroidales > Azobacteroidaceae > BNXB01. Next base: position 15,294 of record JAVBTA010000037.1, on the reverse strand, counting down.
TTCAATTCCACTGTTACTTTTTTACCTACAGCCTGAATAATAGGGTTCTTTTTCTGAGGAGGAGTGATAATTACTTTTTCACCAGGTTTATCGAGGACAATTAATTCATCAAATATGATCTCGATTTTTTTCCCATGAAAATTAATTGCATTTGGTTCCGGTATACTGGTTATATAACGAGGAGGTGTTATATCCAGAGGTCCTCCCTGAGGTCCCAGACCAGGTCTGGCGCAGGCATGAAACAGAAAGATGAAAAATGTTATTAATACAAAAGCTAATGCAAAGTGTTTTGCAAGATATTTTATTGGCCTCATAACCGGATAATCAATATATTGTTGACAAAAGTAACGATTTTTTCATATCTTTGATAGGAGTTTATGCCCGATGCGGCAAAAAATACACTTCTTTTTGTCACAATATTCATTTTTTAACTGGATCAATGCCTGTGAATCTGCTGCGCTCAATATTTCTATACCGGTATTTTTGAATAAGTGAGTAATAGAATTTTTTTCCGCAAGAATGGAGGATAGTAGTTGCATACCCTTTTCTATGAATAGATTAACTTGTTTCTTTTTACCATAAGCTATTAAAACAGGGCTTATTGTATTGATAACAATAAGGTCAATGGAAGAAATTCCCAATTGTTTAACTTTTTTTACGGATTGTTTTTCAAAATGGTAATGGTTCAGCCAATAATCTGGAATTTTTATGGAAAAGAGAGGATAAATATCGTTTATATTTTCGATTTCCAGGATTTTTGAGAACAGAGTTTCTATTGATCGTGAAAATGTAGCTAATTGCGATATTTTAATATGGGGAAAGTTATTCGGCCGTATCCGCAAACTTTTGAATATGTGTTGATCCAGGTTTTTGAGCTGGTACTTATTTTTCAGGAACCGGTATTCTCTTTTCAGGGAGATAAAGTACGGATCATCAATATCTTCTTCCAGAAAACCGGTTTGACCGAAAAACATAGCCTCAGTTTGTAATTCGGAATCTTTATGTTTCAGGATATATTTGAGCGGCAGGGATTTTGCCAATCGTTCAAAAGCATCATTATTGATTCCGAATCCGAAATTACGTGCGAGGGTAATATAAAAAACGGCATTCCAATCTCCTGAATATTCATCCAGAAGGTGATCAATATCATTTATTTTTCGTTCGAGTCGTTCCAGGAGTAATGCGTTTTTCCAGTCTGAAAGATAAATTCCCGGAATTTCCCTGATTTGTCCTTCACAAGGAATGGTCGTTTCCCGTTTCAACAGATATTCGTAGTTTTCCTTGATTTTATCGGGTATTTTGAGGATTAATTGAGGGATAACTCTACCATTTTGATCCGAAATGCATTCCTGGTTTTCCGTTTCGATAACATGAAGAATAACAGAATTATAGGCTTTATCACGTTCATGCCGGTGAAGATACCAATCGGACGAGCGACTGTGTATCTCTATATTTCCCGCCCATAACCGGTTGTTTATTTTGATTTTAGCATTAAAAAAGTCTGGCCCTGCATTTGTATTGTGTAGTCCGGGATCTATCACTTCAACAGGGTCGTTTTCTGTCGTTACTAAGGGAGCTAGGTCATACAATTTGTATTTCCAAACGTAGTGTAGTAAGGTTTCCATATTTTCAGGTTTAGTTGGTTTTGCGTTATCGTCTTACAAAATTAATGGAAAATATTGAAAAAAATGTATCTTTGCATCTTAATTTTTCAAATCTGGTTTTATGAGCAAAGCATTTAATAGAACACTGATTACGTCGGCGTTACCATATGCAAATGGTCCTGTACACATAGGACATTTGGCTGGAGTTTATGTCCCGGCCGATATTTATGCACGTTACCTTCGTCTCAAGGGAGAAGAAGTTTTATTTATCGGGGGGTCTGACGAGCATGGAGTGCCTATTGCTTTGAAAGCTAAAGCAGAAGGGGTTACGCCTCAAGATGTGGTTGATAAATTCCATTATATCATCAAAAAATCTTTTGAGGATTTTGGAATTACCTTCGATATTTATTCCCGTACTACTTCGGAAACTCATTATAAGACAGCTTCGGACTTTTTCCGCAAATTATATGATAAAGGAGAATTTGTGGAAAAAACGTCGGAACAGTACTATGACGAAGAGGCAAAACAATTTCTGGCAGATCGTTATATTACCGGGAAGTGTCCTCATTGTGGGAATGAACGCGCTTATGGGGATCAATGTGAATCTTGTGGCACATCTTTAAGTCCGCTTGATTTGATAGAACCGAAATCTGCGATCAGTGGAAGTATTCCGGTTTTGAAAGAAACCAAACACTGGTATTTGTCATTGGATAAACATGAAGGTTGGTTGAAGAAATGGATACTGGAAGACCATAAAGAGTGGAAAACCAATGTATACGGACAGTGTAAATCCTGGTTGGATATGGGGTTACAGCCTCGTGCAGTGAGCCGTGACCTCGATTGGGGAGTACCTGTGCCGGTTGAAGGTGCGGAAGGAAAAGTTCTGTATGTTTGGTTTGATGCTCCTATTGGTTATATTTCCAATACGATCGAACTGACTCCGGATTGGGAAAAATGGTGGAAACATGAAGATACAAAGTTGGTACATTTCATTGGAAAAGATAATATTGTATTCCATTGTATTGTATTCCCTGCGATGTTGAAAGCGGAAGGTAGTTTTATATTACCGGAAAATGTTCCTGCGAATGAGTTCCTGAACCTGGAAGGAGATAAGATATCTACTTCACGTAATTGGGCTGTTTGGTTGCACGAATATCTGGAAGATTTCCCCGGAAAACAGGATGTGCTGCGCTATGTCTTGACTGCGAATGCGCCTGAAACAAAAGATAATGATTTTACCTGGAAAGATTTTCAGGCAAGAAATAATAATGAACTGGTTGCTGTCCTAGGAAACTTTGTGAACAGGGCTATGGTTTTGACTCACAAGTATTTCGATGGAAAGATGCCTGACTGTGGAGTTCTTACCGACTATGATAAGGAAACTTTGAAAGAGTTTGGAGCGATTAAAGCCGAACTCGAAAATTATCTGCAAAACTATCGTTTCCGTGAAGCTTTGAAAGAGGCTATGAACCTGGCACGTGTCGGAAATAAATACCTGGCGGATACAGAGCCATGGAAATTAGCGAAGACAGATATGGAACGTACTGCTACAATTCTGAATATCAGTATGCAAATCACTGCTAATCTGGCAATTATATTTGAGCCATTCTTGCCGTTCTCATCCGAAAAGATAAAGAAATTCATCAATAAATCCGATCTTAAGTGGTCTCAATTCGGACAAATAGATCTTCTTGAATCGGGACATGCATTAAATCAGGCAGAATTATTGTTTGAAAAAATTGAGGATGAAACAATCGAGAAACAGGTTCAGAAGTTATTGGACACAAAGAAAGCCAATGAATTGAAAGAACATCGTGCGAAGCCACAAAAAGCGAATATTGTTTTTGACGATTTTACGAAATTAGATATCCGTGTAGGTAAAATCCTTGAATGTCAGAAAGTTCCAAAAGCAGATAAGTTGTTACAATTTAAGATTGATGACGGGTTGGGAGGACGTACTATCCTTTCCGGTATCGCCGAACACTATAATCCGGAAGATCTGGTAGGAAAACAAGTTTGTTTTATTGCCAACCTTGAACCACGAAAAATCCGTGGTATCGAATCTCAGGGAATGATTCTCTCTGCGCAAAATGCTGATGGAAGTTTGGCTGTAGTGATGCCTTCAAAAGAGGTAGTTCCAGGAAGCGAAGTTTTATAAACTTAAAATAGAATCCATAATATCCCGGTTGTTACTCAACCGGGGTATTTTGTGTTGTCCCCCCAGTTTCCCTTTTGATTCCAGCCAGTCGTAAAATAAATTTGGCCTGGCAATCGTGATCTCAGGTACTTCCAAAGTCATATTTTTATATCGTTTGGCTTCGTAATCAGAGTTTAATTCCTTTAGAGCGTTATCCAACTCATTTGTAAATTCGTCGATTGAAGTAGGAAGAGTTTCAAATTCGATTAACCATTGATGACGACCTTTGAGTTCTGCCGACATGTAGACCGGGGCGGCCGTATATTCCCGTATTTTACTTCCTGTCTTTTCGCATGCTTTCAGGATAGCTCTTTCAGCATTATCCACCATCAATTCTTCTCCAAAGGCATTAATAAAATTCCGGGTTCTTCCAGTAACAATGATCTTGAACGGTTTTTTACTTGTGAACATCACAGTATCGCCAATTTTATATCTCCATAAACCATTGTTGCTACTCATTACGATAGCGTAGTTGCGATCTGTTTCTATATCTTCCAACGGGCAAGCCTTAGGATTGTCGGAACCCAATTCTTCAATAGGAATAAATTCAAAGAAGATACCATAGTCCAACAATAATAGCATTGCCGGATCATTAAAATCATTTTGGAGAGAGAAAAAGCCTTCAGATGCGTTGTATGTTTCCATATAACGCATTTTAGGACTCGGAATCAGGGATTTATATTGTTCTTCATATGGTCTGAAACTAACACCCCCATGGAAAAATACTTCGAGGTTAGGCCAGATATCTGTCAGGTATTTTTTACCGGAATATTCCAACACTTTTTTTATCAGGACAAGGAACCAGGAAGGGACACCAGAGAGGCTTGTAATATTCTTGTTAACAGTATGTTTACATATCTTCTCCAACTTCGATTCCCATTCATCCATCAGGATAATTTTCTTCGAAGGAGTCCGGAATAGGTTTGCCAGAGGATTGATATTTTGTATCAAAATGGCAGACAAGTCTCCTTTTTCTACGAAATTATTATACGCTACAGGCTTGTGGCTTCCTCCCAGTACCAGGGCTTTACCGCAAAAAAGCTTACTATCCGGAGTATTATTAAGATAGGAGGCTACAACATCTTTCCCCCCACGGTAATGGCATTTTTGCAGGGAACTTGGACTAACCGGGATAAATTTACTTCTGTCGTTAGTTGTACCTGACGATTGCGCAAACCATCGTATTTTTTCCGGCCATAGGATATTATTTTCTCCCTCCATCATTCGCCGGATGTACGGCTGTATGTCTTCGTAATCACTGATCGGCACCCGGGATACGAAATCATTATAGTTCCGGATCTCACTATATTTATATTTCTTTCCCCATGCGGTATTCTTCGCTGTCTCAATCAGATATTTGAACTGTTCTGACTGAACAACTTCCGGGGATTGCTCGAATCGGGCAATACTCTTTAATCTCGAAGAAAATATTTGAAGTGCTATTTTTTCAGGCAACATTCCGGATGGAGTTTACTATAGTAAACGACAAATTTACGGTTTTGGTTTTAATTTTCAAAATAATGTGGTTTTTTCGATGTGTTTTATAGATGTGGTATGGTTTTTGTTAATAACAAATATTATTTATGTTTTCACTATAATAGTGAGCATTAAATGGGGAAATTTGTTTTTACAGACACACTGATTTTCAATAAATAACGATGAATCATCATTTTTTACTCGATCTATCCTGTCTAAAATTAAAAAAGGCATACAATAACTCGTTATATTTTAACACATGAAGCAAACAACTACAACACAACAAAGAAAGTGTAAAGGAAGTCTACGGCAATTATTTTTGCCTTTACTTTGTATATTTCTTCTAGCGTCTACACAAGCTTTAGGCCAGTCAAAGCTTGTTTGGCAGTCAGGGACTCCAGTCCAAAGTACTGGTCTCACAGTCTTAGGAGACAACGGTTATCTGGATTTGAGTTTCAAAGTAACAGAGGCAAATATTACAAATGCGAGTATTACAGTGACACTTCCTCCTGGGATCGACTATATTAGTACAAATGTTCAAGCAGGTATGACCACAACTATCGGAAGTGTTAGCAGAACAGGTCTCTTATCTACTGGTTTGAAACTGACAATTCCGGTCGGAGTATCCAGGATATTGAATATAAATGATATAGTTTCACTCCGGATAACAATTAAGGCTACATGTTCGGTAAATATAACCAATCCCGGATTATTTTCCGTTGTGGTTACAGGAAACAGTAGCATTGAAGAATCTGGTAGAATGTTATTGCTTGCTGTTCAAAAACCGAGTGTCCGTCTGAATCCAATTGATAGTAATATTTATGACGCAGCTATTGGAGAAACTAAAATATTTAAGCTGGGTCTTACATCTACAAACGGGACTGCAAACTCAGTACTGATAAAATTGACATATGAAGGGAATGTCGTTACATTGAGTAATTTCAAATTGGGATCAACTGCTATTCCGGCTGCAAATATCATACCGAGTGGAACTACAATAAAAACAATGACTATAAAGCTGACTCAAACAGAGTTAGGAAGCCCGATTAATGAAGTTGCCAAAGAAATCAGCTTTGAAGCGGTTTCTATTTTTGGATGTGACCGGACAATTCAAACAGAGTTGCAGTTTGATGCTACAACTAATTGTGAAACGGTTACTTGCGAACCATTGATATTGAGATTACCGGAAGGAGGTACTTTAACTCCTGTTTACACCAATTCTGTTCGTCTTCAGATGGAAAGTGCATGGGATGCTCCTGAACTTACCGATGGACAATTTTGTTTCGATGGAGTTACCCCAGGATACGCCCATCATACTATTATAAACACGAATAACGTACCGGCAGCTTCGTTCGATATTGAAGCGTCTGTTTTTGGAAGTAGTGTCTATGCATATATTGATACAGCACATATGTATTACAGGATAAATGAAGGTGCTGAGATAAAGATACCTGGAAATAGTATTAGAACTAATCCATATTCAACGACGGAATTAGCGGGAAAATATGCTAATATTCGTTTTTATGTACCCGAAGCATTCATTCCTGCAGGTGCAAAAATAGAAGTGCGTTATCCTCTTTATGCAAATCCGGAATGGTACTACAATTACAATTCATCATCACAAAGGCTTGATGGTACTAGCGTTGTTGGTTATCCATTGAAAGCCAGGTGTTATGTATATTATAAGGATATTTGTGGTAAAATTTCCAATTCGGCCTCCGGTGCTGAAGTGGGCTATTTTCCTCGACTGCCTTCTTTGCCTAATGTAAATGCCCCCCAAATCAAACAATTAAAGCCTAATACCAATTGGGTTTTGTCAACAACATTCAGAACCGGAAGCTCCACATCTTCGGCAGGTGTAGGACAACAGGCTACGGAAATTTTTGTCAAATTACCTTCATGGATGTCACTCGACTATACAAATGACATCACAGATGCCTTTACGATTTATACAACTCCTCCGGTATCGGGAAGTGGGAGAAGTCTCGGAAATAATACTTATTCGGTTATATATACAGGTGATCTGTGGAGCAGTCTTAATGTAAAAATCAAGGTAGGTAATTGTCCCGGGGGAGATGATTTAAAGGATTCGGTCAAGATTTGGGCGGATTATATCTCTGGTACCCCAGAGACAGATTGTCATCCTCGTTTTAAGAAAACCTGTTTTCTTCCTTATCCGGTCAGTTTGATTTGTAATGATAAAGGGATGGCATTAGATACTGCATATTTTTACCGTCAAACCCGGGGATTGAGAGATAGCAATAGTGATCATTATCCGGATGACGGAACTAAAGCTCTGGATTCGGAAATCAGACATGATCTTTATTTTCAAGGAGATACCGGCTATATTCACGTTAAAGGACATATCAAAGGGGATTCCGGTGATACATTTGAAAGACTCTATACCCGTCTGAAAGGCCCTTTTGTAAGAAATTTAGACTTTTTAGGTGATCAGGCTGAGGTTTATATAAAAAAACAGGGACTATCTCCCAAACAATCTTTCCCTCTAACCATTCAGACCGTAAGTTCCACCTCTGATTCGATTTACGCCTTATACGATGGTCTCGCAAACAGCTATCTGTTGCAGCCGGAAGATAGTGTTGAAATTAAAATACCGTTTGTTTATCCAGGAGGTTCCGGATCGTATTCGGCATTTACACTGGATATTCAGTCTTATGCCATGAATACAGTTCCTGTTAATCCGTTTATTCCGAATCCTAAAGAACGATTTGGATCAGACTTCTTGAAAAAATTTATTACTTTTGATGATAGGATTTTTTATCGGTATGTAGGAAATCATGCTTTTTCTTCAATGGAAACGCCTAAATCTATAGGATATGGCTTTAAGAATGGAGGTAGTTATGATTTTCCAAAAGAAGTCCGGTATTACCATAAGCCTCAATCAATAGAACTTAGAATTCCTTACGGGTATGGAGTCTTTGATGGAAATTTTTATCTGGAAACTATGCGTTGGAACTCGAGTTATAATTCCAAAATACGTGTAATTCCGGATGTTCGAAGAGAAGATGCGGCAACAGGAGATAGTATTTATACATTTGATCTGGTTTCATATTATGATTATGAGTACGATGGAAGTTCTCCTGTTGAAGCAGGAAAAGTGTTTTTGGGAGATGATTTCCAGGGGGCCAGAATTACAACCAACATAATTCCATATCCGGGACTTCTTTATTTTAATTCTCCAATTCCTGCCAGAGGAAACTATTCTTCAATCCTTTATGGTGATGAAAGTGAAGTTTCACATTTGTTCGATTATACTTTTTCCTATACAGGTCCAATGTTAGGGAGCCTGATTACCCCCCGGAAGTTGACGGTGAACAGTGAGAACTTATCCGTTTCCTCATTCAAGCTGATTAATTATGGTAATCTTCCGGCACAAAACTCCTGGCTTTATCTCGAAGGGAATGTGCGTGATGCCTATCTGGTCGCTACTTCCGGTGATACTATTTTTGGTCAGGGTCTTGATCGTCGTTGGTTAAAAGTAGAAGATCTGGAAGCTTATGGTCAGAAGAACTATAAGTTGGATTTTATTTATACAGGAGGCTCTTCCTGTGCAGGAGATTCAGTAACCATCTATACGGTTGTAGATTTTTATAATTCCAACTTTATTCCGGATATCAATAAATCCGTTTTTAACGTTAATTTAAAGTACAGAAGCGAACGTCAGAAGGTGATATTAGATAATTCCATCTCTAATGTTAAAATTGCCGGATCTGTTACTGCCGGTACGAGTGTCCTGGCATTTCGTGTTCCTTACTCCCTTGATGTAAAAATTGATGGTCGCGGTAGTCAAGGGGCGCTTAATGATCCGGAAGTCTCCCTCAGTGTTCCTGCAGGGCAACTATACAAGACAGGTAGCGCTACCATTGAATATCCGTTGGGAACTCTCCATCCTGTATCTACGGAAGTAGAACAACTTCTACAAGATATCTTGGGAAATTCCTCCACATTAAACCAGCCTGTCCGTTCGGTCACTGTTAGTGTTGCTGAAGCCTTGAATCGTTCAAGTTTTATGCTTCCGGGTTGGGGAGCCGACGTAAGTATGAATTATACGGATGATGATCGCCAGCCCATACTTCATCTAGTGTTTACTCCGGAATGTGAAACTCCATTGACAGGAATCCGTTACCAGGGAATTTTTAATGGAAAGACTGCTTGTGGTCGTGATGCGATTGATAATGGGATGGTATCAATTACTAACCCTACAATTTATACGAATGTAAAACTGGATTACGGATTTGACGTAATGGTAACAAATAGTAACATTGCTGAGCGTGCCTTTTCTCCGGAAAAGGCGACAGATATTATCTCTGCTACTTTTGTGAAAAATTTGAATATCAATACAAAAGCAATAAACCCGACCGATTCTGTTCAATTAATTCTTCCCAGACAATTGGATGTAGACGGTACAGTGTCCTGTGCTGAATTTTCGGGAATTACCATCGGATCCAATGTCATTAAAGGAGACTCACGTATTATTACGTTTTCTTTGCCTGCAGCTCAGCTCAATGCTTTGATGGCAAGTAATGGAGCCGATATCCCGTTTACCTATAGGATACCTGTAAAATATATTGCTGAGGGTCAGGCATTGGCAATGAATCCTTTGCAGAACATTGTAGTTCAGGTCGTATCCTTCCTTGGATTCGATCCTGATTGTGATCCTAAGTTAGCTATTATAGGGAGTGGCAATTTGAATACACTTTTCGTAACATTCAGTGAAAATCCATATCTTGTATGCAAAGGAATAGAAAAGACAATGGAGGTTACAAGTACAGGAGTGGTCGGAAATTGGTATAAGGAGGCCACAAAGACAACAATATTGTCTTCTGCAAGTAATCGATACAAATATACACCAATGAGTCAGCTTCCAGTAACCTTCTACTTCGAAGCCAAGTATGACGGCTTGAGTTACGGAACAGTCCCTGTAACTCTGAATGTTTACCCTGAAGCAACGATCTCTGTCGGTTCTATCGCGACTTGTTCCGATAATGTAGATTTAACTTCTGTTGTTACCAATACTCCAGCTGGGTCCACTATCCGTTATTATGAATCGGATAAAACAACTCCGGTCATCGCCCCGGAATCCGTAGCGATCAGTTCCACAGTAACCTACTATGTTCAAGTCACTACCGTCGATGGTTGCCAGAGTGCCATGACAGCACTTAACGTGACAGTCAATCCGATGCCGACATTAACTATGACGGGGACTACCGCGAGCATTTGTCCAGGCACTACCTTCGACCTGTCGACCTTGGTCGGTTCTATCAGTACGGGTAGCTTAAAATGTTATACCAATTCGGCCTGTACGGCAGAAGTCTCCGATCCTAGCCAGGTGGGATCGGGTACTTATTACCTTCGAGCAGAGAGTGGTGACTGTATGAGCGCTTACCAGGAAGTGACTATTTCCAATAAAATCGCACCAACAGCGACTATTACTCCCCCTAATACGTCTGTTTATGCCGGAGAAACGATCAGTTATACGGCCTCGGGTATTATCAGTTATTCCTGGACGGCCACCAATATCACCGGCAGTATCACTACTCCAACGAGTGCCACAGCAACCGTTACCTGGGGTGCTGTAGGTACCGGTAGTATCAGTGTAACAGGTGCCAATGCAGAAGGTTGTACCGGTAGTGCTACCCTGAATGTCAGTGTGAATGCCCAAGGTGCTCCCCAAATCACAGGAACTACTTCGGTCTGTAAAGGCGCGAGTACGGCTACTTACACGACCGCCAGTGGCATGTCGGATTACACCTGGACTGTAGCAGGCGGAACGATTACCAATGGTGCGGGTACCAATGAGATTACCGTTACCTGGAACAGCACAACTCAATCGGGTAATCAGGTAAATGTAAAATATAAGACTACCTCCGGTTCCCCTTTCACTGATGTTTCGACCTTTGGTGTAGAAGTTAAACAAGCGCCCTCAGTCTCTAATATTTTAGTCGATGCCCTTTACTGTTCCGGTTCACAGTTGAACCTGACCGTCCCGGTGTTGACCACTCGAGGTTCCACGATCACGACCCAGGGCTGGTTGTTAGATGGCACAGCCATTACGATGCCTTATATCCTATCCGCAACAGATAACGGTAAAACCCTGAAATACTCCGCTTCCTGTGACTGTAACCTGACCGGTTATTCTAACGAAGTGACACTGGTAGTAGGTACAACTCCGACTATAGGAACGATTACGGCCCCAACCACGACCTGTGCCGGCACCACCCTACTATTGACAGCCCCAGCAGTAACGGTTAATGTAGCACCGATCACAGCCCAAGGCTGGATGCTTGATGGTACAGCTATCACGACTCCATATAGTCCGACTTATGCCGACAATGGTAAAGAGTTGAAATATTATGCAACTACTGCTTGCGGTACAGTATACTCTAATACGGTCACCATCACAGTCACAGATAAGCCAACGATTACGAATATACCGACAACCATCGCAGCTTTCTGTGAAGGCACATCTATTACCCTAACCACTCCAACGGTGGCTTATAATGGCTCGTCAAAAGTAATGGAAACCTGGAAGCTGGCCGGTACGGCTATTGACTTGTCGACCTATCAGTTCCAGTATGCGGATAATGGAAAATCATTGACATATTATGCTGAAAACGGTTGTGGCGGAACTACCAGTGCCGGAGTTACCCTGAATGTTGCTCAACAGGTGTCCATCACGGCTCATCCGTCCCTGACTTCCCCAATCCTAAGTGCAGGAGAAAAAATCAATGTGGGCACTCCGTTTACTATCTCTGGATTAGCTACTCAGGGGGTAGTTACAGGTTACCAATGGTATAAAGATGGAGTAGCGATTACGGGTCAAACAAGTGCTACTCTGAACAAGATCGCCGCCCCAGGCGACCGCGGTTATTACAAAGTGCGGGTAATAGGCTCCTGTAATTATGTGGAAAGTAATGAAGTATATGTTCTAGTTGCGAATGATGATGCCACCTTGAAAGACTTGTCAATCAATGGCAAAACAGTCGAAGGCTTTGATCCCCAAAGAATCTCATATGAATACTACTTGGATTGTGAACTGGATCAGGTTCAATTGGCCGCAGTCCCTAATGATGCGAATGCAAGCCTAAGTCCGATGTCTCCCCGGACTGCCGGTCTTTCCCCAGGTGACAACCAGTTCACCTATACGGTGACGGCCGAAGATGGAGTGACGACAAAGACTTACACGCTTAACCTGATTCGGGATTGTTATGTGCCGCGAATCATCAAGGATCTGGAAGATGCGATTGTTTGTATAGGAGGTAGCCATACCTGGAGCATTGAAGCAGAAGGTCAGAACCTGACCTACGAATGGTATTGCGGATTTAACCGTATTATGGGAGCTAATACAAACTCGATTACGATTAGCGATGCCAAACTCACGAATTACGAACGATATTATGTGATTGTAAGAAGTGATTATAATGGATTCAAATCGAGTGTTTATAGTAAACGTGTAAAACTTTGGGTAGCGGATTATCTTCCAAGTCACTTGAGATTTGCAGAATATCCTAATCCTGCGGTAGTAGGCACGACTTACCATATCAAAGTGGATGGTTATCCGGATGTAACGAAGTATACATGGTCTTATGATAAAGAAGGGGTAACATTCTCTCCAGGGATAGGAAAAGAAACAGAAAACGAGACATGGACTACTTTTGGGACGCTTTCAGAAGGAACAGGATCTCTTACCGTTACAATGGATCACCCCTGTGGTACAAGAGAGCTTACCCAGCCAATCGTGGTTCAATATCCTACTGGAATAGAAGATGTAGCAGCCAATATCATTACTGTTTATCCTAATCCGACCTTAGGAGTACTGAAGGTACTTAACACGGTTTCAAATCAAATCATCCGGGTCATGGATGTTACAGGAGCCTTAAAGGCCACATTCAGGACTCAGGAAGGAATAACGACGATTGATCTGACGGGTTATGCCAAGGGTACTTACATGGTACAGTACAATAGTAAAACTTACAAAGTGATCAAGAAATAAGGAATAATTGATAATTTGAAAAGCGGCTTCGGCCGCTTTTATCTTTTAAATCTACAAAAGATTCCCAATGGAAGTCTCCGGCCAGCATTATCGGGAAGATATAATTCTCCATATTCCCTTTTTTTTGGAGAGGAAAAGTAATCGACAATCAGATTATCTGCAATTAAAGAAGAAAATCCCATGGAATACAGGTTCAAGACACAAAAAGAATTTTTTGCTTCCAGTAAATTACCACAAGCGTCCATTAGTTCTGCAATTTGGTCTTCCAGCACCCATTTTTCTCCATCAGGACCACGTCCGTAGGCAGGAGGGTCCAGAATAATCCCCTCATATTTTTTTTCTCGTCTGACCTCCCGTTTTACGAATTTTAGAGCATCTTCCAATACCCACCGGATATTTTCAAGAGATGATGCTTCCATATTTTGTCTGGACCAGTTGAGGACTTGTTTTACCGAATCTACATGAGAAACGTCAGCACCAGCAGCTTTTGCAGCCAGGGAAGCCCCTCCTGTATATGCGAAAAGGTTCAATATGCGGGGATTTTCGACAGGTAATTCTCCTACCATATCAAAAATATAGTTCCAGTTTTCCGATTGTTCGGGAAAGATTCCGACATGTTTAAATGAGGTTAAGCCTAGCCGGAATTGAAGTTTCATCGTTTTATAATGATAAGAAATAAGCCATTGTTCCGGCATATGTTTTTTCAGGATCCATTCACCTTTTTCGTTACCGTCTGATACTAGGTTCTTGTTTTTTTCTTTTTTAAAATGAGCGTCGGCTTGTATTTCCCAATCTTTTTCGGATAAATTTTTTCTCCAGACAGCCTGGGGTTCAGGGCGTCGGAGAGTATATTTGCCAAACCGTTCGAGTTTTTCAAAATCACCGGAATCGATCAATTGGTAATCATTCCAGTTTTGGGGAGTCAATAGTTGCATCCGTTTTTGTATTTTTCTGCAAATTAACATAAAATTCCCGGTTTAGAAAAAAAAATCGTAAGTTTGTATTGAATATAAATACTCTCAAAATGGAAATCAAAGGTCTTTTCAAAAATTCTTCATTTTCAAGTCAGTTTGTTATTTCTTGTTCTGTTTTTTTATTGGCAAACATTATCATATCGATTCCGTTTATGTTGGTAATGAGTCAGGATGCAGCTTTTATAAGGATGATGCTGTTTGTCAGCCAACTAGGTACATTTGTTTTTTCATCATTCTTTTTAGCGTATTTATTCAGTGATGCCCCAATGTCATATTTGAGAATAAAAACCGGAATTTCTTGGAAAGTTATACTCTGGGTTATTTTAAGTATGTTGGTTGCTTTACCATTTTTGAATTTAACCATTCAGATAAATGAAGCGATGAAACTTCCGGAGTGGTTGAAACCTTTGGAGGATTGGATGATTGCCGCGGAAAAACAGGCCCGGGAAGTTACAGATTCTATCCTAATTTCTAAAAGTTGGTTTGATCTGATTCTCAATCTGATTGTTGTAGCGCTAACCGCTGCTGTGGGTGAAGAATTATTTTTCCGGGGAGTTTTACAAAATGTTTTAGGAAAGAAATTGCAAAATAAGCATGTAATTATTTGGATTGTAGCGATTTTGTTCAGCGCATTCCATTTCCAATTTTACGGATTTATTCCTCGTATGTTGATGGGGGCCTATTTTGGGTATTTACTTTATTATACGCGGAGTATTTGGGCCCCGATATTGGCACACCTGACAAATAATGCTTTTGCTGTTTTGGCCACATATAAATATCAGGATACGTCGGGTCAGAATGAGTTGGATGCTGTTGGTACAGGTTCGGAATGGTGGATTGCACTGATTTCTTTGATTTTCTGGGCCTATTTTTTTTATAGAATTATAAAGGCTTATTCTCCTAATAAAAAAACAATCCCAACCGATTCATTATGAATTAGTTGGGATTTTTTGTATCTTTGTTTGTCCCCCGACAATACGGTTTCGAGGCCAAAAACGGGGAAATCACGCTAAAAAATACAGCATGAAG
>JAVBTA010000073.1:0-22788 GCA_031556375.1 Bacteroidales bacterium | reverse complement strand
GCTGCGAAGCTGGAGAAGATGATTGCGAAAATTTGTTAAGAATATTCTCTAAATATCAATACTTTCCCTCGATCTATCTCAATGTCGAACTGATTTCCGACAGCTTCATTCAATGTCCCCTGCCACCATGATGCTAAAGATCTTTTACTCAAGGGATATTGAAGATTATTTGTTGTAAAAAGGGTTTCAGGAGTAAGACTGAATATAGAAACTTGTTGCCCGGGAAAGCTTTCAAATGTGGTAGAGCCGGATATTGGAGTAAAAACACCATGGTCAGTCAGCATTTGTACGGATACAAATATTTCATAATCGGCTAAAAGAGAGATGTTTGCTAAAGTATGATCTTCTCGTTTACCTGTAGCTCCCAGGATCGTTATTCCTTCCCAGTTATTTTTCCGGCAAAATTCAACAGCTTTTGTTAAATCATTGGTTTCCTGATCAGGACTATGGTGTAAAATATCAGCAAAACGAATTGACAAATCTTTTGATAGGCTATCCAGATCTCCAACTATATAATCCGGTTTTAATCCGAATACCAATAAATTCTCCGTTGCTCCGTCACAACAGATGATTCTTTCTGCTTTACGAAGAAGTGACAGCGGAATTTCATGCGTTGGAAAGACTCCATTTGCCAATATAATGGTTCGAAAATTACGGATAATAGCAACTTTTTTCATTATCAATTGTTCTTTTCATTCATCGTTTTTCTCCATTCCAACAGTCCTATAACCGACATTGTTGCATAAACGGCAAAAAGTATTGCTGTTGGATATAGTTCCTGATATATATATAGTCCTGTAGCAAAGAAGTTTGTGAAGATCCATACATACCAGTGTTCAATGTATTTATGCGCAACCATCCAGGTGGCGATAATGCTTAAAACCGTAACCAATGTATCCGGATAAGGAACGAGGGAATCTGTATATCTCAAAAGGATCCAGGCTGTTATTACAAATAATGCAATTCCCGTTATAAATAACCATCCTATTGTTTTTTTATCAATGTGAGTTGTTTTTAGCTCGTCCGTGCCACTTTTAGCATATTTCCAACAATATAGTCCGTAGACCGACATAAATGCAAAGTAAGCGTTCATTCCCATTTCTGCGTAAAGTTTCGCTTCAAAGAAAATGAAAACATAAAATGTAGAACTGATAATTCCAATAATCCACATGGTCCATTTTTGCCTAACTTCCAGGATCAGGTAAATAAGAGCAAAAAGTGCTCCTACAAGTTCAATGTAATTATGTTTGATCCATTCAATCATAAGAGTTTTAATAGTTCTAACGGATTGTCGATGATTTCTTTGGCCCCATTCTCCAGCAGTTCTTCCCGCTTTCTGAATCCCCAGGTCACTCCTACGGCAAACATTCCTGCTGCGTTGGCAGTCTGCATATCTACATTGGTATCGCCCAAATAAAGTATGTTTTGAGGGAGAATATTCATTTCATTTGCTATATATAAAGCTGATTCCGGATTTGGTTTGCGAGGAAATCGATCATTCGCACCCATGATAATCTCAAAATGCCATTTATCAAGTAGTTTGGAACAAATTAATTGAGTTAATTCATCAGCTTTATTGGATAGAATAGCCATTCTTAGCTTTTTTTCTGTTAATAAATCCAATAATTCCGGTATTCCATCATATAACTTGGTTTTTTCAGCATGAGACTTTCGATATTCTTTCATCATGACTTCCAGGCATTCCATTACGCTGGTTTCGTCTTTTTTGTTTTCAGGAAGCGATTCATATACCAGATTTTTTATCCCATTTCCGACAAAGTATTTATATGCTTCATAACCATGGACAGGATATCCAAAAAGAGAAAGCGCCCTATTCGTTGCATCGGCGATATCGGCTAGAGAATCGACTAGTGTTCCGTCAAGATCAAATATAATAGCTTGGGTAGTATTCATATGGCAAAAGTAATCAATGTTTCAGAGAGTAAAAATTTTTTTTCTGAAACTATTCCTGTATTTTTGTGCGATAAACCTCATAATCATGGTTCTAAATTATATTTGGGTTGGTTTTTTCCTGGTTGCTTTTGTTGTCTCAGTATTTAAGTTCCTTATTGAAGGAGATTTGAATATCTTTACAGAGATGATGAATGCTTCGTTTGGCTCAGCCAAAACCGCTTTTGAAATATCTCTTGGCTTGACAGGTATACTTTCTCTCTGGCTTGGATTTATGAAAATCGGTGAAAAAGGAGGTATGGTAAATTTCCTTTCCCGGATGGGATATCCTGTTTTTAGCCGTCTGTTTCCCGAAATTCCTAAAGGACATCCTGCGACGGGTTCGATGATGATGAATATTGCAGCTAATATGCTGAATCTCGATAATGCCGCTACTCCACTAGGATTGAAGGCTATGAATGAAATGCAGGAACTAAATAAGAACAAGGATACTGCATCTAATTCGATGATTATGTTTCTGATACTCAACGCCTCAGGATTAACCCTTATTCCGATTACGATTATGGTTTACCGGGCTCAGATGGGTTCGGCTAATCCTTCCGATATTTTTATTCCGTTAACTATTGCTACAGCTATCGCTACATTGGCTGGTGTCACATATGTCTGTATTAAACAGAAAATCAATATATTCGATAAGGTTTTGCTCTCTGTTTTCGGAGGATTGGTTGCGTTTATAGGATCTGTAATCTGGTTGTTTCAATCGATTCCCCAGGAAAAAGTTTCCGTATATTCCGGCTTTGTAGCTAATTTTTTGTTATTGAGCATTATAATTGCATTTATTGTATCCGGTCTCAGGAAAAAAATCAATGTATATGAAGCTTTTATTGAGGGTGCTAAAGATGGTTTTAAGACTGCAGTGATGATTATTCCTTATTTGGTGGCAATGTTAGTCGGGATTGCTCTTTTCAGGGCTTCAGGCGCCATGGGTTTTCTGATTGACAGCGTATCCTCGCTAGTTGCTATGTGTGGCTTAAATACAGATTTTGTACCTGCTCTTCCGACTGCGATAATGAAACCGTTAAGTGGTAGTGGTGCCCGTGGAATGATGTTGGATGCTATGCAAACTTATGGAGCTGACTCTTTCGTAGGACGTTTATCCAGTATATTCCAAGGTTCTACTGAAACTACATTTTATATTGTGGCAGTATATTATGGAGCTGTAAATGTAAAAAATACCCGCTATACCGTTAGTGGGGCTTTACTTGCGGACTTATTTGGAGTAATTGCTGCAATTTTTGTTTGCTATTTATTTTTTGGATGATGAAAGTGATTGATACCCAGTTATTAGATGAAGTGTGTTTGAAGGCAAAAATTAGCCCTCGGTTAAGGATGAATTATAATTTTCATCAAAATGAATCGGATCAGGTTAACCGTTTACTGAATGCAATGCATCCAGGAACCTATTTTCCTCCTCACCGTCACCTAAATCCAGCTAAAGATGAGAGTTTTCTTGTACTAAGAGGGAGTTTGCTGACTTTTCTGTTTGATGAAGAAGGAAATATAACGGATAAAATTGAAATTGATCCTCTGAAAGGAATATATGGAATGGAAATTCCGGCCAATATTTGGCATACGTTTATTGTTTTAGAACCTGATACTGTGGTTTATGAAGTAAAAGAAGGCCCATATGCTCCATTATCGTCAGAAAATATTGCTCCGTGGGCACCTGATAATTCTGATCAGGAAGCTATTCGTCAGTATACGAATAAATTGATGCTTTAATCGTTTAGATCTGTTCTATCTCCTTGATTCCGTTTCTATTGAACATGACGCGGTATCGCTTGTATTCCAATTGATCTGCGTATTGAAAACGCAGAATGAAATTCAGGTAATATACTTTTTCTCCTAAAATAACCTTGTAGTCGCTTTCGTCATCTGTAATGTAGATGGGAACTTCTACATTATCCATTTTATGTATGAACTGTGATATGTTAAACCGGATAATATCATTTACTCCGGATATCGGATACCGGTTGGATTTGTTGATAATTTTACTGTCTAACGACATTTGTATTCGATACAGGATGATTTTTTCATCATTTACCCTGTTTTCCGCCTCCAGAATGGCCGAACGGTTTCGTAACTGAACAACTTCTCTCGGAATTTTATTTTCACTTACAAAAGTCTGGCTTTCCCTACAGATCCCGATGATATCATCATCATTAATCTTCATGTCTATCCGGTTATCGAAATATTTGCTGTTCAGTTTGTACGAGAAATAGAAACGGGAAAGCTCCTTGATACGGTCCTTAAGCATATATGCAACGACCAAAGCAATGAAAAGAGGCAATGTGAAATTCCCGTATTTGATCTGAAAAGCAAAGGCAATAAAAGTTGCGAAAATCATAGATATTCCCGCTGCAATACTATAATAAAACTGTTTTACGACAATTCCGTCTTCTTTTTTCTTAACTTTCAAAAATAGTTGACTTTCGATGTACTTTTTTAATGCTCCGAAACGGAAAACGACATCTTTATTTTTGTCTTTACTATTCTTGTCAATAACAGCATATCCTTTTTCCTGTTTATATTGTATTTCGTAATTAATCAGATCCAGAAGTTCATTTTTTTCTTTTTCATACGCTTCCTTGTCTTTGGAATCCAGATCTTTCAATATCTTGAATGTATGTAATTCAATAAGATTACTCATGAATTCATCTCCAAAAAGGAAGTATTCGAATTGATTTTTCTCTATTGTAGGAACATTAATTGTTTGTCTTAGAGACCGATACTGTTTTGCTATTCCCCGACAATTTTTTGTGTAAGCTGAAAGTAGATATATCTTATCTTCTTCTGATTGACAATTTTGAATATGGAGTATTTCGTTACGCAATGCACTTTTCATGATAGATTGGAACATCTTGATATGGCTTTCATAATCCATAAGGTTCGGACGTGTTGGATTACGGGCTACTTTCACAAAAGATTCTTCCAGTAGACGGAAAGGTAATTCTTCCGGATTAGCAATGTCGCGTAACAGATAGATAGGTGTAATCAGACGAATATTTGATTTTACATCCCGGTAAAAATCTCTTTTGGAATAAGTATAACGATTGATATCCAATGAATTAGGTATGTAGACCCACATATTCATAGAAAAATCGTTTTCTTCCTGATTTTTTTGAGCTGTAAAACCAATTTTGAACTCCAAAGAGAATTGGTCATGTATTTTTACAAGATCTTCTATCATTTTACAAATTTAGATAAAAATACAGGATTTGTAAGCAAATTTCTCCGGTTTTCAATATAGAAACCCAAATAACCAAAGTGGAATTTTGTTCCCAAATCCTGTTTCAATATTGTCGGAGGCAATATATGCGTTTTCGACATTTTTTATTTGCGAATTATTCTTATTTTTTCCGCCAACTTCAAAAACGATATTGCCGTCAATCGTAAAATCACCGTTTTTTGCTGTATTAACTTTGTGTTTTGTACACAACTGATTAGCAAAAAAAGTTTCACGCACATTTCCGGAATTGATATTTTTAAATGCCAAAGAATTTATAATATTGGTATTTTCAAGATACACTTTTTGTGGTTTTGCCAATGTTTGAAGCGTTTGATTAGACTCTGTAATGCATTGAATTACACCAGCCTTGTCTAATAAGTAGAGATATTTCACTAAGGCATGCCTGCCTATTTCTATTGCCGCACTCAGTTGGGAAATATTAGGCGTAAATGGTACCATTTCAGCGATTGTTCCGAGTAATTTTTTTATTTTTAGGATCGTGGCATACTCAATATTTTCTATTGCAGGCAAATCTTCGTTCAATGTTTTATTGATAGATTGTTCAACCTGAATGGGATAAGTCGCAATATTTTCCTTGTAAAAAGGATAATAGCCATATTCCAAATATTTTTTAAATTCGGGCAAAATTTTAATTTTCGAAACAATTTCAGAGGCTATTGTACGGTGGTCTTTCAAAATTTCACTCAATTCATGAGCAGGTAATTCGAGTTTATTTTCATATTTTAAGAACTCTCTGAATGACAATCCTTTCAGTTCATATACTACAGCTCTTCTCGAAAAATCGACACTTGCATTGAAAATTTCGAGTATAGAAGAACCTGTAAAAATGATGTGTAGGGTAGGGTAAGAATCGTAGATATTTTTGATCTCCATTGCCCATGATGGATATTTATGTACTTCATCCAAGAATAAATGTGTACCCCCAAGATTATAAAAATCTTCGGCAAGTTCCCAAAGCGAATGTTTAGTAAACCAAATATTGTCTAAACTTGCGTAAAGTACTTTCGACTTATCAAGAAAGTTCAGTTTGATATGTTGCAGCAAAAGCGTAGATTTACCTGTGCCCTTTGCTCCAATGATGCCTACTAATCGGTTATTCCACGCAATATTGTTATACAAATAACGAATAAAGTCAGTATTTGTATATTGTACTAGCCTATCAGATGTGGTAATTAGAGTTTCCATTTTTTACAAAAAATTGGCATTTTAAAATATCGGTAAAGATAGTTATTTTTTCAATCATCTGCTATTTTTGCTATGCTACTCTAATTCTTCAAAGATAATAATACTTGATGTGTTTACCAGTTTTTGTATGGATTTTTCACCAGCATGGAGTTGTAGTATTTCAAATCTCCGGTAACTTCTTTATCAAGGAATGGGGCTAATTCAAAAACCGTATCCTCTGTAGGAAGTTCTATTTCGGCAACGATTAATCCGTTGTTATCTCCATGAAACTCATCGACTTCGTAGGTGAAACCTCCAATTCTTACCAGATATCTGGTTTTGTCAATCATTCCAGGTTCGCAGAGTTTTAATAATTCCTTAGCTTCTGTGATTGAAATCTCTTTTTCCCATTCGTAACGGCTTGTTCCAGAGATGTTTGTCGATCCTTTTACGGTTAAATAACCGTTCTCTCCTTTAATTCTGACGCGTACACTTCGTTCCGGAACAGAACACAAGTACCCTTGGCTTATTCGAATACTTTTCTCGGCCATGGATTTGAAAGAAGTATCTTTCACTAAAAATTTTCGTTCGATTTCCTGAGGCATAGTTAAAATCAATATGAAATTATTAATAATACAAATTTCTGAAAAAAAATTGAGATGATTCACGAAATCTCAATAAAAAATAGTTGTACCTTTGCTCTTTAGTTTTGTATTGAAAAATTTGAAGCATTGTTATGGCAATTACTTATCAAGCAGATGATATTAAGTTTCCTATTGATGTAAAACGCAGGGAGACAACGAATTGGATTAAGTCGGTATCTGATTTTTATGAAAAAAAAATCGGAGATATTGCTTATATCTTCTGTTCTGACGAAAAGATACTGGAAATCAATAAACAATATCTTCAACACGATTATTTTACTGATATTATCACATTCGATTATTCGGAAGGGAAAAAAATTTCCGGAGATATATTCATTTCTCTGGATACGGTAAAAAGTAATTCTGAAAAATTCAATGCGACATATAATGAAGAATTGCATCGGGTAATAATTCATGGGATCCTTCATCTGTGCGGTTTTAAAGACAAATCATCAAAAGATGAAAAATTGATGAGAACGGCAGAGGATAATGCTTTGAATTTGTTATCTGATTTGAGGAAGCTATAATTTTGTAGCCATTTATTTATGAAATTTGATTATGATGTAATTGTTGTTGGTGCGGGACATGCAGGGTGTGACGCCGCTGCTGCTGCTGCCAATTTGGGCTCGCGTACTCTGCTGATAACAATGGATATGAATAAAGTTGCTCAGATGAGTTGCAATCCGGCTGTTGGCGGGATTGCGAAGGGGCAGATTGTACGCGAAATCGATGCATTAGGAGGGCAGATGGGCATTGTTACGGATATGACAGCAATTCAGTTCCGTATATTGAACCGTTCGAAAGGTCCTGCAATGTGGAGCCCGCGTGCACAGAGCGATCGGGCAAAATTTATTGATAAGTGGAGAGAAACTATTGATAGTATTCCTAATTTGTTTGTGTGGCAAGATACAGTTAATAGCCTGATTGTTGAAAATGGCGAGGTTAAAGGTGTCAGGACTACGATGGATGTTGAGTTTCGAGCGAAGTCGATTGTTCTTACCGTAGGAACATTTCTTAATGGTTTGTTGCATATCGGTCGCACGCAAATTCGTGGGGGACGTATATCTGAGCCTGCTTCTTATGGAGTGACTGAACAATTGGTCGAACTTGGTTTTGTAACCGACCGGATGAAGACCGGAACTCCTGTCAGAATCGATGGGCGTAGTGTCGACTTTTCATTAATGGAGGAACAAAAAGGAGAAAATGATTTTCATAAATTTTCGTATCTTGATTTTCAACCACGTCCTTTAAAACAATTAAGCTGCTGGACACTTTATACAAATGAAGAATGTCATGAAGTCCTGCATAATAGCTTGGATAATTCACCTCTTTATAATGGACAAATTAAAAGTATAGGCCCGCGTTATTGTCCAAGTATTGAAACAAAAATTGTAACGTTTTCAGATAAGACACAGCATCAATTGTTTCTGGAACCCGAAGGAGAAAACACTCAAGAATATTACCTGAATGGTTTTTCATCCTCTCTCCCACTCCATGTGCAGGTTGAAGCTTTGAAAAAAATACCGGCATTTCGTGATGTTCAGATATATCGTCCCGGTTATGCGATCGAATATGATTTTTTCCAACCGACACAATTGAAACATACTCTTGAAACAAAAAGAATCAAGAATCTGTTTTTTGCCGGCCAGATTAATGGGACAACCGGATATGAAGAAGCCGGAGCCCAAGGTTTAATTGCCGGAATGAATGCCCATATTCGGACTCATGGAGGTTCGGATTTTGTTCTTGGGCGTGATGAAGCTTATATTGGGGTCCTGATTGATGATTTGGTAACTAAAGGTGTCGACGAGCCTTATCGCATGTTTACATCTCGGGCAGAATACCGGATATTATTACGTCAGGATGATGCGGATATGCGTTTGACAGGGAAAAGTTATAATTTGGGGCTGGCAAAGACGGATCGGTATCAACTAATGCTTGACAAGAAAGCTCAAATTGATAAACTTATAGATTTTGCCCGTAATTATTCTGTTAAGGCTGAATATGTCAATTCTGGACTGGAAAGTTTAGGAACAACTCCGTTGCGACATGGTGTGAAGTTGATCGATTTAATTCTGAGACCTCAATTGGATATTCAAAAAGTTTCAGATTTGATCCCTGCTTTTAAAGTTCAGCTAGATTTGATTACAGAGCGAAAGGACGAGATTATTGAAGCTGCTGAAATTTTAATGAAGTATGAGGGGTATATTGTCCGGGAAAAAATTATAGCAGATAAGATTAATCGACTGGAAAATGTGAAAATAAAAAATAGATTTGATTATAACACAATACAATCATTGTCTACAGAAGCAAAGCAAAAGCTAACCCAGATTGATCCGGAGACAATTGCTCAGGCAAGTCGAATCCCGGGAGTGTCTCCGAACGATATCAATGTTTTGTTGGTTCTTTTGGGGCGGTGATTTTTTTTGTTCCACGTGGAACAATTTGATCTTTTTTTGAATTTGAAAAACAAAATAACAATAGCCGAAAAGGTTTTTGGTGTAATAATATAGAAATGGATATTGAAAAAATTAAGTGCTCTATCCGGAATATTCCGGATTTCCCAATTCCGGGAATTCAGTTTAAAGATGTGACGACGTTATTTAAAGATGCCGATTGCCTTGCCGAGTTGTCTGATGGTTTGTACGAAATGTACAAAGATGCAGGAATTACAAAGGTTGTCGGAATTGAATCTCGCGGATTTATTATGGGGCCAATTTTGGCAACCCGGCTTCAGGTTGGATTCATTCCGATTCGTAAGCCGGGGAAATTGCCTGCTGCGGTTTATGAGGAGTCATACGGTAAGGAATATGGGAGAGATACAATTCAAATTCATAAAGATGCCCTGGCCGAAGATGATGTTGTGTTGCTTCATGACGATTTGTTAGCCACAGGAGGGACGATGCTTGCCGCTTGTAAGCTGGTCCGGAATTTTAATCCGAAAAAGATTATTGTGAATTTTATTGTTGAATTGGAAGAGTTGAAAGGGCGTTTGGAGTTTGATGAAAACATTCGTATAGATTCAGTTGTTAAATATAGTCTTTAATTGTCTTTGAAGAGAAATGGATCCTGCAGAAAAAAATATTGTGGACTTTTCTACGATTATATCGGTCATACCTGAAAGCCCGGGATGCTATTTGTATCTGGATGAGAATGGTACGATTATTTACGTTGGAAAGGCCAAAAATTTAAAAAAACGGGTTTCTTCTTATTTTAATAAAATACAGGAAGATCCAAAAACGAGGATTCTTGTTAATAAAATAAAAGACATTCAGTATATTGTTGTAGAGACAGAAGAGGATGCTTTGTTGCTTGAAAATAATATGATCAAGGAACATCAGCCGCGTTATAACATTATGCTGAAAGATGACAAGACTTATCCCTGGATTGTTGTGAGAAACGAACCATTTCCTCGTGTTTATCAAACCCGGACAATGGTTAGGGATAAATCTATATATTATGGTCCCTACCCGTCTGTCCATAACGTGAAGGGCGTGTTAAAACTCCTTACCAGTTTGTATCCCATTCGCACATGTTCCTATCCGTTGACAAAAGAAAATATTGCACAAAAAAAGTTTAAAGTCTGCTTGCAATATCACATAAAAAATTGTCTTGGTCCTTGTGAAGGGCTGCAGACGGAAGAAGAATATCATCAAAATATTCTGGCAATTCGTGAGATTTTAGGCGGAAACATCGGAAAAATTAGCCGTAAACTATATAATGAGATGCTGAACTTGTCCTCAGAGATGAAGTTTGAAGAAGCTCAGAAAATAAAGGATAGGTATGAATTATTGGAGCATTACAAGGCAAAATCGATAGTTGTCAGCCCGAATTTGGATAATGTGGATGTGTTCTCTTTTGAAGAAGGGGAGCAATCTGTTTATATCAACTATCTTCACATTATATCCGGCTCGGTTGTTCAGGGATATACTATTGAGTATAAAGTTCGGATGGATGAACCTCATGCGGAAATTTTAGGTTTAGGAATTGCTGAGCTTAGAAGTCGTTTTAATAGTAATGCCAAAGAGGTTATTGTCCCGTTTTCTCCGGATATTGATCTGAAAGATGTAGAATTTGTCGTTCCTCAGAGAGGTGATAAGAAAAAACTTCTTGAATTGTCATTTAAAAACGTACGCCAGTATAAGTTGGATCAAATGAAACAATTTGAGAAATTGAATCCGGAACAGCGTGGTGCTCGTATACTTAAAACATTACAAAATGATTTGCGTCTGACGGAATTACCGGTACATATAGAATGCTTTGATAACTCAAACTTTCAGGGAACAAATGCAGTTTCTGCTTGTGTAGTTTTCAAAAAAGGAAAACCTTCAAAAAAAGATTACAGGCATTTTACTATTAAGACTGTTGTTGGCCCTGATGATTTCTCATCTATGTATGAAGCTGTTGCCAGACG
This sequence comes from Bacteroidales bacterium, assembly GCA_031556375.1. Lineage (GTDB taxonomy): Bacteria > Bacteroidota > Bacteroidia > Bacteroidales > Azobacteroidaceae > BNXB01. The sequence goes on along the minus strand of JAVBTA010000073.1, from coordinate 11,345 downwards.
CTGTCGCAGGTTGTTATATGAGGGAGAAAATTTTCCTCAATTAATGGTGGTCGATGGTGGTAAAGGACAGCTACGAGCTGCTGCGGATGCTCTTGTCGATTTGGATTTATATGGAAAAATTCCAATTATCGGTATTGCAAAACGTTTGGAAGAAATATATTTCCCTAATGATCCGGTTCCTTTGTATCTGGATAAAAACTCAGAAAGTTTGAAAATTATTCAGCAATTACGTGATGAAGCTCACCGGTTTGGTATAACTCTTCATCGTCAGAAAAGAAGTGCGCAACAAATAGCATCTGAACTGGATGATGTAAAAGGAATTGGAGATATGCTTAAGGAGAAACTACTCAAAAAGTATAAGAGTGTCAAAAAAATAAAGGAAGCACCAACAGAAGAACTTGTTGAAATAATTGGTAAATACAGAACAGAATTATTGAAAAAGGGTCTTGATTCATGAAGGTTGTATTGCAAAGGGTTACAAAAGCATCTGTAGCCATCGATGGTAAAATAAAGTCATCGATTTCTAAAGGTATTTTAATTCTTGTTGGCATTGAAGATGCTGATAATCAACATGATATTGATTTTTTATGTAAAAAGATAATCAATTTGCGTATTTTTGATGATGAGAATGGCGTGATGAATCTTTCTGTTATGGATATACATGGAGAAATACTCTGTGTGAGTCAGTTTACGTTACATGCTTCTACAAAAAAAGGAAATCGTCCATCATATATAAAGGCATCTAAGCCGGATTTTGCAATATCTATGTACGAAAAATTTTGCCTGGAATTGGAAAATCTGCTTGGAAAACCGATTCAAACCGGAGAATTCGGTGCAAATATGGCCGTTGAATTGTTGAATGATGGCCCGGTAACGATTATTATTGATTCTAAAAATAAAGAATAATGACTATTCAAGAAGCTCAAAATCAGGTAGATAATTGGATAAAAACAGTTGGAGTCAGATATTTTAATGAATTGACCAACATGACTCTTTTAACAGAGGAAGTGGGTGAATTGGCTCGGATAATGGCTAGAACTTATGGCGAACAATCATTTAAAAAATCGGATTTAGACAAAAATCTTGCCGATGAAATGGCTGATATCTTGTGGGTCTTAATTTGCCTGGCAAATCAGACTGGGGTTGATTTAACTGATGCTTTTAATAAAAATATGGAAAAGAAGTCAAATCGTGATTCGGAAAGACATAAAAATAATGAAAAATTGAAGAAATAACCCAACAGGGCGCTTCATTTCACGTACTATTGCCGAATTAAAATTTAATTATACCTTTGCCGTTTGAAACCGTTAATTATTAAATCTTTGTGTTTAATATTCCGGTTATTTTTATTAATTTGAAAGTATTTAACTAATGGAAACAAAAAAATCTTCATCATCTGTTGCATTTAAGGGTGCAGCATGGTTTGTCTTATTGCTTGGTGTTTGTTTGTATATAATTGGGTTGTTTAATGCTGAAATGCAACTAAATGAAAAAGGGTATTATTTTACACTTCTCTTATTTGGTTTATTTGCTGCAGTTTCTATCCAAAAGTCAGTTAGAGATAGATTGGAAGGTATTCCTGTTACAACTATTTATTATAACCTAGCTTGGTTTTCTATTTTAGCTGATATTACTTTACTGGTTATTGGACTGGTTAATGCAGACTTAGCTCTTAGTGAAAAAGGATTTTATGGAACAACATTTGTTTTGAGTTTATTTGGTGCTGTTGTAGTTCAAAAGAATACTCGTGATGAGGAGAGTGAAAAAGAGGAAAAGGGATCCGGAAAATCAAGATCTACTACCGATGAAGATTAAGAAAATCTCATTTTTAGTCTTAAAGATATTCCTGGGATTTGTTGGCTTTCTGTTATTGTGGGTTATTGCCGCTTTTTTACTGCCCAAAATTAAGATAAATCAGGATTTTAAGTCATGTAGTCAGGCAGATTGTATCACAATGTATGTGCGGAGTAATGGAATGCATACGGATGTAGTTTTTCCGGTACAGAGCATTGAAAGAGATTGGACAAATCTTTTCCCGATTGATCTATATGAGGGGGTTGATAATTCATTCAATTATCTGGCAATTGGTTGGGGAGACAAGGGTTTTTATCTGGACACTCCTACTTGGGCGGATCTGAAGGTGTCTACTGCTTTGAAAGCAACCGTAGGAGCCAGTGGTTCTGCAATGCACATTGTTTACCTACCCTCTCCTCCGTCTACTGCTGACGGATATGGAAAACAATTAAAAATAAGCCGGGAACAATACCGAAAGATGTTGGGTTACATAGATGATGCTTTTGTGAAGGATAATAGTGGAAATATTATTCTTATCAAACATCCGGACTATGACATAAATGATAATTATTATGAAGCAAAAGGCTCATATAGTTTATTTAAAACATGTAATGTCTGGACTAGTAAATGTTTGAAGACAGGTGGTATTCAAAATGGTTTCTGGACTCCAGCAGCAGCAGGAGTTATATCCAGCCTTCCTAATTGATTTTTAAGAATATTAGATCAAAAATATAATAATATGAGCAAGTATCAGGATGTCTTGAATAAGTTTAATTTGAATCTGAAAGATGAGGTTATAAGTCAAAATGTTGCCGATTTGATCGGAAAAAATCTTGATAAATACAGAACTCCGGAAGTATTGAAGTTTTTGTATTCCTGTATCGATTTAACTTCTCTGAATACAGAAGATTCAAAAGAGAGTATTTGGAAATTTGCAGAGCAGGTAAATGCATTTGATGGTTCTCGGGCAGATGTCAATAATGTTGCCGCAATTTGCGTATTTCCTAACTTTGTTGCGACCGTAAAAGAAGCATTGACATCAGATAATGTTAAAATTGCGGCAGTTGCTGCAGGATTTCCATCTTCACAGACATTTATTGAAGTGAAGGTTGCTGAGATTTCATTAGCAGTTGCTGATGGAGCTGATGAAATTGATATTGTTTTAAATGCCGGAAATTTCTTTGACAATGATCTTGAAGAGGTCTGTGTTGAAATTGAAGAACTTAAGGAAGCTTGTCGTGATGCTCATTTGAAAGTAATTCTTGAAACGGGTCTTTTAAAGACGGCTTCAAATATCAAAAAAGCATCGATTTTATCGATGTATTCCGGTGCTGATTTTATTAAGACTTCTACGGGAAAAGTTTACCCGGGAGCATCTCCTGAAGCGGCTTATGTGATGTGCGAGGCAATTAAGGAATATCATGCATTGAATAATCGTAAAATCGGATTGAAAGTGTCCGGAGGAATACGTACAACAGAAGATGCTTTGAAATATTATACAATTGTAAGAGAAGTGCTTGGTAATGAGTGGTTAACGCCGGAATATTTCAGAATTGGAGCCAGCAGTTTAGCTGATAATCTATTGAAGAATATATGATTCGATTACTTAATAAATATAAGATCAGTATTATCCTGACAGTGGTGATACTGATCTTATGTTTTATGAATACTAAGTCTTTACCAACAGTTGAAATGACTGATTTTGACAAGTTGGCTCATTTCCTGATGTTTGGAGCTTTAGGAGGGACAGTATTTTTTGAAAAATCCGGTTATTTCAAAACTAAAATTTCAAATACGAAATTGTTTTTGTTATCATTCCTCTTCCCTACTCTTTTTAGCGGTCTTATTGAAATTATGCAGGAATATTTTACGTCTAACCGCACAGGAGACTGGCGGGATTTTTTATTCGATGGAATCGGTGCTTTTACGGCTTATGTAATTTGTTTTTTAATTAACAGAAAGCTCTAAATCCATTTCTAGACAGTGCTTTATTGTTTTGATCTCTTTTGTAGAATCTATTTCTGACTTATTTGTTTCTTTCGATAATGTAGTCAACCAAATCGATCATTGCTTTTTTAGCGTCTGATTCCGGGAATTCATCTAGAATATCAAGCGCCTTTTGTTTGGTTTCCTTCATTTTAGCCTGAGCATATTCAATCCCGCCATTATCTTTGGCAAAATCAATAAGCAAATCGATATTTTCCGCGGTGAAATCGTTCTTTTTGATTAATTCCAGCATTTCTGCCGATTGGTTGGCTGGTGCATTTCTCAAGGCATAGATAAGAGGAAGTGTAACTTTACCTTCCCTCAGGTCGTTACCGGTTGGTTTACCAAGCTGGCCTTGTTCAAAATAATCAAAGATATCATCTTTAATCTGAAAACAAATACCAAGATATTCTCCGAATAAACGGAATTTTTCGACAGTTGCCTTGTCTGCCTTACTGGAGAGGGCTCCCATTTCAGAACAGGAAGACAATAACACAGCCGTTTTTTTGCGTATAATTTCGAAATAACGTTCTTCGTCGACATTTTTTCCATCAGAAGAGGCCCATTGGCTCAACTCTCCTTCTGCCAGATTTTGTGCGAGGCGTGAAATAATCCCTAAGATCAGTAAACTTTGCGACATTACAGCACGAATAATAGAAAGGGAAAGGATATAATCTCCCAGCAATACTGCCATGCGGTTGTCATATTGAGCATTGACGGATGGTCTACCGCGGCGGACTTTAGTATCATCTACAACGTCATCATGGATTAAGGTCGCTGTGTGTAATAATTCCAGAACAACGGCATAGTTTAATGTGTTTTCATTAATATCTCCACAAATTTTAGCTGTAAGCAACGAAATCATCGGACGGATCTTTTTTCCGTTCGATTCGCTTACAAAATCAATCATGGATTGAAAATCGGGAGAATGTCCTTGTAAAACCTCATTGTAGAGTTGGTTGAAAGTGGCCATCTCTTTTTCAATAGGTTTCACGATCGCATCACGCTTGCTCATATTTCTTATAATAAAGCGCAAAGTTATAAATAAAATCTAAGAGAAGAACAGAAGTAAGCAAAGAGTGATGATTTTTTTATATCTTTACAGTTCAATAGTTTAAATTTTTTATTAATGAAACTTTTTCTTCTAGATGCTTATGCCCTGATTTACAGGGCGTATTATGCTTTTATAAAAAATCCCAGAATAAATTCCAAAGGACAAAATACTTCTGCGATATTTGGATTTGTCAATACATTGGAAGAACTTTTAAAAAGAGAAAATCCGACACATATTGGAGTTTCCTTTGATCCTCCGGGACCAACTTTCCGTCATCAGGCATACGAACAATATAAGGCACTGAGAGAGGCGACTCCGGAAGTGATCCGGGAGTCAGTGCCCATCATTAAGGACATTATCAGAGCTTATAATATTCCATTGCTTGAAGTGCCTGGTTTTGAGGCGGATGATGTTATTGGGACTCTAGCTAAAAAAGCGTCTAAAGAAGGGTTTGATGTATATATGATGACTCCGGATAAAGATTATGCTCAGTTGGTTGAAGATCATATCTTTATTTATAAACCTAAATATGCCGGTTCTGAGTTTGAAATACTAGGAGTTAAAGAAGTTTTGAGAAAATATGGGTTGAAGTCTCCGGAACAGGTAATTGATTTATTAGGCCTGATGGGAGATAAATCCGACAACATTCCCGGATGTCCCGGGGTTGGAGAAAAGACTGCTCAAAAATTAATTGAGGATTATGGTACAATAGAAGAAATGTTGAAACATACTATTGACCTGAGAGGTACTTTGCAGGATAAAGTTGAGAATAATAAAGAAATGATTGTTTTTTCAAAATTCCTGGCGACAATCAGAATTGATGTTCCAATTGAATTGGATGTCGAAGCCTTGAAAGTGAAAAAAGCAAATGAAGAGGCCTTGAAAGAAATTTTCACTGATTTGGAATTCCGGAACCTTGCTACCCGGATTTTTAGAGAAGAAAAAAAACAGATCCCCTCTCCTTCTAAAAATGCACCTGTTCAAGGTCTTCTCTTTCCCGAATTTGAAACCGAAAGTCAGGGTGAACCGATTCAGACAAATCTCAGCGACATAAAATCGACTCCCCATACATACAAAGTACTTCAAAATGAGCAAGAAACAGCCGATTTTATCGGGAAAATTTATGCTCATGGTTTTGTGTCATTTGACACGGAAACGACCGGAGTTGAAACTTTGACCTCAGAATTAGTCGGTATGTCTTTCGCTGTTGATGAAGGTGAAGCTTTTTATCTTCCGGTTCCGGAAAATTTTGAAGAAGCGAAAAAATTAGCGCAACAATTCAAGCCGGTTTTAGAAGATGATAAAATTTTGAAAATAGGACAAAATATTAAATTTGATATTGTTGTTCTCAAAAAATATGGAATTGATGTTAAGGGAGCATTGTTTGATACAATGATCGCCCATTATCTGATAAATCCGGAGTTGCGGCATAATATGGATTATCTGGCTGAAACATATCTTAATTACAAAACAATCCCTATTGAAGATCTGATCGGCGCAAAAGGCAGGAACCAACGTAAAATGAATCAGGTTCCGTTGGAGACTATCGCGGAATATGCCTGTGAAGATGCCGATATCACATTGAAGTTCAAAAATATTTTTGAAAAGAAAATTCAGGAAAATAATCTGACGGAGTTATTCTATGATATTGAAATGCCATTGGTGAGTGTTTTGGTGGATATGGAAGCTACCGGAGTCGGCCTTGATGTCGATGCATTGAAGATATCTTCGCAAGAGTTGACGGCACAATTGTTTGATTTGGAGGCTGAGATTTGTGAATTGGCAGAAATGGAATTCAATATCAATTCAGCCAGACAAGTTGGAGAAGTCCTGTTTGAACGAATGAAAATTGTCGAAAAACCAAGAAAAACGAAAACAGGTCAATATACCACTAATGAAGAGGTTCTCGAAAGTCTGAGATCAAAACATCCTATTGTTGGTAAATTACTGGAATATAGAGGGTTGAAAAAACTTTTGAGTACTTATATCGATGCTTTGCCTGAATTAGTTAATCCTGAAGACGGGAAGATTCATACTACTTTCAATCAGACTGTTGCATCGACCGGACGGTTAAGTTCTACAAATCCTAATTTACAAAACATTCCTATTCGGGACGAAGAGGGTAAGGAAATCCGCCGGGCATTCATTCCTGATTTAGGGTGTGTATTCCTCTCTGCCGACTATTCTCAGATAGAGTTGCGGATTATGGCTCATTTAAGCGGCGATCAGGACATGATTGGTGCATTTAATAGTGGCCAGGACATTCATGCTGCTACAGCGGCTAAAATCTACAAAATTCCAATTGAGGATGTGACAAAGGATATGCGTCGTAAGGCGAAAACCGCTAATTTTGGAATTATTTATGGGATTTCGTCATTTGGTCTGGCCGATAGGCTTGGGATCCCTCGTTCGGAAGCAAAAGAACTGATCGACGGCTATTTTGAAACTTATCCTGATGTGAAGAAATACATGGATGAAAGCATTGAAAAGGCTCGTAAAAACGGGTATGTAGAAACTGTATTACATCGCAAGCGGTTTTTGCCGGATATCAGTTCCCGTAATGCAATCGTTCGGGGATATGCAGAACGTACAGCTATAAATGCTCCTATTCAGGGTTCAGCTGCCGACATTATTAAAGTTGCGATGGTTCGGATTTATAATCGTTTCCAATCGGAAAAAATTCAATCAAAAATGATTTTGCAGGTACATGATGAGTTGAATTTCAATGTCTTAGATAATGAACTGGATAAAGTCCGGAGAATAGTGATTGAAGAAATGGAAAATGCACTTAAACTCCGTGTACCGATTGTAGCCGATTGCGGTGTCGGCGAAAACTGGTTGGAAGCGCATTGATATCAAGTGTAAATTTATTACCTTTGCGGCCTCAGAAAGAATTAAAAACATTTTATCGTTTAATTCTTAATTTTTCATTTTTAATTTTTTATTTAAATGGCATTACAGTGTGGTATTGTTGGTCTTCCTAATGTCGGTAAATCAACTCTTTTTAATTGCCTTTCCAATGCAAAGGCTCAAGCTGCAAACTTCCCTTTTTGTACTATAGAACCTAATGTCGGAGTAATTACAGTTCCGGATGAACGGCTTTCTAAATTAGCCGAATTAGTTAATCCTCAACGGATTCTTCCCACAACGGTTGAAATTGTAGATATTGCAGGTCTTGTGAAAGGCGCGAGCAAAGGAGAAGGGCTTGGTAATAAATTTTTGGCAAATATCCGCGAAACAGATGCTATTTTGCATGTGTTACGTTGTTTTGACGATGAAAATGTAACTCATGTTGATGGTTCTGTTAATCCGGTTCGTGATAAGGAAATTATTGATTATGAGCTTCAGTTGAAAGATCTGGAGACTGTGGATTCCCGTATTACAAGGGTTCAGAAGCAGGCTCAGACGGGTGGAGATAAACAAGCTAAATTGGCATATGATGTATTGGCCCGCTTTAAAGAGGCTTTGGAACAAGGGAAATCGGCTCGTACAGTCAAGTTTGATAATAAAGAAGATGAAAAGTTTGCCCGTGAAATGTTTTTATTGACAAATAAACCTGTATTATATGTTTGTAATGTTGATGAGGCTTCTGCGATCAAGGGAAACAAATATGTGGATATGGTTCGTGAAGCAATCAAGGATGAAGAAGCCGAATTACTGATTGTTGCGGCAAAAATTGAATCTGAAATTGCGGAATTCGAGACTTATGAAGAAAGAGAAATGTTTCTTTCTGAATTGGGGCTGGAAGAATCCGGAGTAAACCGGTTGATTAAAGCTGCTTATAGGTTATTGAATTTAGAAACTTATTTTACTGCAGGAGTACAAGAGGTCCGTGCCTGGACCTATTTGAAAGGCAGTAAGGCTCCTCAATGTGCCGGAGTGATCCATACCGATTTTGAAAAAGGTTTTATACGTGCGGAAGTTATTAAATATGATGATTTTATTAAATATGGCTCGGAAATTGCATGTAAAGATGCAGGAAAAATGAACGTTGAGGGTAAAGAATACGTTACTCAGGACGGAGACATCATGCATTTCCGTTTTAATGTTTAATTCACGTAATTATGAAAGCAAAAATCATTTTATTGACACTATTGACAGGGGCCTTTTTATTTAATCTGAATGCCCAGGAGTCGACAACTGCTCCGAAGGATACTTCTTACTGGAAATTATCCGGAATAACAGGTCTTAATTTTTCTCAAACGGCCCTTGTTAATTGGGTTGCAGGGGGAGAAAATGCTATGGCAACGAATTTTTATCTTAATGGATCGTTGAATTATGCTAAAGATAAATGGGCGTGGGATAATGCTCTGGCATTAGAGTACGGAGTTATTTATTCCGACGAATACGATTGGCGAAAGAATGCTGATAAAATATCGTTCACATCGAAATTAGGATACCAAATTAATAAAAAGTTTTATTACTCCCTTTTGGCCGATTATAACACACAATTTGCTAAGGGATATAGTTATCCTAATACGGATCAGTACCTTTCTAAGTTTATGGCTCCGGGATATTCCAATATCGCGATAGGGGTCGATTATAAACCGAATGATCAATTTAGTGTATTCTATTCTCCTGTTACAGCACGTTTTTTGTTCGTAATGGACGATAGTCTTTCACATGCAGGCGCTTTTGGAATTGATAAAGGAGATCGAATACGGCTGGAAGCCGGTTCTTTATTGAAGGCCTTCATGAAAAAAACAGTAATGAAAAACGTCGATCTTATTTCAAAGCTGGATGCGTTTACTCCTTACAACGAAAATTTTGGAAATATTGATGTGAACTGGGAATTGTTAGCCAGTTTTAAAATCAATGAAGTTTTGACAGCTACCTTAAATACAACTCTAAGGTATTATGACAAGGAACATTATATTTCTTCAGACGGAGTTGATGAGGGAGCTAAATTACAGTTTAAGGAAATTTTCGGATTGGGAATAGCCTATCGTTTTTAAGTGTTTATCTAACATAACAAATCTAACATAATTACTCACTAACTTTTAAAATTTATGAAAAAAGTTCTTGTATTGTGCTCATTAGTAGTGATTTGTGCTTTTAGCGCGAATGCTCAATTTGGAAAAAGTCTGAAAAATGTAGGAAAATCCGTTGCAAAAGCAGCCGGAGATGTCGCAGGAGATATTGCTTCTGATATGGCGGCCAATAAAGTAGCTGATAATATCGTTGTTTTCATGGATAAAAACAATACTGTTTCTGCCGATGATAGTGAATATACTAAACGTTTGGCGAAACTTGTAGGGACAAATTATGTTTCGGTCGATGGCCTGGCTTTGAATTACAAGGTTTATGAAAACCCTGAAATTAATATCCTGGCTTGCGCAAACGGATGTATCCGTGTTTATTCAGGCATGATGGATGCTTTTGAAGATAACGAATTGTTGGCAATTATTGCAAATCAAATCGGACATATCGTAAATAAAGATTGTCGCGATAACCTGGTAAAAGTGGCAAAAGAAGAAAATGCAAGCGCTGCAGCCGGCGCTCAACTGGAAAAGATGCTTTCTTTCACAGGTGAAAAATTAGGAACAGTGGTAAATGAATTGATCCAGGTTCCTTATACTGAAGAGCAAAGTAAAAAAGCTGATAAATATGCTGTTACTTTATTGAAGAAAAACGGGATCGATGCATCTGCTTTGGTTTCTGCTTTGGAAAAATTAGGAGAGTTCGAAGCTAATGATAAATTGGCAGAATCGGATGATACTATTGAACTTAGCGCTGCATCTAAATATAATAAAGTAAATTCAAATAATAAGGCTCGTTCTTATTGGGTAGAATCAATGTAATTTGTAAATTGCTTTTTAATATATAATCCCTGAAGATAGAAATATCTTCAGGGATTTTTTTTGCTACGTTGTTGATTATTAAATGATTACGTCTATGTTAATGGAGTGTTAACATAAAGATAACGTTTCGTTAACATTGTTTTTCATCAATTGTTATTTAATTTGCAATTAATGAAAAACAAAATATTTAATCAGTAATATACCATGAAAGTATTTGAACAAATAAACCGCCTTAAGCAGATTCATAAAATGATAAAAGGTGAAGTGACCGGGAGTCCGGATATTTTTGCGTCTTGCCTGTCAATCAGTAAGAGACAACTATACAATATTCTTGATGAAATACGATTAATGGGAGCTCCCGTTGAGTACGATAAACTTCGTTGCACTTATTATTACCGATATGCATATGAAATTAAAATGGAAATTTTGTTTAGGTCATTATCTGATGAAGAAATAAATACAACTTGTGGAGGTTATTTCTTTGAGTGCAATTTTATTTCACTCGTTTCGGATAACTTTGTAGCGTCATGACCGCAATATCGATGTTGCAAAACCAAATGGATATTATCCGAAACGTTAACACCACAGGCGTTTATAAAGATGTGGTGAAGAAATTAATTGTTAAATACGTTTATTATGAACAAATTTGAACTTTCCGCTTATGGAGTGGAAGAAATGAACAATCAAGAGATGTTGGATACTAATGGAGG
>JAVBTA010000050.1:0-68998 GCA_031556375.1 Bacteroidales bacterium | reverse complement strand
TGGGTATTTGGAGAAATCCGGTAGTACTTACAATGCGTTCTACTATGTGAAAGATCATTTGGGCAGTAATCGTTTGGTACTCAATGAAGCCGGTAGTGTAGTTCAATTGACGAATTATTATCCTTTTGGGATGTCGTTTGCTGAACTTCAACCGAGAAATGATCAGGATAAGCAGCATTACAAGTACACTGGTAAGGAGCTTGATAAGTCTCATGGGTTGAATATGTATGATTATGGGGCAAGGATGTATGATCCGGCAATTGGAAGGTTCTCAACGATGGATCCATTGACTGAGAAATATTATTCGATATCTCCCTATGCATACTGTGCGAATAATCCAATAAAGTATGTGGATCCGGATGGACGATTTTTCTTCCTCGCTCCGCTCGCAATTCCAGCAGGAAAGCTTCTAGTACTAGGAGCAACAGCTGCAGTCACAACATATTATGCTTATAAAGCAGGAAAAGCTCTGGCAGAAGCCGCTGATTCTTATCACCGGCCATCATCTTCAACATCTTTTGAACAAACAGAGATGACAAAAGCTCAAGATGCATTTTCTCCGGAATATGGTCATCAGCGGAAAAGGGAAGGGGAGGCAAAGGATCAACAAAATCGTCAGCAAGCTAATATTGCAAAAAGTATAGATACAAATATCTCAGGAGATATGCCAAATGGAGATCCAGCCCCCAAACGAGATCCAAATGATGGAGGAAAAAAGACTAAGGCTGCTGTTGTAGTTTCCGCTGTAACTGCGGGTGCGTCTGTGGTTGAATCTGTAGTTGAAGGAACAAAAGTACCGGAAAGAACTGTTCCAAAAGAAAATGAGAAGACAAAAACTCCAAATCAATTACCTGTAGTACAGCCGATTCCTCAAATGACACCTATGGAATATAAACCATTTAAATATCCAAGTCAACCATGAAATATATCAATAGTATATCTATAATTTTAATACTGACATTTTTCATAAAAAGAATGTTTTTTGACACAAGCATTAATTTAGGCTTAATTGACGAACATTATGGTGTTGTATTTGCAATATTGTTAGTATTATTGCTTGGTAGTGAGTTTCTACTTCGCAGGAACCGGAATAAAAATAAGGATCAATGAAAAAGATTATTTATCAGTTTTATTATCTCTCAGATATAATTGTCACCTATACTTTTTGGGGATATTTTTTATTCTTGATTATATATCGCTTTTTTATCAGCCATGAAATCCCTCCGATTTTGTCATACCTATTTTTCTTATTACTTGGTATGTTTTGGGGATATAAGTTAGCAAGAAGAGCGTATGACTATTTAAAAGCAAATCAAGAAAAAAAAGAATGATTGTAAATTAAGTTTTGATATTATATCGAAACTAATCTATAGAAGAATCCTGGTGGTCTGAATGATCACCTGGATTTTTGCACCAGATATGTGTCAAAAACAACCTATATGGTGTATTGTTAAAAGATTATAAAGCAGCGATATTTTTCTGCAGGTAGTCTTTGAAGCGTTTTTTGGAAACGAACGTTTCAATGAGTTTAAGTAGTATATTTTTTTCTTCCTCTTCCAGTTCATTTATCAGTTGTAGTTTTTCCAGCACGGCTTTGTCACTGACCGATACTTCTGCCGGAACCCCGTTTTTCTCCCCGAAATAAATCACATCGTCGACTGTCATGCCGAAGTTTTTGGCAATCTGCACCAGGCAATCCACCGGAATCTCCTGCTGGTTGTTCTCCATTTTGGAATAACCCGAGCGGTGGGTATGTATCAGGTCGGCAATCTGTTGTTGGGTATATCCCTGGCTTTCCCTGAGTTTCTTCAGACTGTCTCCGAGTCTCATATTGTTTTTTTTGACTACAAAGGTATGGAATAAGAACATTATTGTCAATATTGAGCGAAATATGAAAATATATTTGTTCTGTATACGAACTTTACTTTATCTTTTCATTGTTCTAAATAATCACAAATAGACTTTTCTTATGGATAAGACAGTCAAAAGCAGTAAGATGCACAGCAAATACGAGCCCCGGGTCATCGGCAGCCACGTACCGGTTATCAGTATTAGTGGTTTGTGGTTGGAAAAGGCCGATTTTTACATCGGCCAGAAAATCGAGATTACCATAACGGAAAAAGAATTAAAGATTAAGACGGTCTGACTATGGAGATACCGGAAATTAAATCGGGTTTAAGCATCGGAGTAGTTTTACAACACTATGGCCTACGGGTATATGGGAACTACCGTATCTGTTGCCCGTTCCATCCGGACAGGACACCGAGCATGCAAATCTACCCGAAGACCAATGCAGCCTACGGTTTTTCTTCCAACTGCAAAACCCACGGTAAAAGCATGGATGTAATCGACTTTATCATGTTGAAGGAAAATATAACAAAACATGAAGCAATAGTAAAAGCCGGGACATTGCTGAGAACATCCCCGAAACCGGAGAAAAAAACCTTGCCGGTGAAAAAAGAAAAAGCAGCTAGGAACAGGTGCTACCCAAAGAAAGACAACAAGCGTTGTTTTTTATACTACAATTCACCAAAATACTACTTAAAACATGAAATCAGAGGGTATTCTAAAAAAAATTATATCTAATTTTGCTGCTCTTTTTAGAAGAATTTCAAATAAGAACTAGAATTATCCATATAATACATCAGTAATTACTCACATATACACACCCTTTATTAAGAAAAATCAAAAACTGAAAGCGTATCCACCTGAATAGGTTTGATAAATATAATCGTGTAATCCGTCCTGATAACGGAAGTAGACAGCATGATTTTTATATGCATATTTCAACTTTGTATAGAAAAGCATTGGTTGGTCTCCCTGATTCCAATATCCATCGAATCCTCTTACATCAACATCCAGGAATATATTTTCCACCTGAAATTTAAATCCACCTCCGAGCATCCATGCATCATTTTGCCTGTGAACCAAATTGTTAGTCATATAACAATAAAATCCGCCCATCAAAGCCAGTCGAAGGTTCAACTTTTGCTTTTCATTCGAAAAAAGATCTTTCCCGAGATGAATATCGACCCAGTAACTTGCCGCATCCGTGTGTCGCGCATCCACCAACATATTTCCACTGGCTGTTTTCAGTCCTAAAGAAGCTTCTGCATCAAGCCATTTTTTGCTCTTTAATAACTGGAACATTGCAATGACAACCACATCTCCATGTGCTTCATCGCCCTGAGGACTAAGATTCACTGCATTTCTTTCTTTTCTGACGGCCTCCGATGTTTTATAGTACTCAAACGGGATCCAACGCACATCCAGAGCAGCGACCCCTTTCCCAAACGGAGCAAAGAAACGCCCAAAAATATTTTGAGTTTTATCTCCCTTAGCTTTGTGATAATCATACCTAACTTCAATCTCGTATTTATCACTGATTCGCCCCGAACGAACTTCAGGAATAGGAAATGCATTCGCCCCAAAATATCTTGGTGTATAAACTAGCTTTTCCATGTCATCTCTCCAGTCCTGGGCAAAACAGGTTAACGAAGAAATTAAAATAAAACAGAACAACAATCTTATTTTCATTTCAATTATATCCTTTGGCAATTATGTTGTAATTATCCAACATCCTTCCTGCCGGATCAAGTTCAACCCTTCTTTTTTCTTTTCCCAATAAATTAAAATATCCTTCTGAAAAATAGGCAGGAAGCAGTACTTCTCCCGATCTTTTGTCTACTAAACTCAATTTGACTGCTGCAACAATAGATTGAGATGGGTTTGTCAGTTCCAACAAGACTTTTGATTTTCCGGATATTATTTTTACCTGAACATCTGTTTCAGGCAATTTATTTATCTCCTGCCAGGCTCCTTCTGTTCCGTTTGTTTCCCAATAATCATTGATCGACAATATCCTATCCTGCTTATCCTTCAACTCCAGGCGAACGAGATACAATGCTGGAAAGGATTCAATATCAGCAGGTTTGAAACAAGGAGTAAGAGCATTTGCTTTAACATCCAACTTCGTTTTTGAAGAATAAAACGACTTCCCGTGCACGTCCACGTAATTTACAGTCGCTGTTAGAGATTTATAATCACTTAATGTGGAATTAACAACTACGATATCATTACCCGGTAGATTCTTTTGTATATGGATCGGTTCGCATGCTTTTTTCGCGCCAAAATAAGATCCGGGAGTTTCATAGTCGTATGTATAGGTCTGCCATATCATGCTGGGCCATGCCGGATGACTCATCCATAGAATCAGTCCTGAAGTATTACTCCACATCTTACTATTCCAGGATTCCAGAATATTTCGCCAGGCATCATAAGTTACAAACTGAGCTTTCCTGGAGAAATCCTCCATACTTTCAGATTTTCCGTAACGATCGATAGCACTCATGAAATCCTTGAAATTCTGGGACTTATGATGTAGGTCGTGATATGCCCAAACATCATTGACCGGCCATTGATCTTCCGGAGCAATAAACTTACGGATCGTGTTAGCCGTCGGAATAGCAAATGTGCCTAATTCCGTGTTGAAACCTTTTGCATTTTGAGTGTAGTACAACGACGGATCTTTGAAATATCCCCAAGGACCACTTGTTCCCATATTTAAGAATCTCGATTGCCCGTGATAGTGTCGCGTAGGATCTTCTTTTGCCATCATCTCTGAAAGCATCAGGCTAAGTCCTTCAGGAGCAAACCCTTCATTCCGGGGACACCATACTGCGATCGACGGGTGGTTTCTGAACCGTCGCACCGCATCTTTTGCATTATCCATAAACAATTGGAAATCGTTTGGCTCTACAGTATCATCGGTTGTAATCCAAAAATCGTTCCAGACCATCAGACCGTATTCATCACATAATGAATAGAAAACTTCTTCTGTAGATTCGCCTGTCCAGTTTCTGATAATATTAAAATTAGCATCCTGATGTAAACGGAAATAAGGCTCCAGACGCTCCCGTCCAACCCGCTTCATTCCATCATCCATTCCCCAATTACCTCCTCGACAAAAAATACGGACTCCATTTACTTTAATTACTAAGAACGGTCCCATCGGATCATCAGAAGAAATTTCTTTCAATCCGGACAGATCAGCCTCAGGATTTAATGTCGCCAATTGATTATCTTTTGTAAAAAAGGCTCTATCTTCATAATTAAATACCGGTTTCCCCGGTTTTTTAGTATTAACCGGACTATATTCATACCGTACATTTTTCTTTTCCTGATTTTGCGCCATCAATTCATACGACATTTCCCGGATTCCAAAGCGGACTTTTTTCGTATCGGACAAGGTATTCGTATTGGAAGCTTCCAGAATAAGATCATATAGTTCCGGTTTCCCGTACCCATTAGGCCACCATAAGCGGGGATTACGGATATTCAGTTCTACAAATTGCTGAGGATCAAAAATAATTGTTTTTTCTTCTTTCCCACCCAAGGAATATGGTTGTTGAATTAAAATATTTTCAATTTTAGCGGTCATCATTCCCCGTACCAGTCTAGAGGTCGTATTTTTCACGGGAACTGAAATTTTTATCCTTGCAGAAGTTGTATCAGGCAGATCCAGATCTGAAACAATCAAAGGGTCTCCAATAAAGACATCTCCTCCTATTCTCAGTTTTACATCCTGCCAGATCCCGGTATTTCGATCCCGGATACCAGGAATCCAATCCCAACCGATAGAAGATATAAAAGTCGGTCCGTCAAGACTTAACATCCCCCCGTTCAACCCCTGTCCGGCAACCATCGATTGCTCATGAGGAATCCCCGGATTAGCCGGAGGATAAATATGCACCGCAAGAATATTATTTTTTCCGTCACGACGAACTAAATTAGTTATATCAAATGTTCCACGAATAAAAGCCCCCTTAATATTTCCCAGCTTCTTTCCATTAAGAAACACTTCTGCCATGTAGTTTATTCCTTCGAATACCAGATGAATCTGTTTACCCTGGTCTGGTCCTGTAAGACTAAAACTCTTTCTATACCACCAATCGATTCTACTTAAAGTATCCGGAATAAACAAATTATTCAACCCGAAATAAGGATCGGGATACACTCCCAGATCAACAAGAGTAGTTAATACCGTACCCGGGACAGTCGCATTATACCAATTATCCGTATTCAACGCAGGATCAAAAATTGATTTTCCGGATTCAAGAACAGAAGTTCCATCAATCAATTCCCAGCCACTATTAAACAGATTTTCTCCTTGTTGAACCTGAATTATTTGAGCAATTGTAGCTTTTTTAGGCACTCGTTGAGCCTGTTGAAATGGAGCATTTCCTCTTGGCAACTCATTTTCCGGTTGCGGGGCTCTCAAACCAGTCCACAAACGAGTTAAACTTTGAGCTGAAACACATGTAAAACAAGCAGTTAAACATAAGAATACTACAAAATTTTTTTTCATCCATCTCCCATATTTAAATTCAGGAGACAAATATAACCATTTTAAGATAATAATCGTTTACCAGTTAAACAAAACATTCAGATATACAGTATGAAAGGAATCGTGAGTCAATAATTGCGTATCGAAATCTTTGACATATTTATAATTGGGAGCAATTTTCAATTGCTTTATTGGCTGATATTCTATACCGGCAATCATCATTTCACCCGTAAAACTAATCCAGGATTTATCATTACTGTTATTTGAATCTATATTGTCGTAACGACCGAATACCTTCCATTTCTTATTAACCGGAACTGTAGTATAAACCGAATATCCTGAATAATTATTCCCTGTTTTCCATTTATTGTTTTCCTGATAGTTATATTCAGCACCTAAAGAAAAGTAGTCGGTTTTATATCCGGCAAAAAAAGCTAATGTCCTTTGCTCCTCATCTTGTCCGGACTGTTGGTAAATATCACCATAAGCTCTGAATGTGAAATTTTTGAACGGTTGCAAAGTTAATCCTAAAGCATAGCGATACTTATTATCCGTATTGAGATACCTGTATCCTTCTCCATTTGTAAAGCTAAAATCGGCAGACAGCCATGGTATGAACTGATACTCTATAGTGATTCCCAGGTCTGCACTAGGTCCCATTTTATATAAATCCTGAAATGACGGAGCGATATATCGATATCCCCAGAATTTTTCCTGCAAGTTAAATTGATACAGACTTGTCAGACCTCCATTAACAATAAAACCTTTATCTTTCCATGTCAACATCGCATTTTTCAGATAAACCTCCCTTTTTTGTGACGCCAGATGTTCTTCTATCGGGCTTACTGCTGCATCAAGAACCGCCTTTCCCGACAATGTCGGGCTCAACTTAAACTGATATCCCAGATAAGCCCGAGTCAATTCGAACCCTGAGATATCGTTATTAGCACCAAACCCCGCATGATAATTTGCAAAAACAGTAATAATAGGACTTCCGGTTATTACAAATTCTTTCTCTGTACTTTCTTGAGCTACAAGGTTATTGTTACAAAAAAATAAAGAAAATATCCAAACTAGAAAAACAGACCGCTTTGTCATAATTAAATTAATTTGCGACAAAGTAATTGTTTTTTTGTTAAAAATATGTTTCTTTCTTGAAACATTTTAATTAATCGGGCAAAATATCCTGATTTGGCAATATTTCCCTCATGTTATCCGTTAATAATTTAAGTACTTAATTCGACAGAAAGGATGGGATTTATATCAGGTTTGAACCCCAAACTTGATACGGAGTTCAAACCTAATACGAAGCCCAAACTTGATACAAAACTCAGGTTTTGTATCGAATTCACATTAATTTATTGTAAAAGATAATTCAGTCAGATCTTTCGCATATGAAGAACTACCGACGAAGATAGAATATTGACCAGCACGGGTTTCCATACGTTGGGAATCATCATAATATGTAGAGAAAGCTCCCGCAGGCAAAGTAATTTTCACCTTTGATGACGCTCCAGCTTGGACATTTACTCGTTTAAATGCTCTCAGAGCCTTGATCGGGCCTTCTGTATCCGCATTATTTTTGACATATACCTGTACAACTTCATCTCCGTCCAGTTTTCCGGCATTTTGTAATTCGACATTCAAATCGACTGATTCTCCGACTTTTACACTATTTTTAGATAACTCTACCTTGTTGTATTTGAATGTTGTATAGCTCAAACCATATCCGAAAGGATATACCGGTTCTTGTTGCATATAGCGATAAGTACGTCCTTTCATGGAATAATCCTGAAAGTCGCCTAATTGATCTATTGATTTATAGAATGTTACAGGTAAACGTCCGGCAGGATTATAATCTCCCCAAAGAACATCGGAAATGGCAGTTCCGGCAGCTTGTCCCCCGTACCACGCGCACAAAATAGCATCGACATTTTTATTTGCCCAATCCAATCCGATGGCGCTACCAGCACAAAGCACGAAAACGAGCGGTTTTCCGGTCTTTTTCAGTGCTTCCAGAAAACGTTGTTGAACAGCCGGAAGTTCGATATTCGTACGGTCACCCTTTCTGAATCCGGGGACTTCGACCGGCATTTCTTCTCCTTCAAGCATTGGTGAAATACCTCCGGCAAAGATAATAACATCGGCATCCTGAATTTTTTGTATCGTATTTGCAAAATCAACAGCCTTCTTTTCTCCTATAACAAATTCCAGGTTTCCATCACCTCCGGCCTGAAAATATTCTATTTTCAAACGATAAGTTTCTCCTTTTCTCACATCTTTTTCGATGCTTTTGGTAGTTGAAGCATGAGCTTTCCAATCCTCGAAAACAATTTTATCATTGATATATAGACGGTAACCGTCATCTCCTGTAATTGAGAATATTACTTTTCCGTTTACCGGAGACTTGAATTCACCTGCATATGCCGCTGAGAAATTATTCAGAGATACATTGTTGGCAAATTGAGTATTTCCTGTTGTTGTGTAGTGGATAGCCTTTGCAGTTTCTTTTTGTATTGGATCTCCTTCCAGATTGATATTATCATAATATTTCGCATCGAAACCTGGTTTTCCATTATAGGTTATCGCGTCGGAAAACTCTTCAATGATCGTTTCCGTAGTCAATTCACAACCTTTTTCATAAATAATTTCGGTTCCAGGAACTTTATCAATAATACCTTGCAGAATTGTTTTTGTAGAAGAAGGAAAACCATTATAATTAGCCCACAGCATAACAGAATCATTAGCATTAGGACCTACAACAGCGACTTTTTTAACCGATTTAGACAATGGTAAAACCTGATTGTCATTTTTAAGCAACACCATACTTTTCTGAGCCATTTCCAGGGCCTTTTGTTTGTGTTCTTTGCTATCAACTACGGAGTAAGGTATTTTACTCCATTTCACCAAAGCATCGTTATCGAACATTCCTAATTCAAAACGACCTTTGAATAGTCGATGTAAAGACACATCCAATTCCTGTTCAGAAATAGTCCCTGCTTTTACGGCTTCCAGAATAGCTTTATAACTTTGTCCACACTCAAGATCTGTTCCCGATCTGACGGCATCAACCGAAGCAGAAGCAGCATTCTCATGTGTTCCGTGACGGTTTTCTCGCCAAAAATCATCGATAGCACCACAATCAGACACAACGATTCCTTTGTATCCCCATTCATTGCGCAGGATATCTGTCAACAATGGTTTACTTCCACAACAGGGTAGTCCGTCGAGTCTATTGTAAGCACACATGACTTCTTGTACATTTGCAGTTTTTACCAGGCTTTCAAAAGCCGGGAGATAAGTTTCACGCAAATCACGAGGAGAAGCCGCCGCATTAAACTCATGTCTATTCCATTCAGGACCGCTATGTACAGCATAATGCTTTGCACATGCATGTGATTTGAAGTATTTCGGGTCATTTCCCTGTAAGCCTTTTACAGCTGCAACTCCCATCATTGTAGTAAGATAAGGATCTTCACCATAGGTTTCCATACCGCGCCCCCAACGTGGGTCACGAAATATATTGATATTAGGAGTCCAGAAAGTCAATCCTTTATAGCGGTCGTATTCCTGATTCTCCTGATAATTATGATATTTTGCACGAGCCTCATCTGAGATAACATCAAATGTTTCGAAAACAGCCTGATCATCGAAAGTAGCAGCCAGAGCGATAGCCTGCGGGAAAACGGTTGCATGTCCGGCACGGGCTACTCCGTGCAAAGCCTCATTCCACCAATCGTATTGAGGGATACCCAAACGTTCGATAGCCGGGGTTTTATTCATCATCTGGGCTACTTTTTCTTCAAGAGTAAGTCTGCCTAGTAAATCGTCAACCCGCTCATCAATTGGAAGATCCGGATTCTGGAACGGGTATTCATAAGATTGTGATTTCTGACAAGCAGAAATTGTCATTATGAACATCAACAATAATGTCATTTGTTTAAACGTGTTTTTCATAAATATATATAGTTATTTGTTAATTTGCCATTTCAAAAATCAATTCGACTCCTTATGAAAATTTTTCAAAGATAATATAAATCCGATTTAATCCCTTGTTATTCAGGAATATGTTTTCAATAAATATATTTTTACCAGACAAATTCTTTGACCTTATTGTAAATTCTTTTCCAGAAGAAAACTACAAAATTATTAACGATAATATTCTCATAATTACTAAGATATTATTTTAGAAATTATTGTTTTTCCTGCTTTTACTTGTATTTTTTTCCAATTAAGAAATGATGTATTGCCTAATGGTTTTGCAACTTGTTCTTCATTTTCAGCAAGTATGCTTACTGTCGCATCAAAGTTCGTTGGATTTTCAATTTGCAATGTAACTCCGGTTTTGTCATGTTTAAGGACTTTTACTTCTAAATGATCGAATACAAACATCCGATTGATATCTGTTCTGACATATATTCCTGGAATCTCTATAGCCATAAGAGCTCCGTTAGTTTCATTCCAACCGGTTTTACCTCCATCTCCACGGGATCCGCGACTATCAGCATCACAATAAGTTAGTCGTTCCGTGATTTGTCCGTTAGGTTGAATGCCTTCAGCGTGTGCGTGCACAATGTCGTGTATTAACCGGGCATAGCGTTCGTCTCCGGTAGCACGATATATTTTGAATAGCGGATCGCCTGAAGACGTACAGAATCCTGGGGCTCCGTGTTTATTTTGTGTACTTGCCCAGACTGCTCCCGTCAGTTTTGCTCCTAACTTGGCTAATGGTGTGTTGGACGGTAATTGATAATCGAATGAAGTTGTCCATGTAGCGCATAAATTAGCTAAATCTCGACTTTTTTCCAGCCATTCGTTTTGGTTTGTCAATTCATACAAAGTCATTAACGAGGTCATTAATGCAACAGCCGTTTCAGAATCCGAATTTTGCAGGATATCGGCACAGGCCCCGGTAGTCATTCCCCATTTCACAAATTCCGAGCAATAATAATTTGCTGCCTGTATAGCTATTTCCATAAACCGGGGTTCATTATAGTATACAGAAGACAAAGCTAATCCTCCAATAGCCATCACTCCACTTGAAGTATTATAAACTGCAATTTTTCCTGTTTTATTATTTAAATCATTACCCCACTGGCCTTCTTTTTGCCATGTATCGACAAATGCTTCACTTAAATGTTTAACTCGTTTTTCCCAATCAGGTTTAATTTCTCCGGCATATCCCTGGGCCTTCATCAACATAAACTGTTTTACCATCCAGAATAATACATCTGCATTTTTACGGGTGAGGACAATTTCAGGAAATTCGTCGTATGCTTCTCTTCCAAAAGCTTTTCCATCGTGGTTTAGGGCGCCATAAAAATAACCGGACTCTCCTTGTCCGAGTGTCAGTGCAAAATCGAAAGTCGATTTCACCCAATCCCTGTGTACTTTATCTCCAAGGGCAAGCATTGGAAAAGTATTGATAAGTCCTCCTATCCAACCAAACGAGATCCAATTGGCATTTTCAGGACAATAGAACTGATATTTCTCATTTTCGTGGTAACGTTTATCTATGTTATTGCACATCAAACGTGAAACTTCACTGAAAGGAATCAGGTTACGGGGCTTGTTTTCTCCGGTAACAGATTTTCGAACTGTCATGAATTTGTCGAGAAATTCCGGAATATCCTGAGCGGGGAATTGATAAATTCTTAACCGGATGGTGCGTTCTTCGCCATTTTTCCAAACGATACCTCTATCCGGGCTTTTACCAAATCCGATGAATTCAGGTTTCTTTTCCCTGACACCCGGTGCACTGATCACAATCGAAGCTATTGTGCGATCCTGGTTTTCTTCAACAATGAATCCATTATCTATCATTTGTCCGTCAACATCAATTCCTTGTTCTGTTAATACGATGAATCCCTGCTTCTTACTTCTGTCAAAAACACAAATTGCCGGGGTCGTCGTATTACTTGTATGCACTTCAATACGAGAGACTTCGCCAGGATATGGTGATAACTGAGGGAGAGGTGTAGTTGTCTGCGGTAAATCTTTCCAATACAGCTCAGCCCTGTCGATTCCTTCATTATATCCCCGGTTAACAATCCTGTTACGATTGCCATTATATACCGAAGCTGGGATCAGGACATAGTTTGCATAATTCCAATCAAAAAAATCAAATGCAATGGCGACTCCTGCTGAGGTTATATCACCATCTGCGTGTTTAAATGTTAATAATAAATCCAGGGCATCGGCCGATCCTTGTACTTCATCTGTTGTCAGAGTATATTTCCATTTTCCGGTTGAAGTTTTTAAACCGGTTTTACTGATGTTATTGACATTGGTCAATAAAGATTTATCGTATTGGCAACCCAATATCCGGAAATTAGTATTCAACGGACGAAGCAGATCATTGATTTCAGGAGAAATAACAATTGTTGCATCTGTTGTTGCAGGAAGCCATGATCGGCGCTCCCGGGCATTGAGAAGTCCAATGGATCCAAAAAAAAACAGGGCAAAAAGTAATGTTGTATATTTTTTCACAAAATTAAAATATCAAGTACTTAGATTATTAAATTCAACGATCTGCAATATTCATCAATACCCTACAGCCCTCTTGAGATTGTAGGATTCTTTTTTCTTTCCATCAACCAATTGATACAATATCCATGTGTTTTTATCCGAACCGGCCTCCAATGTCCAGTTATACCCGGGATTTTTCAGCATTTCTTTTATTGCACATGGGAATGCATTGGCTGACCGTGCATCTTCCCAAGTTCGGATTGCTTTGAATATTTTTTCCTTTTGCGGACAACTTTCCACATCCTTTTGATTGATTGACAAAAAATAGGTTGCTCCGAATCCGACGGATATTGCCTGGATATGTTCATATTGCTCAACTGTAGAGGTATCTTTAATTGCAAAATTTCCACCAAACGATGCCGGGTAATAGTTCGAATAAGTAACATCCCTCAGGTCTTTTCCCTGGCTTGTCGTACTACCCCATTCGCGGGTATTCACATCGTACAGGTTTTTGCCTCCTCCAACATTCCACATGCTTTGGTAATGCCATGATCCTTCCGACAGTGTAGCTCCACTGAAACGGATATACGGTACACCTTGTTGTTTTGCCCTTTCAAACATTTTTCTGAAGAAGCGTTTAACCGAATAATATCCATGCCCATTATTGAACAGGAATTCCTGTCCGTCGAAATCATACAGGGTTACACCATTGATAGCAGCAACGTCGGCATAATATTCAGCGATTTTATCCTGAAGTTCCATATTCGGTATAATACCTGTATAGCCATATCCGGTAGTGACCTGTAATTTATATATTGTATCATTAGCAGGGTGATACGATGGTTTTGTATCCCAGTATCCTCTAGTTACATTTTTCAACCGGTAAGGCTTTTCGGTTGTCACGCCCAAATAATGAATCAATTCTTTTCCTATTTTCACCATATTTAATTCGTTAACATGCCCCTGCCAACTGGCGATCTCATCCATGTAGGTGGGATCATTTACAACAACAATCGTATCCTCGGGGGATAAATCGCTCATTAACAAGCGTTTTTGCTGATAACACAGACTATCGCTCGGATAAGGGCTGGTATCTTTCGTTTTCGGAGCAAGTGAATTTGTAATATTTACCCGTCCCAACATGAGTCCCTTTGCGGCTGCAGCTTCAGCAAATTCTTTGTGGGATTTATTTCCGGATTCAAATTTGAATGGCTTGCGGTTAAAATCACGCCCGTCGATATAACCTTCATTTCCACGGTCAGGCCGTAAAAACCCTCTGTCGTAAGCATGAATGGATTTAAAACCCAATTGAGATGTATAAGATATAATACTGTCATACTGATTCCCGGAAGTCATCACATCCGGGCAATAGGCAGCAGGATCTTTAATCCATTTTCCATTCACAGTGGGATAAGGTAATCCTTCTGAGAGGACAATATTTTGTATAACATTCATTAAGGCTGTAGTATCCGGACTTCCCCACAAAGCAATGGAAGATCCGATAAAATCGACATTTAAAGATTCAACATCGATATGGTTAGGAATATTCGCAGACATATGAGGTATTAACGAATAAAGAATGTTCCGGCTTTTTCTCCGATCTCTTGACTGGTATTGAATGGAAATACGTCCGTTTGCGTCCACGGTCGCAGCATTTCCATACAATATCCTGTAATAAGGTTCTTTGTGTGCATAAAAAGCAACATCACTGATCCCATTTCCTCCCAAAGAGAATATTTGTCCCTCATGTAAATGGCGAGGCAAAGGATATTTGATCGGATCAGGAGAATGTATCACATATTCGAACGGTGCTGCATCACCTTCCAGATCTGTAGTTCCTCCGATAGTATTATCATCAAGGGCCAGCATACCGATACTATAATTAACTGTTTTGCTTGTATCTCGGGCCACTCCGATTATCTCTCCGAATAAATTAGTTATATTGGTGTGATAAGAACCCCATTGGATGGCATCTATATTATTTCTTGGTTCTAAAGAGGTTATAGTGAGTTTGATATACTTATCCTGGGATAAGATCTTTATTTCGGCCACAGAACCGTTTGTAAAAGTCAATGTCATTTTTTTCAAGGAAGAATTATAGATTGCGTTTTCCGGATAATAATAAATCCGTTTGTCGCTATCGTATAAACTCAATAATGGCGAAGGCTTATCTGTTGGACTAAATTCACGATTCGGACGTACTGTCGTATTTTTCATACTACGGATGTATCCTTTGTTATCAACTCCTATACTGAAATAATTCGTTGAAAACTCTTTATATTGTCCGTAAACGGTTGATATTGAAAACAATATTACTATTATACTAAAAATGTTTTTCCTGATATTCATGGTTATTAAATTGTTTTACTTCGACCGCAACGCGGCCGGGTTGGGTGGCTCATTCATTACCGTGGGTTACGCTATCGCTCACCCACGGCTATGAATATGTAGCCGAGATGCGGCAAAAGTTAAACCTTTATAGCAATGGATCGAAAGTTCCGCCCCATTCGTTATTTTGCTCCAGTTTGGAATTTTTATCCAAATCATTTTTCTTGATCGGATAAAACCAGTGGTTCAAATCAAGATTATATTTAAATTCCGGTTTTTTATCCAGATTCTCAATATATTCTACATGAAATTTTTGGCGTACAGCATCGGTAGTAATTTTACTTGTCCAATCAAAATCACTTCGAGTATTGACAGTAATACCTTCATTTAAAACGATATAGATTCCGGCACGATGTTTTTGATTATTCATAATATCAAATCGTTTCCATCTGCGGAGGTCATTCCAACGTTTTCCTTCGAAGGCAAATTCAACAAATCTTTCTTCGATATAGGCTTCCCTGATTTCGGACTGGGTAGATGCGGTAATGCCGTATTTACCATTACTTCCGGATAAGATATTAGCTCTTTTCCTTATATCATACAATACCTGCAATGCTTCATCGGATTTTTTCAGTTCATTGGCACATTCTCCGTAGTTCATCAGAACTTCGGCAAAGCGCATCTCTATCCAGTCTGTTTTAGCCTGGGATGTAACAATGGATTTGTCTAATGTTTCGTCCAAACCTTTGATTTGATAGAATCCTGAACAGCCATAGTTACCACCGGTCTGTCTTTGAACGGAAACCATTGAAATATAGGTATAACCTGTTGAAGATTGAGCATCTGCTACTTTCTTCCAGGTATTCCAATAACTCTCATCCGACGCAAAGACAATATCTTTAGACGGATATTTGAAACCCGGCATAAAGACTGTTGTATAGAACCGATCGTCCCGGTTATCAATGAAATCTTTCAGGTATTGGGCGTTATAATCCGGATCCGAAAGTTTGCTGACATCCACTTTCATAGAAGAACCGTCTTTTTTAGGGAATGTACTTAACAATGAATAGATAGGCTGTCCTTCATTAGCAGAACCGTTAGAGAACGGCTCCGGACGCATTGCCGACTGGTTAAACGCATGATCAGGATAATAATACTGATTCACCATGATTACTTCTTTATTTTGCTCAACTTTCCACAAATTGGGATATGATTCATACAATCCTTTTCCTATTGACTTCAGGAAATCCACAGCTTGCTTGTTTGCATCATATGCTTTTTGCCAGCGAGCCTGATCACTGCCTGAATTGAACAACGGACTGGCATACCACAACAATACCTGTCCTTTGAAGGCCATAGCAGTCCCCTTGTCGATACGGCCATAATTGGCATTATCCCATTTATCAGGAAGCATACTGATAGCATCATCCAGGTCTTTAATGATCTGGGTTACACATTCCGAGGTTTTACTACGCGGAATAAAAAGGGATTCCTTATTGGTTACATCCTGAGGTTTCAGGATCAATGGAACTCCACCGACCTGACGTATTTTCCCCCAATAATCCCAGGCTCTCCAGAATAATGCCTGTCCTGTCAACTGCTTATTATCAGCCTCAGATAGAATAGACAAAGGCATATTGGATAATTTATCCAGGAAAAAATTAATTTTATCGATATTAGTATAACTAAAACCATATCCATCTTTTTCCACACTGATAATTCCTCTTTGGTAATCGCTCATATTGGCGCCACTGCTATTAATGGACTCATCAGCTCCTCCACCTGCCCATTCGGGAGTCATTCCTCCATAAATATCCGTCAAGAATGAGTTAATCATTACCGGATTTTTCCATACATTATCCGGATTGATTGCTGCCGTATTTTCGTAATTCAGGTCGCAGGAGGAAACTGTCAACAGACAAAAGAGGCCTAAACACACCCTAAGGCTATATTTTATTACATTTTTCATAATAATACCGCATTAAAATTTAACATCTATACCAAAACTGTAAGTACGCATAACCGGGAAGTTCATACCTCCGCCAATTTCCGGATCGTAATAAGAGAAATTATCCAGCATAAACAAATTAGTACCGGTAAAGAATATTTTCACCCTGTCGAATACTTTACCATAGAATTTTTGAGGAATAGTATAACCTACATTTATATACTTCAGTCTCATAAAGTTAACTTCTTTCAACCAAAATTCGGAATTTGTATCCTCATACGTTTTGGAAACGTTGTTACTTTTCCGTTTAGGTAACCATGCATCCGGATTTTCGGGGGTCCAGCTGTTATCGTACCATTCCGACCACATCCGGTTCCATTCTACTCCACCGGCCAGATCTTTGAATGATTTCCACTGCTTAAACTTTCCATTGAAAAGCAAATCTACACTAATTCCTTTCCAACTTCCCCCAAGGTTCAAACCATAAATTACCGGGAAATTTTTTGCGACTAAGAGATCCTTATCCCATGAGTCTATAATTCCATCCGGTTTTCCACCCGGACCGTTCAAATCTTTATAAACCATCATTCCAAGTTCTGGAGTCAAACCATTATGTTTATAATTCGGATGTTCCTGTTTGAATTTATCCAGTTGTTCCTGCGTTTTAAGTATCTGATCGAAGCGATATCCTGTAATTCTATCACTATCAAACGCTTTCCCTTCCGGGATATCAATCCATTTAGCATTTTGGGCATAATCTTTCTTAATCACTTTATTCCATCCATACGATGCCGTCAGATCAGCGTAATATTCAAAATCTCCGGTAGAGTTGCGATATCCGAGATTGAGATCAATCCCTTGAGAATTCATTTTTCCATAATTTTCGTCCGGCAACTTCATACTATATGAGGTAGGAACGCTAGCTTCTCTTGGGCCTAAAATATCATACGTATTTTTATACCAATAGTCGACTGTAGTATTCCAATGTTTCAGGAAATGCATTTCAACACCCACATCGTAACTTAATGATTTTTCCCAGGTTAGTTTGGGATTCACGACAGAGCCATACGTCAATCCCTGCAATTTAGAAGGATTGGTTCCGAAATAAGCCGGGTTACCCGATTTATATGTCTCCTGCCATTGCCATCCACTTGCAACATAATCACCTCCGGTAAGTCCGACAGAAGCTCTTAATTTCAAAAAGTTAATTGTTTCTTTTTTGAAGAAATTTTCTTCCGAAATAACCCATCCCACGGAGCCTGCGGGAAAAAATCCCCAGCGTTCATCCGGAGCAAATTGCATGGAGCCATCTTCACGGAAAGAAAAATTCAGCAAATATTTATTTGCATACGAATAGTTGAATTGCCCAATATAAGAGATTCGTCCGTTGGTCCAATCGGTATCCCCATTTCCATCGGTATCAGTACGAGCGTTACTGGCTGCCCAAAACTGGTCGGTCAGGTACACCGGAAAAGTTTCCCGTCTGGCGTTAACACCTGTTCCGCTGGATTGGGTCTTCTCAAATACCAGGGCTCCCTGAACCTGGTGTACTTTATTGAATGTATTATTGTAATTGAGTTGTAAATTAAGCTGATAATCCTGTCCCCAGGTCATCTTCCTGGAAATATATTCCTTACCGTTATGTGTCGATTTCCTGATTCCGACAATTGAGGCATCATCCGTATGAATAATACGGTTGTTCAGTCCTTCCCTCTGCATTTTCATCAGATCATAATTTTTCCTGAATTCCCGGTCCAAATTCACAGCCCAATTGGAGGCATAAGCTACTTTGGCACTCAATCCTTCAACAAACGGCACTTTATAAGTCATATTAGTCACAATCTGAGGTTTCAGAAACCGGTTTTTATTATATCCGCCTTCTCCGTTTACTTCAGCTCCGACATTAGCAATCCATCCATAATCTATTGGTTGGC
Source organism: Bacteroidales bacterium (assembly GCA_031556375.1). Lineage (GTDB taxonomy): Bacteria > Bacteroidota > Bacteroidia > Bacteroidales > Azobacteroidaceae > BNXB01. The sequence goes on along the minus strand of JAVBTA010000050.1, from coordinate 49,974 downwards.
CTGAATCGGTAAAAACAGCCTGGTCCGGTTGCCATCTCAATAGTTTAGTATATAAATCTGTCCCCTCGAAAGTAATATTGCCTTTATTATTCAGGCTTAACCCCATTCCGGCAAAGAATTCCAGATGCTTTGACAAATCGATGGTTGCATTTAGCCTGAAGTTCATCTTGTCGTAAGTAAGCGGTTTCAGGAAAGATTCTTCCTTTATGTATGAAAATGCAGAAAAATACCTGACCTTGTCTGCTCCTCCGCTTACGCTCAGGTTATGAGCCTGCACGTTAGGATCTTTCCAAACGGTTTCCAGCTGGTCATATCCCCAGCCATTATTAACGTTTTTCGCAAAATGATCCAGTTCTTCCTGCGACCATCTCCATCCAGCCGGATCTGAATCTCCGTTAATCCGATTATATAATTCTCCGGCTTGTACTGCACTGGTTAAATCAGCATTAGGAGTACGCTTATCTATACCATAGCTGTATGAATAATTGAATACCGGTTTGCCGGCCTTACCGCGTTTGGTGGTAACAAGAATAACTCCTCCTGCCGAACGTGAACCATAGATTGCAGCCGAAGCGGCATCTTTCAATACAGTTATAGTTTCAATTTCATTCGGGCTCAGGTTATTGAAGTCTCCACTTCCACGGATCACTCCATCAATAACATAAGTCACAGGTTGATCTCCACTATTACTGAATGAAGAACTTGTACGTATTTTAATCGAAGGATTGGATCCGGGAACCCCATTAACAGTGGAGACATTAACTCCGGACAACCGCCCTATCATCAAATTTCCGGCAGAAGTTACCGGTAATTCTTTCATTTCTTCGTTTATATTCATGGAAACGACTGAACCTGTCAATAATCCTTTTTTTACGCCGGTATAACCGATAACAACGACCTCGTCCAAGTTTAGTTTATCTTCGTCCATTACAACATCGATCTTTGCCTTGTTTCCCACAGATATCGACTGAGAAATCATTCCGATATATGTAAATTCAAGAACGGCGTTTTTAGGAACATCTTTCAAAGAATAACTTCCCAACATATCAGTAACATCTCCAATAACAGGGCTACCTTTAACTTTAACACTGACTCCGATAAGTGGTTCGTTTGTGCTTTTCTCCAGGACAACTCCTTTTACTTCCGGAATAGTATTCTCTTGCTGATTTACAGTAGCGACTGTCGCCGGACGAAAAACAGAGATTGTTTTTCCGGAAATTTCATACTTTACATTTTTTCCTTTGAATACCGCATCCAGGATCTGATTCAGACTTGCATTCGTCAGATTTACCGTGATTTTCTCATTCTCATCAATATCATTGAGACGAATAAGAACTGAATAACCTGTTTCTTTCTCAATTTGAGTAATCACTTTACTCAACGGGACATTGTTTTGTTTGATGCTTAATTTTACTTCCTGTAAAACACTCAGATTCGCTATTGCTGATACATTACTCGACGCACTGGCAATTAAAAGAAGTAAAAATAACTTAAAGAAAGTGAAAAAAACTCTTTTCCGGAAGTTTGATTGAGCCTCCGGCTCTTTTTTTAATTGGTTTTTCATACTTTTGTAATTCGATTGTTTTTAATGAATAACTCTTTCTTAATCACAATTTTCAGGAATCGGAGAAAGACCTAATTTCTCCGGTTCTTTTTTGTTTTTCATGGGATTTTGTTCATAATAGCATTTGTTTTAGGGTTTAACATATCTATTGTTAGCGCTTTATTTTTTGTCTCTTATCACAATGGTATCTCCTTGTCTTTCGATTTCGTATTTTTTATCCACGTCAATGAACCTCAGGACATCATCCAGGCTCAGATCCATATTGATCGTTCCCATGAAGTATTCGGATTTCAATTGTTCACTTTCAATCCGGATTGTGACATTAAATTTCCGTTCGATATCTTTAATTATTTCTGACAAAGACGCTCTGTCGAAAGAAAGTTTACCTTGTGTCCACTGAGTTGGATCATGAGTTTCGTTCTGTCCTTCAACCACTTTCTTGGCAATTTTGTCGTAGACTTCTTTTTCGCCTAATTTCATCGCTTTTTGGGTCGTTTTCACATAAACTACCTTCTCATTTGGCTTTAAATGATAAACCTGTTTGGCTGCCAGGACATCGACTCCTCCTTCAATCAATTGAACTTCAGTCTGATCATCTTCAAGGTAAGCCCGTACATTAAACACCGTACCGGTAGCAGTAACCTCCATATCTTCTGTCGACACAATAAACGGAAGTTCCTTATTTTTGCTGACTTCAAAATAAGCTTCTCCTGAAAGATATAATTTACGATCATTTTTACCGAACGAAATACTGTATTTCAACTCGGATTTTGCATTAAGCCAGGCAACAGAACCATCCGGCAACAAGATCTTAGACTCGCCTCCCAACGGAGTAGACGTCTCCAGCATAGCAATTTCATCAGTACCGGTCTTATCGATATAAGTTTTATAAAGGTATACTGAGCCTATTGAAGTGGAGATAACCAGTACCACAACAGCAGCAACTCGACCTAAAACGAACCATAATTTCTTCGACTTAGGCTCAGTATCTATGCGTTTTATCAGTTCGTTATATTTTTCCCCTTTTCGGGATTCCATGGAAGTAACATGCTGGTAAGTTTTTAATTTAGCTGTGGCTTCATAAAGTTCTTTATAATGAACGGATTCCATAATCATAGAAAACAAAAGTTCCCTATCATTACAGGATATTTCTTTTGCGAAATATTTTTTCAATAAAACTTCAAACAATTGATCTTTATCTTGCATATTTTTCCCTTTTATAATATATGCGGATCTCATTCGGAAATCGTTTAGAAGATCTCCGTTTTTTTTCATTTCAGATAAAAACTATATAACAAATATGGAAAGTAAGTGGCCTAACAGAGGTTTTAGACGATCTATTGCATTTTTTAATTGTACCCGCACCGTACCGACTTGTATATTCAAATCTTCGGCTATTTCCTCTGTCGATTGTCCGGCAAAGAAATGTTTTTCAAAAATAATCCGGCATTTTTCGGGGAGTTTTTCCATCGCTTTCCGTATCTCGGACTCAACCTCCAATAATTCGACATATTGCAATGGTTGAGGTGTTGAAAGAATATAATTTTCATGAAAAGACACCTGTTGTTCCCTGTGTTTATCCAACACCTGTTCTTGTACCCTTTGAGTACGTAAAAAATCAATACAATCATTCCTTACTGCACGTACCAAATAAGAATGAACCGGATAAACCAATGACTCACGTTTGTTCCAGATATCTACAAAAACATCATTCACAATCTCTGCACTCACATTTTCATCATTTACATAATAAAATGCGGTAGCATTAAGATACAAGTAATAGGATTCATATAAATGCGAAAATGCGTTCTTATCTCCTACATTGATCTTATGTATGATTTTTTCATCAATAGGGACCATTTTGCAAAGTCAACAGATATTTTGATATGCAAAAGTAAATAACTTTCTTAATTATGCAAATCTCGTATAGAACAGGAAATCAATAATTATCCCGGGTAAACTCATAAACTTTTTCTACTTCTGTCTGAATATCATATTCATAGACTTTATACAACACAGGCATTTCAGGATTTATTTTCCCGGAAATTAATGGTGTTTTAATTCTTCAACCTTTTCCCCTGATAAATCGTTTTAAACATACCGGAAATTTATTTTTTGGCAAGAAATTTGCATTCTTTTTGTTTTATTGTATAAATTTGTACTCTTTTAAGATTTCAATTACAGACTATCACATGAAAAAGATATTTTTTATTCTACTTACCTCAGCTTCTTTGTTTTATGGTTGCAGTAGCGTTCCGGTTACCGGTCGTCAACAATTATCTTTGGTTTCTGATCAGGAGGTGTTAAGCCTGAGTTTGCAACAATATGACGACTATATCAAGACCGCTCAGAAATCGACTGATAAAAAAAATACAGCACTGGTTGTTAAGGTAGGACAAAACATTGCTAATGCAGTAAATGCCTACTACAAAGCAAATGGTATGGAATCCCTGTTAAGCGGATATTCGTGGGAATTTAACCTCATAAAAGATGCTCAGGTAAATGCGTTCTGTATGCCGGGAGGAAAAATCGTAGTCTATGAAGGGATATTACCATATACTCAGACTGAAGCCGGACTCGCAGTCGTTTTGGGACACGAAGTTGCTCACGCCGTAGCAAAACATGCGAACGAACGTATGTCGCAACAAATGGTTGCCCAATATGGAGCATCAGCAGTAGAAAGTATTCTCAGCAAATCATCCTCAACAACAAAAGCGATTGCAAATACAGTATACGGTTTGGGAGCTCAGTACGGAGTGATGCTTCCTTTCAACCGCAAACAAGAATTGGAAGCCGACCACCTGGGACTCATATTCATGGCTATTGCAGGATATAACCCCAATGAAGCAGTTCCATTCTGGCAAAGAATGTCAACCCAGGGAAGTACAACCCCTGAATTTATGAGTACACACCCTTCCGATGGCAACAGAGTCTCTGAGATTCAGAAATATTTACCGGATGCAATGGAGTATTACAATGCGGCAACAGGTAAAACTCCTTCTTCAAAATCAAATGTACAGCCAGGGACTAAAACCAGCAATGACTGGAAATTCTGATTATTTTATTCTGCGGATAGAATGTAATTTATGAGTATAACGCTGATATTCTTCAGAATAGATACCTTGTTCGTCGAGCAAATCAATTTTCACTCGTCCTGAAGCGTGTATAATACGTTGCTTTTCCAGAGATATCCCCACATGAACTACTTTTCCGGCTTTATTTTCAAAAAAGACCAGATCTCCGGGTTTGATATCTTCCAAACTAACGGATTCCCCCATCGTAGCCTGATCCTTGGAATCCCGGGGTAATTTTACTCCGTGCAATCCAAATACAATCTGGGTAAATCCGGAACAATCAATCCCCATCACCGTTTTTCCGCCCCACATATAAGGAGAGTTAATAAATGCGGCAGCTGTTAACAATAAACCTTCATACGAAATTTCGGATTCAGGAAGAATAAAATCACGATGAACCTGGAATTTGCGATCACGTAAGCCAAACCGGCCTATACTGTCACAATTAGGCAAACGACTGCCGCCCGGAATACGGATCACACATTTACCTGTAAGGTCAAATGCCTCTGCCAAAGGCACAACCACATAATATGTCGGTTGTTGTGCCAGGTTCTGATACTCTTCATGAGTGACCGGTATTATCGTTTTATCATCTACCCATCCCGAATAATGATCCATTTGATTGGATATTTTACAGAAACCATTTTGTCTTTCTTCGCATATAAATCGTTCACCCAGCAATAACTGGCTAACCATTTCACTGCGATCATCAGGTTCTGCTCTCAGAGGAATTACACTATTCAGATTTATCCCGTAGTCCATATTATAAGTTACTTAAATCGTTTATCTATTTCTTCGTCGGTTAATGTCGATATAATTAATTTTCCATCAGGAGTATAGTTTGGCGATGAAGATACAAACAAACCTGATATCAATGATTCGGCCTCTTCATTCGAAAGTTGTTTTCCATACGGTATTGCCGCCTGTTTTGCCAGGGATAGTACAATAGCATCCGTCATTTCTTCTTTCACCTCACAACCTGTCTCCAGAGCTTTCTGAACCATATTTTTCAGGGTATCTATCGCATTAATACTCTCAAGACCTGCAGGTATACCATTGACCGAATAACTATTATTTCCCAGATCGTTCAACTCAAATCCCATTACAGCAAAATCATCGAGTAAATACGGCAAAATAGTAGCTTCTTTAGGAGTAAACGACACAATCTCCGGAAATAACATGCCCTGTGATATTCCCTGATGAGCTTGTATTTTCTTCATAAATTCGTCAAAAAGTATGCGGATATGAGCTCTGCGTTGATCAATCAACACCAAACCTGATTTCAATGGCGTGATCAGATACTTATTCCGGTATTGAAACAAATTAAAACCAGGATCAAACAATCCGGATTGTATCCTGGATGTATCCTCTTCTAAAGAACCTGAATATTGAGACTTTTCCTGAGAATCACCAGAAGGGATATCTGTATTTTCAATTCCTGTGGATTTTTTTTCAAAAAACTGTTCCCAATCTGTATTTTTCCGGCTATAATCCGGAGATTTGGAGGATGAATTAGAAAATGGATTATAATTCGCATTTACGGAAATCTTTGGAGGATCAACATGAGTACGCGAACGGTTATATACAGGAATATCTATAGCGTCTTCCGTATCAAATGTAAGCCCTGGAGTAGCACTCGACTTACCGATAGCCTCTTTTACCGCAGCTACAATAATCTGCCAGACAGCCTGCTCATTCTCAAATTTGATCTCTGTTTTTGTGGGATGAATATTCACATCAATACTTGCGGGATCGACATTCATGTAAATAAAATAATTCGGAATTTCTCCCACAGGGATAAAAGGTTCAAAAGCGACCACCACCGCCTTATGGAAGTATGGATGCTTCATATACCGTCCGTTGACAAAGAAAAACTGTTCTGCACCCCTCTTCTTACTTGAAGCCGGAGTTCCGATAAAACCGGATAAATTAATCAGTGATGTATCTACATTCAATGGAAGAAGTTGCTGGTTCAGTCCCTTCCCGAAAATATTAATGATCCGTTGACGCATAACCGAAACCGGAAGATTATAAATCTCCACGTCGTTATGATTCAAAACAAACGATATCTGAGGATTGACAAGAGCAATACGCTCAAATTCCGTCAGTATATTCTTAAATTCCGTTTCGTTGGTCTTCAGGAATTTTCTACGGGCAGGAATATTAAAAAATAAATTCTTGACAGAGAAAATACTACCTACACTGGTCGCTATAGCTTCCTGTTTTTCCAGCTGCGAAGCCGATATTTGAAGTAAAGTACCTACTTCGTCCGTTTTCCTGCGGGTTTTCAGTTCAACATGGGCTACAGCAACTATAGACGCCAAAGCTTCCCCTCTAAAACCCATTGTACTCAAAGCAAACAAATCATCCGCATTACGGATTTTTGATGTGGCATGTCTTTCAAACGCCATTCTGGCATCAGTTTCCGACATACCTTTTCCATTGTCAATTACCTGGATCAGGGTACGTCCGGCATCTTTTATATTGATTTGAATCGTATCAGCACCTGCATCTACTGCATTTTCGACCAATTCCTTAACTACGGATGCCGGCCGTTGAATTACTTCTCCGGCAGCAATCTGGTTGGCAATAGCATCAGGTAATAAACGGATTACATCACTCATAGTTTTTGTTTCAACGCCCGGATCATATCCTGCGTCATTTTATCTAAATCATATTTTGGAGACCAATCCCATTCTTTTCTTGCACAAGAATCATCGAGGGAATTTGGCCATGAATCAGCAATAGATTGTTTTAACGGATCAATTTCATATTCCATTTCCAAACCCGGAATATATTTCCGGATAGAGGCTGCCAACATCTCCGGATCAAAACTCATTGACGTAACATTGAATGAATTCCGGTGCTGTAATCTGGAAGGATCAGCTTCCATAATATTGATCGCAGCATCCAGAGCATCAGGCATATACATCATATCCATAAAAGTTCCCGGTTTCAGGGGACAAACAAATTTTTCGCCTTTTACAGCTTTATAAAAAATTTCAACAGCATAATCTGTTGTTCCGCCTCCCGGTAAAGTCATATTTGAAATAATACCCGGATAACGAACCGAGCGAGTATCTAAGCCATAATGCTCCGCATAATAATCACTGACCAGCTCTCCTAATACTTTTGTAATTCCATATACTGTATTGGGTCGCTGTACTGTATCCTGAGGCGTTTTATCTTTAGGAGTCGACAAACCGAAAGCTCCGATCGAACTTGGGGTAAAGACAGCGCATTTATATTCCCGCGCGACATCCAGGCAATTCATCAAACTGCCCACACCAACATCCCAACCCAACTTTGGATTTTTCTCTGCAGTTGCGGATAAGATAGCTGCCAGATTATATATTGTATCTATTTTATATTTTTTCACAACATGAGCTATCTGCTCTATATTCAATGCGTTTATCTCTTCCGTCGGGCCAGCCTCAAAAAAACCAGGAGGAAAAGGAGGCGCATAATAACCGCAAATAACATTACTATCCCCATAAATAGAGCGCAGTCTCACACTTAGTTCCGAACCTATCTGTCCGGTACTTCCAACAATCAGAATTTTTTTCATAAACAGTATTATCCTATTACTTTTAGTTCTTTTCCTATTTTTGTAAATGCTGCAATACACTTATCCAGATGCTCCTTTTCATGAGCCGCAGATAACTGTACGCGTATACGGGCCTGACCTTTCGGAACAACAGGATAGTAGAATCCGGTAACATAAATACCTTCATCCAATAAAGACGCCGCCATATCCTGTGATAATTTGGCGTCGTAAAGCATTACAGCACAAATTGCCGATTCCGTAGGTTTGATATCAAAACCCGCAGCTTTCATCTTTTCATTAAAATATGCAGTATTCCCGTGTAATTTATTTTGACGATCATTCGTCTTATCCAATAATTCAAAAGCTTTAATCCCTGCCGCAGCAACTGCCGGAGGAATAGAATTTGAAAATAAATAAGGACGGGAACGTTGACGCAACATATCGATAATTTCTTTTTTTCCCGTCGTAAACCCTCCGATAGCACCACCAAAAGCCTTCCCCAGAGTTCCTGTTAAAATTTCGACACCGCCTCTAAGATTATATAATTCAGTAGTTCCACGACCGGTCTTGCCAACTACTCCTGCTGAATGTGATTCATCAACCATAACCATCGCATCATATTTCTCAGCCAGAGCAACGATCTTGTCAAGCGGAGCGACATTTCCATCCATTGAAAACACGCCATCAGTAACAACCAAACGAAAACGCTGAGCCTGAGCCATTTGAAGTTGTTTCTCCAAATCTTCCATATCGGCATTTGCATAACGATATCTCACAGCCTTACATAAACGCACGCCATCTATAATAGAAGCATGGTTCAGGGAATCTGAAATTATCGCGTCATCTTCTGTCAAAAGCGGTTCAAAAACGCCACCATTAGCATCAAAACAAGCAGCATAAAGGATCGTATCTTCTGTTCCAAAGAAATCCGCAATTGTTTTTTCCAATTGTTTATGAATATCCTGAGTTCCACAAATAAAACGAACCGACGACATTCCGTAACCGCGTGTGTCCATCGCTTCTTTTGCAGCAGCAATCAGTTCCGGACTATCGGATAAGCCTAAATAATTGTTAGCACAGAAATTCAATACTTCTTTCCCTGTATTAACCTTAATCCTGGCATCCTGAGGAGAGATAATAATTCGTTCGTTTTTGTATAATCCGGAGGATTGAATGTCTGCAAGTTCATTCTGTAGGTGTTCCTGAAACTTCCGATAGGCTTTCATATAATGTAATTTATTGGTTTATAAGATATTATATCGCACCACTTATTGTGATTTTTATACGTCAAATTTACATCAAAAAAAGAATTCCTGCAAATAATTTTCACTGCAAATGTCGCATTTTTCGAACAGGAGTTGCGTCTTCAGTCTTTCGTTTCTTTTCAAGAAAAATATCATCCCGGTCTTTAGGCCTGAGGTAATCAAAATCAATGAAGCTTTTAAGAAATTTATCTTCCGGTTTAAGATCCGGCAACGGCAGAACAGTTCCGTTGGAAGCCGGCCAGGTCACAATCTTATTCGGTTTTCTATTCTCTACACTAATAGAGATAAAACTACTTTCCGTCTTATTCCGTCCGATAAAAGACCCTTTATCTATCGGATAATAAATAGCTTCGGCATTTCCATCAATATCGACTTTTCTCATTTCACCTGCCACAAAATATGCAACCATATTACGGCCTTTCATTTGATTATAGTAAGTTGAGTCCAGTTTTTCCACAGCAAACGCATAATTGATTACATTTACCTTTTCAAGAGTGCTATCATTGAATGCCAAAACAATCGTATCCCCATTTATCTGATAACTCGTATTCCACAAAATAGGATCTTTATAAAGATACAATAAAGAATCCTTTGTATTGAACTGCATAGAGTCACAAACTCCCTGGATATCAGCCCTATAAAACCGAACCCCATAATAAGCCTTTATCTCCCGGAATTTTTCATCTATTGTCCGCATCCTGAAAGTATCGGCATGCATAAACAACGAATCTCCCTGTGAGTATTCTACAAACCGAGCAGAATCTGTAGCATAGGCAAAATTCGTTTTATCATTGAAATAACCGTAGTGTCCGGTCAATATGATTTTATTTAAAGTATCGTTGATCTCCACATTCTGAAATGCTTCTCCATAACCGCTAAAACGGTTGTAAGACATGGAATCGGCTGTAATCGTTTTATATTTATCCTGACTGACGACCATAGAACGATCATAAAGCATCGACTCTTCAGTTTCCGTATTATACCAGCCTCTGGTAGAATAGATGGTTCCACTGTCCGACTCTATAACCGAAGGACCTAATATTGTTGCAACTTTAGTAAGAGTATTATAATCCAACGTATCGGAAGTCAGAATAAAATTTGGATTATTAACCTTCACTTTCTTTTGAAAATTAGCAATTTTCGTCCCAGGAGAATATTGTCCGTAAATAGACGAGAGTTCATTAAGAGAATCCACTATCACTCCACCATCAAAGAAATAACCTATATTTTTTGTCCTGTCAAAATTAAAACTATCAGTAAACAAAGTGACTCCCTTATTTTCCATACGAACATTATCCCGCAACTTTGCAATAGCCGTATTAGCATCATAATATCCATAATCCCCATAAATAAAAAGGGTATCGCCTTGCTCTATACGAACATTTCCAAATGCTTCGAATGAGTTTATTTTTTCATACATATACGCACTATCACAATACATAAATGTACTATCATGCCGGAGTTGAACATTTCCATTCAGCACATAAACATCTGGATTCAGTTCTTTCTTGAAATACATCCGATCATCATGCAATACATGAATTTTCTTATTGTTTTCCGGATCTTTCCGTTGGACATCCTGAGCGATACTCCATCCTACAGAGGCCAGAAAAAACAGGCAAAATAAACCTATTAATGATTTATTTCGCCTGTATGATGTTTTATATTTACATTCCCGGCTCATTTCCCCAGGGAACTTAGTCTTTTTTCACCCAACCTTGCAGCTGAAAGTCACAATTTTGCCAAGCCGGATCTATCCGTACATAGGTTTCTTTTATCTTCTTGGTCAACCATTTGTTAAGAATCTCTTCTCTCTTTTGGTTTTCAACCATTCTCTTCAAAGCCTGATAGTCATCTGCAATATTCGCTTTATGACCGTCTATGCGTGACTTCAATTTCACGATAGCAACAACCTCCCGACCTTTTGAATTTATAAATGTAAATGGTTTGGAAATTTCACCTACTTGCATTTTATCTACTGCTTTAGCTATTTCGCCAGGTAATTCCTCCATTTCAAACTGAGAGGTTCCTACCCTGTCCGAACGAAGATCGTTCCTTTGGTTTACCATCAAACCATTATTGTTCCGGGTATCTTTATCCGACGAAATATAAGGAGTTGCCTCATCAAAAGTAAATTTTCCGGCAAGGATATCATTCCGAACCGAATCTAAGCGTGAGCTGGCCGCCAACAATTCTGCCTGTGAAGGCTCCGGTTTCATCAAAATGTGACGAACATTGATACGATCACCGCGTTTCTCAATTAACTGTATGATGTGATATCCATATTCTGTTTCAACAATACGTGATACCTTTGACGGATCATTCAACTCAAAAGCCACTGCAGCAAATTCCGGAACCAAACTTCCTTTACCTGAAAATCCCAGTTCACCTCCACGGGTAGCTGTTCCTTTGTCCTGCGACCAGATACGGGCCAATGCAGAGAACTGAGCATCCCCACTTGTAACACGATCAGAAAGCTCTCTTAATTTCGCTTTCATCCCGTCAATTTCTGCCAAAGAAATCTGAGGTTCCATTGTGATAATCTGAGCTTCAACTGTAGTATTGATAAACGGAAGACTATCTTTAGTAATACCATTATAGTATTGACGTACGTCTGCCGGAGTTATCTTTACAGTTCCAACCAGTTTTTTACTAACTTCTCCAACAATTTGCTCATTACGAATGTCTTCCCGGTATTCCTCTCTTAATTCAGGAATAGTTTTACCAAGATATTCTTCGATCTTTTCTTTGGAACCTCCGTTATTCTCAATCATATTGTTGATCATCATCTCCACATATTGCATCACCTGCGATTCATTCACAGTAATACTATCCAGTTTAGCCTGATGCAAATACAATTTCTGAATTGCTATCTGTTCAGGAATAATACAATAGGGATCTCCCGTCATATGCTGATTTCTCATTTGCATTTGCAACCGGGCATTTTCAACATCCGATTTAAAGATTGCATCATCTCCAATCACCCATATCACTTCGTCTACTATATTATTTTGAGCAGACATCTGAAGATGAGCAGATTGAGCAAAAAACACGACCAAAATCCAAAAATATATTCTTCTCATATCTTAATAAAAATTCAACCTGTTATTCCGTATAAAACTTAACTTGCCCTTTTGCTACTGCTTTATTATACAAATCATCTTCAACAGATTTAAGAAAATCCATTTTCTTCTGATTGACCAGTACTTCTTTTATTACCGGTTTTGCATATTCAAACGGAGCCTGATCTCCTGGGAGTAAATACTCCCTGATATTCAGAAAATAGTAATAACTACTATCCTGTAATTCAATATTTTTATTATTCTTTAATAATGCTGCAGGATCATTATAATGCGTTGGTAATTTATCCATCAAATCACTAAAAATCATCCAATTATCTACAAAATAGTCATATGTCACCGCATTTCCGGCGGTATATTTATCTAACTTCTCTAATGCAGCCGGAGATGATGATTTATACCATTCTCTCACATTATTAATTTGTGGCGCATCCGATGGGATTTTCAGAAATAAACCTTTTATCAAAGCCTGATCCAGCTTTAGTTTATCGGAATTTTCCTCAAAATAATTCTTCATATCCACATCACTGATATCTTTCGACAATTTCTCATTAACCAGTTGCTCCTGGTACTGATATATAATCAATGACTTCCGATAATTTTCCACCAATTGATCTATATGTTCCTTATCGGAAATATTTTTTGACGCAATGTCATACAACAAATTATCCTTAACCCACTGTCGTATTATCTTATCGGCCAAAAGAATACTATCCTCGGAATTCACGAACTTAGGCATCTCGTCTTCGATATCCTGCCGCATCAGAGTCTTATTTCCAACAGAGACAATAACATCTTTCTCCGTCCGCATGGTATTCGTACCACACGAAATGGTCAGCAAAGATAATATGACTAACGGAATTATCAGCCTCATAAAAGGTTAAAGTTTGTCATTTAATCGAATTAACCACTTCCTTATTGACAACTACAGGATATTTTTTGTTGAGATATTCTATCCACATTTTTTCCAGATAAGCCTGGTAATCCGTTACGACAAGGCCCCTTACATCCGCATAATCATCAGGAACAGTCAATAAATCTCCGATTACAAAGAAACATGGATAATCTTTCGGACATTCAGCTTTTCCGGTCTTAAACACAACTTCATCGACAAAAGGATTATCCCCTTTTACAAAAAGGCCCCTTTGCAATTCCACATAAGCTACATCTCCTACGATATAGTTTTCCATCAAAAAACCAGCTGCATCTTTCAGTTCCATTTTTGAAACCTCTTTCTGCATTTTTTTCTTTGCCTTGGCATCTTTACAAAACACAACACATCCTTTATAATGTGGCTGATCCCATGCATAATCATTTTTATGCTGTTCAAAAAAGACTTTAAGTCCTTCCGAATCCTGGTTGGCTTTTTCCCAAACCTGACTGTTCATAATGTTGTACAACAGTATCCCGTCACGGTATTCGTTCAACAGGTTTCTAAATTCAGCATTTTTCACCTCCAACTGACGTTCTGCTTCTTGAGTAAGGCACTCTATTTCAAATCCTTTCAACCTTTCATTCAACAGATCGGTAGATACGACTAACGTAGGAGCGTCATTTCCTTTGATGAAATTAATAAATTGAGCCACTGTATACGGTGTTGAACCTGTCAGCAATAACGTATTACTGTTATTTTCAAATTTAGACAAAAATTCTTCACTCAAAGGATACAGCGTATTCGCAGCCTGTTGTAACTCTGTAAAAACTTCATTATTTAAGGAAAATCCATTCTCTTGTTTCAGTCTTTCCAATCTGGTCTCTACCAGTTCGACATGCCTTCCGTTTTCCCTTAGGAAAGAAATGATTTCAAGCCTTTTTTCTTCAAGCGGAGCGATATCGCGTTTCTCCAGCAATTTAATAATATGGAAACCAAACTGACTACGTACAGGCGGAGCAACCAGACCAACTTCTTTCAGTCCGAATGCTGCAGATTCAAATTCTTTGACCATAGATCCATACCCAAACCAGGGTAACTCACCATTTTTTGCTGCAGATCCTTTATCTGAAGAATATTTCTTTGCCAATTCTCCAAAATTTTCGCCTCTCAAAACATCAGCATAAATTTCGTCAGCTTTCTTCTCAGCATCCATGACACGTACAGTATCGGCCCCCTCAGGACAGTCTATAAGAATATGAGCTACCTTAATTTCGCCCGGATCGGCCTGACGTTTATGAACTTTTACCAAATGATAACCAAACTGAGTACGGATAGGCATGCTTATCTGGCCAACCGAAGTATTATAAACCCCATCTTCCAGATCCGGCACCATTTTAAGGGCTGTGAACCACCCCAGATACCCGGGATTACTACCTTCTAACGACCGTCTATCTTTGGAAACCTCCCGTGCTACTTTACTAAAACTTTCGCCCTTCTGCAAAAGTTGTTTACGTATCTGTAACGCTTTTTTATAAGAGGCGAGTGTATCTCCCGGATATACTCTAAAATCATTGAAGTTTTGCTGATCTAAATCCTTATCATTATAGGTAATCAGAATATGAGAAATTTCAACATCCTCTTTCAACCTGTCATACTCTTTCCGGATCAGGTTTTCATTCATTGCAGTTACTTCCATGTAGGAACTAAGTAATTCCGTTCTATATTCATCCAACTCCGTACGAAATTCCTTGAGTGTATCCAAACCCAAAGCCTCAGCTTCAACGATTTTTAATTTGAAATTTTTAAAGAGTTCAAGATATTCTTCCAGGGACTTTTTATCTATTGCGTCTTCTGTATTATTCTTCTTATAAATATACTCAAATTCGGATTTTTTGATATTTTTCCCATTCACGGTCATAATGACAGGATCGTTTACCAGATTGTTTTGAGCAACCAGCAATGTAGAAAATAAAATAGATACAAATGATAAAATTTGCTTTTTCATATTATTCTTCAGATCAATGATTTCGCGTTTAAACACAAAACGCCAATAAAAAAACGAAAAGATGATTGAAATATTGTGTATAACTTATCCGCGATTATAGCTGTAGTTCGGAGCTTCCTGAGTAATAGAAACATCGTGCGGATGACTTTCCGCCATTCCCGCATTTGTAATTCTGGAGAACTTCGCCTGGTGTAAAGCATCAATGTTCGCAGCTCCGCAATACCCCATTCCGGCCCGAAGTCCACCGACCATCTGGTAGATCACTTCAAACAAAGAACCTTTATAGGGCACTCTGGCCGCGATTCCTTCCGGAACCAATTTTTTGATATCATCTTCCACATCCTGGAAATAACGGTCTTTCGATCCCTTTTGCATTGCTTCGAGAGATCCCATACCACGATAGGATTTAAACTTACGTCCATTATAAATGATAGTCTCACCCGGAGACTCTTCAACTCCAGCCAATAAAGATCCCATCATTACGGATGAACCTCCGGCAGCCAACGCTTTTACAATATCGCCGGAATAACGCAATCCGCCATCAGCAATTAAAGGTACACCAGAGCCCTTTAAAGCTTTAGAAACATCATAAATTGCAGAAAGTTGAGGCACCCCTACTCCCGCAATAACACGTGTAGTACAGATCGACCCCGGACCGATTCCAACCTTGACGGCATCAGCACCTGCTTTAACCAACATTCTGGCAGCATCTGCAGTTGCAATATTGCCGACAACAATATCTACACTGGTAAATTTTCTCTTTGCTTCCTGAAGAGTCTGAACCACTCCTTGAGAATGACCGTGCGCAGTATCGATAACGATGGCATCGACTCCTGCATCAACCAAAGCTGCGATACGCTCAAAAACATCACCTGTCACACCGACACCTGCGGCGACACGCAGACGGCCGCTTTCATCCTTGCAGGCAGATGGTTTATCTTTTGCTTTAGTGATATCTTTATAAGTAATCAGTCCGACCAATTTATTATTGGAATCAACGACCGGCAACTTTTCAATTTTATACTGTTGAAGAATTTCCGCTGCAGCTTCGAGGTTTGTCGACTGACGGGTAGTCACCAGATTTTCTTTGGTCATCACATCCTCAACCAAAAGATCCATATTACGTTGGAATCTTAAATCACGGTTAGTTACTATTCCGACAAGATGGTTTTCATCGTCTACAACCGGAATACCTCCGATTTTATACTCGGCCATCAAAGCCAAAGCATCCCCGACATTCTTTCCTCTTTTGATGCTGACCGGATGAGAGATCATCCCGTTTTCAGCTCGTTTTACGGCACGAACCTGTTTTGCCTGCTCTTCAATCCCCATGTTTTTATGGATCACACCAATCCCTCCTTCACGGGCTATAGCAATAGCCAATTTTGTTTCGGTTACAGTATCCATGGCCGCAGAAACCATTGGAATGTTCAACTTGATATTCCGTGAGAAATTTGTCGTTAAATCGACGTTACGAGGTAATACTTCTGAATAAGAGGGGATTAACAACACATCGTCAAAAGTCAATCCGTCCATGATTACTTTATCTGCAATAAATGACATATAAGGGAGGTTTAAAATTTATTGCGTGCAAATGTACATATTTTTTTTGATTAATTTGCCATTTCAGAAATGAATTTAATACGTACCAATCGAATTTCTTCTTCGGTATAAGTATTGCCCAACTCATCTATCGCTTCTTTCATGCCATCGGTTTCCGATTCTTTAAAATAAAGATATATATCTTCAATATGATCTTCGTCCATCACATCCGTCAGAAAATAATCAATATTAATCTTTGTTCCCGAATATACAATAGCCTCAATTTCATCCAATAATTCACTGAACTCCAAACCTTTAGTCACAGCTATATCATCCAAAGCCACCTTACGGTCAATACTTTGCACAATAAACACTTTAAGTTTTGATTTATTAGCTACCGTACGAACCCGCAAGTCTTCAGGACGTTCTATTTCATTTTCAATAACATGGCGCTTGATCAATTCCACAAATTCCTGTCCATAGCGTTTTGCCTTTCCGGCCCCTACGCCCGGAATATTTTGCAATTCTTCGATTGTAACCGGATAAGTTGTAGCCATTGCTTCCAGTGACGGATCCTGAAATATCACATAAGGAGGGACATCCAGTTTTTTGGAAAGTTTCTTACGCAGATCCTTCATGATGGAATACAATACCGGATCTACGGCACAAGAGGCGCCTCCCCTTACCGGCGTTTCCTCCGCAGCGTCATCTTCCTCAAATTCATTATCTTTTGTAATTTTGAATGAAACCGGTTTTTCCAGGTATTTCTTACCTGCCTGTGTCAATTTCAGCAACCCGTAGTTTTCAATGTCTTTATCCAGATATCCGGCAATCATAGCCTGGCGAATCACTGTATTCCATGTTTTCTCATCTTCATCGGTTCCGGTTCCAAACATTTCCAAATCCTGATGTTCATACGAAATTATTTCGGATGTTTCTTTTCCCAACAGAATGTTAATCACATGATCTGCTTTGAATTTATCTTTAAGTATGGATACGGTTTCCAAGACCGTAATTAAAAGTTCTTTTGCTTCCACTTGCTTTTTCGGATTTAAACAATTATCACAATTCCCACAGTTATCTTCTGTATATTCTTCCCCAAAGTAATGCAGTAACACTTTTCTTCTGCAAACTGAGGTTTCGGCATAAGCTTTAGTTTCTTCCAGGAGTTGCTTTCCGATTTCCTGCTCGGAAATCGGTTTCCCCTGCATAAATTTTTCCAGTTTTTGAAGGTCTTTATTGACGTAGAAAACAATACATTTTCCTTCCCCGCCGTCACGACCGGCCCGACCGGTTTCCTGATAATATCCTTCCAGACTTTTCGGAATATCATAATGAATGACATAACGCACATCCGGTTTATCAATACCCATTCCAAATGCTATAGTAGCGACAATTACATCGACCTTCTCCATCAGGAAAGCATCCTGATTACCGGTACGTGTTTGAGAATCCATACCTGCGTGATATGGCAGGGCATTAATTCCGTTTGTCCTGAGGATTTCGGCAAAATCTTCCACTTTTTTCCGTGAAAGACAATACACGATACCCGATTTGCCACTTTGAGTCTTGATAAACTTAACAATATCTTTATCTACATCATTGGTTTTCTGTCTGACCTCATAATACAGATTAGAGCGATTGAACGACGACTTAAACACCGTGGCGTCCATCATTCCAAGGTTTTTCTGTATATCATGTTGTACTTTCGGGGTTGCCGTTGCAGTTAATGCAATCACCGGTTTTCGGGCTATTTCATTAATAATCGGACGAATCCGCCTGTATTCCGGACGGAAATCATGCCCCCATTCCGATATACAATGTGCTTCATCGACCGCATAAAATGACACATTTACCTGCCTCAGGAATTCTATATTATCCTCTTTTGTCAGAGATTCAGGCGCGACATACAACAGTTTGGTTTTACCACTGAGGATATCCTCTTTCACCTGATCGATTGCTGTTTTATTGAGTGATGAATTAATAAAATGAGCAACACCGTTACTTTCGCTGAAACTACGCATTGAATCGACCTGATTTTTCATCAGAGCAATCAACGGAGAAATCACGATGGCAGTTCCTTCCATCAGAAGAGAAGGTAATTGATAACATAAGGATTTACCTCCACCCGTAGGCATCAGCACAAACGTATCTTTGCCATCCAGGACATTACGGATCACAGCTTCCTGATTCCCCTTAAATGTATCAAAACCAAAATGATTCTTGAGTTCTTCTGTTAAAAAATCTTTCTTTGCCATCTCGTTTTTCAATGATTGTAGTCTTTCATATTAAACAAAGATATATCATTGATTCTAAACTCACAACTTTTTTGAAAATATTTTTCCAATTACGATTATATCGGATTTTTCAGGCGACATTCAATCGTTTGGTCTTCGATTTCTCAACTTTTTCTCGCGCATAATCCAGTGTTATGTGCAATTTTTTTTCTTCTGTAGAAGGGAAATGGAACATAGCATCGATCATAATATCTTCTGTAATAGAACGCAGACCGCGGGCCCCGAGCTTAAACTCAATAGCTTTATCCACGATATAGTCCAGAACATCATCATCAAATGTCAGTTCCACATCATCCATTTCAAACATTTTGACATATTGTTTGACAATCGAGTTTTTCGGTTCTGTCAGGATGCTCCTCAATGCATCCCGATCCAACGGATTAAGGTAGGTCAGAATCGGCAAACGACCGATAATTTCCGGAATCAGACCGAATGACTTCAGGTCCTGAGGACTGATATATTGAAGCAGGTTTTCCCTGTCGATATGGCTTTTCGCCTGTGTAGCAGAGTAACCTACAACCTGGGTATTAAGCCTTTGAGCTATTTTCCTCTCAATTCCGTCGAAAGCCCCTCCACAAACAAAGAGAATATTCTTTGTATCGACCGGAATCATTTTCTGATCCGGATGTTTACGACCTCCCTGAGGTGGAACATTAACAACCGAGCCTTCCAACAGCTTCAGCAAACCTTGTTGCACACCTTCTCCGCTTACATCACGTGTAATAGAAGGGTTATCGCTTTTCCTTGCAATCTTATCTATTTCGTCGATAAAAACAATTCCTCTTTGAGCTGCATCCACGTCGTAATCAGCCACTTGCAAAAGACGAGTAAGAATACTTTCAATATCTTCTCCTACATAACCGGCTTCCGTAAGCACTGTCGCATCTACAATAGTAAACGGAACCTTCAGCAATCGGGCAATGGTTTTAGCTAATAAAGTCTTTCCTGTCCCCGTCGAACCAACCATGATAATATTTGATTTTTCAATCTCAACATCATCATTTGTAACACTTTGCATCAAGCGTTTATAATGATTGTAAACAGAAACAGAGAGATAGCGTTTTGCATCATCCTGACCAATTACATATTGATCCAGAAATTGTTTTATTTCCAGAGGCTTAGGCAATTCATTTTTAGAAAGATTGAATTTACCTGCCTTTTTCCCGGGTTTCATCGAATCCTGGACAATTATATATGCCTGTTCGGCACAAGATTCACAGATATTCCCGTTAATCCCGGCAATAAGCAAACTTGTTTCCTTTTTAGGTCTTCCGCAAAAGCTACAATATTCGTTGTTGGATTTAGCCATTTTTTACATGAATAATGAAAGATGAATAATGAATAATGAATAATAGAATACCGTGGTACAAGCCTATTATTCATTTTTCATTATTCATCTTTCATTTTTTAATAAGTATTTCGTCAACCATTCCGTATTCCTTAGCTTCCTGGGAGTTCATCCAGAAATCACGGTCTCCGTCCTGTAGTACTTTTTCGTACGGTTGTCCGGAATGTTCGGAAATAATAGTATAAATTTCTTTTTTGATTTTTAATATTTCACGGGCAGTAATTTCAATATCAGATGCCTGCCCCTGAGCGCCTCCTAAAGGTTGATGGATCATTACACGCGAGTGTTTCAATGCCATACGTTTTCCTTTTTCTCCTGCAACCAGCAACACGGCAGCCATTGAAGCAGCCATACCCGTACAGATTGTAGAGACCTGGCTTGAAATAAATTGCATAGTGTCGTAGATACCATACCCGGCATATACCGAACCTCCCGGAGAATTGATGTAAATAGAAATATCTTTTCCGGGATCTGCTGTATCCAGATACAGTAATTGCGCCTGAATAGTATTTGCAGTATAATCGTCAATGGCAGTTCCGAGGAAAATGATACGATCCATCATCAAACGGGAGAAAACATCCAATTGAGTCACATTCAACTGACGTTCTTCCAAAATATACGGATTCAAATATCCTCTTTCCGACTTAATGTCAAGATCCTTTACATATTGATCAAGTGCCAGACCATTCATTCCCAGATGTTTGGTCGCAAATTTTCTAAAATCGTTCATAATCGTTTTATTCAAATAATTTCCTGAACTCATCCACCGTAACCTCTTTTGGTTCCAATGTGACAGACTCTTTAAGCCATCCTGTGAGTTTATCTTCAATTATCTTATCGATCAAATTCCGTACCGTTTCCTCTTTCTTAAGCATGTCTTTGGCATAGTTTTCCAGGATATCGTCCGGCACGTTTGGAATTCCATATTGAGCAAATTGTGCTTTCACAGCTCTTCCGGCATATTCCATCAAGTCTCCTTCAGCCACTTTAAGACCGTTTTCTTTCACTAATTCTTCTTTAATCAAGTGAAACTCAAGATCTTCAATGATTTTCGGATAATCCGTTTCTACCGATTCCGGAGTACGTTCTTCGTTAGATGCTACTAACCAGCGTTTTAAGAAAGCGTCAGGAAATTCAACCTTACCAGCTTTTTTTGTTAATAGTTTGCGGGCATCAATCAGAAATTTATAATCGCTGTCAGGTGTATATTGTACGGCTATCATTTCTCTGACTTTTTGTCTGAACTCTTCTTCTGTTTTGACAGTTCCAGGCTCAAATACCTTATCAAATAACTCCTGATTCAATTCACCTTCTTTATAGCGGGTAATCTCCTGTATTTCGAAAGTGAAATCTCCTGTATGATCTTTAACTTCTTCTTTTTTGATTTTCATAAGGGAAGAAAGTTCGACTTCCGAACCTTCATAAGCTTTGAACGGATTAAAAGTAATTACCGTATTCGTCTTAGCTCCCATAAATTTTTTCTTTTCGGCTTCTTCTTTCATATAAGAAGGCATCATTACGGCATTCTCCAAATGGATTCCGTTTTCTTTAGGTTGTCCGTTTTCTTCCAATTCAACAAACAAACCTTTCACCATATCTTTACCTTCTACTTTCTTAGCTTCTGTATATTCTCCGTAATTAGCCTTGTAGTTATTGAGTTGTTTTTCGAGCAACTCGTCATCTACCTGAATAGTGTAATATGGTAATTTATCTTTCTTTGTTACTTTAGCTTTGATTTCAGGAGCTAATCCCAGGTCAAAAACAAATTCGAAGTCTTCCTGAGCATCAAAATCAATTTCTTTTTGTTCTGTTTCGTTCGGCAGAGGTTCTCCTAAAATATTCAAATTATTATTACGAATATAATCGTACAGGTTATTGGACACAACCTTATTTACCTGTTCAACTAATACCGATTTACCATACATTTTCTGCACTACGCTCATAGGCACTTTACCTACACGAAAACCGGGAATAGAAGCTTTTTGACGCAAATTTTTGAGATTTTTTTCTACTTCTCCTGCATAGTCGGCTTTTACGACTTCCATTTTCAGTACGGCATTTACCGGATCGACGTTGTTTAATGTAATGTTCATTCGAATATATAATTTAATTTGTTAATTTTCAACGAGTTCTATATGATAGATTTTTTTCGGGGAACAAAGTTAGTGCTAAAATTTTAATTAACAAACAAGAAATTGAGGGAAAGAGATTAAAAAAATAAAAAAACGGCTCCAATTTGTACAACAGAAACCGTTTTTTCATTACTTTCCGGTTGATTTTTGCCAACCACTTCTGAACATTAACTTTAAATCAATACGGAGGATCCTTGCGCGTCACCGCCAACTTAAGTGTAACCTCCCAGTCACCAGGCTCTTGAATAATAAATTCAAAACGAATATTGATTTTAATCGGTTTTACATTCGACTCCACAAATTGAGGTCTGGCCGGAGGATTCCAACTCGACGGTATAATAGAATCGTATGATGCTATATATTTGTCATAGATCCGATAATAGTTCAAATATCCGTTTGATTGATTTTCCCAATAAGGAGCCGGAATAGGAATAACTCCAAATTCGTATGTAACTGATTCAGCGTTGATAATCGTATTATTACAGATCATGCGAAGATTTCTTAGGCTAGAGGCTCTGTCGACGATAGCCTCTCCAGGGAACGGTTTACCATATTTATCAAGAATTTTCAAAGTAACCCGGCTATATTCCTTATAAATCCGCTGATTATCCGAAACTGACAATCTTTTGATGGAGATGTCGGCATTAGAACCATATCCTTTAGTTATATCTACCCAGTTTGGATAATACGGTTGCGCTATCGAGCTTTCGCTATTAGCCGGAAGAGCCATAAAATATGGAGGCGTGCCATCTATTTTATACAGTTCAGGCTCCATCAATTTGATCTTTATGATGTCTGAATACGATTTTTCGCCTGCCGGATTTTTCACTTGCATATCAAGGCTGTAAACTCCCTGAGGGACATACGCCGTCGTTGGAGACAATCTGATCTGACCGGTTGCCGGTAATATTTCCAACGGATAAACTTCTGAAATTTCACGTTTGGCATTGATCTTGTCCAGATCCGTATCGGTAGCCGGATCGTAAGGTGATTTCCAGGTTGAAGTCGGGTATTTTTTGAAAAACACATCCGCTTTTTTTCCGGTACTCGAGTCTATTATGTCCAATAAAGTTACACTCAGGGGCAGAGTTGAGTTATCGGCTGCCAGTGGAGACGACGTAGCACTCACACCCTGAGGCACTTCCCATGGGTCGTTGATATAACGTAATGTATCACTCAGATAACCGTAAGTATCCGGTTCCTTGCAACAATACAGCCCCACTACACCTGCGATAAGAAGCACATAAAGCCACTTATTGTGATAATATTTTGATCTCATATACAAATTTCTATTAGAGTTACACTTAAAATTCAAGGATTATATGTCCAAAATGTCCAGCTATGGGTGTTTTGCAAGACATGAATAACCCCATTTGTGGTCAAAATTCCCGATGTTTGAACCTGAATACGATGGTCATTCAGATCATCATCTCCCGACGGGTCTTTTCCATTCACATCTTTATCACCCACAATTTGGGTATAAAATACGTATTTAGGTTTAGTGGAAATAACACCCGGAACGGTATACTGATCCACTTCTTCATACGAGACATACCGGGATGCCGGTTTTTTATCATCTTTTCCCATTGTAGGATACATTTTACCGGCCTGGGTCAATTTATCGTAAGTTAGTTTTTCCTGAACGATATATCCGCCCATCATCTCTCTCAGTTCTTCTTTGGAATACCGGTCCAAAAGCGAATCCAGATTAAATTTCAAGTTTTCATCGGTTTCGTGGTAATACGCTTCCATATTTTTGCAAAATGTATTAAAGCAATAATTGGTTGGCGCAAAAAATGTAACGTCGCCATTGATAACATCTTTCATACCAGCCGCATCCACAATAATAAGAATTGTATCGAACAGATGCTGAGGATGTGACTTAAGATAATCATATGTAGTCATGTTCACATTCGGGTCATGCAAATCTCCTCCCAAAATATAGTCTTTTTCACAGGAAATAAATCCCAAAAGAAGAATAGAGGAAATTCCGATCCAGGCAAAATGTTTCATTAATATATTTTTCATATACTTTGTATTTTAATCGTGATACAATAGTTCCCATTAATGGGATTTCCACCACTCATTCTGATTAATGAGGTAATTATTTTTCAATATATCATCGTGGATAGGCCATAGATAACTTTTATACTCCGGATTAGTCCGGGCTCCGTTATACCATCCCGGATAGATCTTCATCCGTAATTGATCCCAATAGTTATGTCCTTCTCCAGCCAGCTCACGAATCCGTTCGTTCAGGATTTCTTTCTTCAGAAGTTCTCCGGTATAAGTTGCGTCCACATCTGCAATTCCTGCTCGTTTACGAATCAGGTTCAGGGCGTCTCTGGATTCTGAAGTCCGGCTCAATGCCTGCAATGCTTCAGCTTTCAGGAGAATGATATCTGCCAAACGGAAAATAATCATATTACTTTCGAAATAAGCCCCTGTGTAATTGGAACCTTTATAGCCTACATCGGAATATTTGATCATGATCGGGTGATCCGTATTCGTCAATCCGAAAAATTGAGAAAAACGGGAATCTTTTTGGTCGGTGAAATACAATCCCAGAACATCTTTAGTCGGACGAAATACCGGATATGATGTACGGTTTTTAATATAAGGATCCATCAACGTTTTCGACGCCATACTTCCGAGATATCCACCCGGGTCAACCCACGACTGTTCTTTATCCGAATTACTTTTGGAAATATAGAAAATATTTTCATATGTAGTCGTATTGGGATTAAACACATTGCGCAGAGTTTCACCCGCTTCCAACCTGTATGTTCCGGAGTTGATAATGGAATCGGAACAGAGCAGAGAGTTGGCATAATCTCCTGTCCACGCATACACATGAGCCAACAGAGCCAAGGCAGAGCCTTTGGTTGCCCGTTTCATCGCTCCGGGATCAGCACCCCAATCCATTAATGCAGATGCTGATTTCGCATCGGAAATTATTAACTTATTAATTTCAGCCACATCAGTACGACCTTTCAAGACAATGTCTGAAGATTCATAAATAGGAGTAATTTCCAAAGGTAAGTCGCCCCACACCCGCGACATCCAGAAATAAGTCAGGGCTCTCATAAAATAGCCTTCTCCCAGATACTGATTTCGAAGAACAACCGGATCGCCTCCTTTAAACTCTTTATCCGGAATACCGGGAATCTTATCAATGATCAGGTTACACTGCTGTACTACCCGGTACCAATTAGTCCAATCCCAAACGGCAGACTCAACATAAGGCATATAATGAAATCCTCCTTTTATTGCATCCGCCACCATCCATCCATTACCTCCTATGGCCGAGAAAAATCCGGCGGGAAGATCTCCCCAAATGAAAAACGGATCTTCTTTCAACATTGCCGTACGAAAAAGAGCATATGCACCTGAGGTCGCTGCATTTGCATCAGCTTCATTTTTCCAAAAAACATCGTTATAGGTAATATTATGTACCTCGTTATCCAGAAAATCACTACAAGACACCAATAACCCACATGTTACAAGCATCAGGATAACGCCTTTTACTATATTATTTTTTGCTTTCATGTTCATTTTCTTTTTAGAATTCCACAGTCAAACCGATCGTATATTGACGCGGGATAGGGTATCCGTCTCCCATATCATTCCCTTGAGCATCCACTAATTCCGCATCCGGAATAGTTGCCTTTTGCCATTTCCAAACGTCACTTACATTACCCCAAACATCTAGCTTACTAACTCCTATTTTCTTCAAAATAGGGTTATTACGGAACGTGTATGAAAGAGTAACATATTTTAGTTTAATGAACGATCCGTCTTCCAGATAAATACTTTGTCCCGGCAAAAAATTATATGATGGTTTTCCCCAAACATTCATGGCCGGCCAGGTGGCCTGGTCTCCGGGAGTTTTCCAATAATTCAGCTTCTCCAAATCCGGCAAAGCACGCGTAGCCAGATCATTCGGATTACCGCTGAAGAACAGGTTATACAAACGACGTTGCATAGTCAGGTTCATAATATCCCTCCCTATAGTATAATTCGCTTGCAAAGTCAAGCCCCAATCTTTATAGCGGAAATTATTGATCCATCCTCCGGTAAATTTGGGGTTAGGATTTCCGAAGAATGATCGGTCGTCTATTCCCTGGGCATCAGAGATATAGTTATCACCTGTCACGTCGCGCCATTTCGGGCTACCCAGTTGTTGGTTACCCCATTTAGTCGAACCTTTTGCTCCGGTATACGGATTGACCAAAAAGTCGGCATCCGAATTAATCACTCCGTCCACAATCATTCCGTAAAACATATTAACAGGCTTACCTACAATATAATAGATGGTTTGATAATACTGTCCTGTCCATCTCGAAAAATAAAGGTCTCTGTTATTATTCGGCAAGGAAGCAATCCGGTTATCATTATACATAAAGTTGAATGTCGATTTCCATCTTAATTTACTGGTAGATGGTAAAATATGAGCCGTAATACTTAAATCGACTCCCTGATTCAACATCCCGGCCGTATTATCTTTAAGAGTTGAATACCCCGACGACTGCGGAGCCCAAACATCCATCATCTGACGTTCTGTTAAGTCATGGTATAGGTTTATTTGTCCTGAGAGGCGGTAATTAAATAAATCGAAGTCCAAACCAAGGTTCCATGACTTTTTTTGTTGCCACTTCAAATTGTTACTTGTTAATGTTCCAAAAGAGGGATAAACGGGAGAAGAACCTCCGTATGTTATCGCTCCAGATCCCGAATAATTAGCATTTCCGGCCGCATAGGCATTGTAACGTGCATAATCACCGATAGTACCTTCATCTCCTACGATTCCGTAACTGACCCTAAGTTTGATTTCATTAGCCCATTTTTGGTCTACCATGAAATTTTCCTGAGTAATCCGCCATGCTACCGAACCTGAAGGAAAGTATCCCCATCGATTGTCCTTACCGAAACGGGAAGAAGCATCAGCGCGGAAAAACACGTCAAATAAATATTTTTGTTTAAAATCGTAATTAAAGTGGAATGGGAAAGACAACTTTGAATACGTATAAGCATTTGTATAATAATCAAACAACTGATCACTTGGAATTCCCTGTACGACTTGTATATGGTTGTTCGGGACACCGTATCCGCCCAGATAAGAAGACTGAGTTTTCCGATGCTCGAATTCCTGACCTGCAAAAAGTACAACCGTATGCTTTTCATTGAAAATTTTGCTCCAAGTCAGGTTCTGGTTGATCACATATTTTTCATTTTCACCATATTTGCTGACCGCTGTCGCCTTTTCTGTTTTCGGATTCAGGTAATCGGGAGATGCAAAATCGAACTTATCATTATTGTATCCATATATTCCGTAGACATTATATGTGAAATCTTTCAGGAAACGAGCTCTCAGATCCAACGTAGAATACAGGTTATGAGCAGCTTGATCTGCTCTTTGATATTCATTCGGACTCATTAAAGCATCATAATCTGTCTCAGACAAATAATAATATGAAGCGGGCATGTCAATTGGAGACATCCCGAATCCTCCCCGTCGACCGACGTTGCCATACTCATCCGCTTTTCCAAGAAGTTGTGATGTCCGGCTGGCACTGGTTACACTGGTTAATTCTATATTTTCATTCATCTTGAACATCAAATTAGAATTGAACGAGAAGCGATCGTATCCGGTATTGATTATAACAGCTTTATTATCATAATATCCGGCACTAACCCTATAGTTAACGGCATCAGATCCACCACTTACACTTAATCTGTAATCCTGGGCGCTACCACTTCTATAGAACATATCCTGCCAATTATTGGCATTATTAAAGGCAGGATTCAAACTATCCGTCAAAATTTGCGGTATTTGATCGCGCCATTTTTCATAATCTCCATAGTTGTATAACGAATTCAATTTCCAGCGGCGTTCCGTAGCTCCTGTAACAGTTTCGATCAGTTCCGGTTTGGCCTGATATGAATAAGTTCCCTGAAATGAGATTTTCGGAGATCCGGTACGTCCTTTTTTAGTTTTAATAATGATAACCCCGTTTGCACCACGCGAACCGTAAATCGCCGCAGCCGCTGCATCCTTCAGGATATCCATCGACTCTATGTCATTAGGGTTGATTGATGCCAAGAAATTGGATTCTCCATTGGTACTGATAGATTTCAACTCATCATCCGACATAGGCATTCCGTCCAGTACAATAAGCGGAGAACTATACGCATCCAACGAATTATACTGGGAAGGAGATGTGATGCTGGTATTTCCGCGAATCATCATTATGGGTTTTCCTCCCGGAACCCCACTGAAATTCTGAACATTTAAACCCGGCACCATCCCCTGCATCATCTGGTCGACACTCGCCGCCGGAATCATTTCGAGATCTTTAGCCGTAACACTTGATATGGCCGAGGTGACCATTTTTCTGTTTTGTGTCTGATAACCGATAACTACGACTTCCGAGAGCGATTTCTCGTCCGGAACCATATTAACATCCATCAACGGACCGGTTACTTCCTTTTCTAACTTAACATAACTGATGTATTCGAAAGTCAAAACGTCTTTTAAAGACGCATTTACAGAATACTCTCCTTTATCATTAGAAACACTTACTATTGATTTGCCTTTTACACGAACTGTCACATAAGGCATGGGTTCTTTATTTTCATCATAGATAGTTCCCGTTATTTTAATTCCGGACTGTTGCTGAACTCTAGTCTCTTCCGGAGAAGAGGCAAAAACTATAGTCGAGTAACAACTAATCACAGCTATACACAACCAGTACAATAATTTATTTTTTTGCTGGTTATGGGCTTCTTTTAAGCTTTCGTTTTTGTAATAAATCATACTTTTAATCGTAATTTAAGGATTTTTCTTTCAATTTTTCAGTTTTTTAATTTTTCATGAAACTGCTTTTTGTAAAATTTAACAATTAAACATTTTGCATAGGCATTTTTCTTTAATGAATTAACAATAGTTTACAAATTTAATGTTTTTTTACCAAAAAACAACAAATATTTCATTATTTTTTAAAAATATTCTTTAATAGCTCTTCAAAACCTGCTTAAACAGGGGCCCTCTGAATAAAAAAGCGAAGTACCTCTATAACAATCCCTTTATTTCTTAAATGTAATCTTAACATATAAAATTCACATCTCAATTTAATCATTTGATTAAACAATTTGCTTTATTCAAAATTTCAATTTACATTTGCGATAGAATTAAAAACACAGAAAATGAGAGAAGACATAAACAACGACATTAGCACTGAGGAAAAGATCAGGAAAGCCGCATTCAAGCTCTTTCAACAAAAAGGATTTGCAGGTACAAGGACACGCGACATTGCAGATGAAGCCGGGATTAATCTTGCTTTATTGAACTACTACTATCGCAGCAAAGAGAAATTGTTCGGGATTGTTATGGAAGAAAGTCTGAAACAGATGTTTGTCCGTCTTCTGATTGTTTTGAATAATCCGACAACTTCCATTTCCGAAAAGATTGACATTGTAGTCAATATATATATTGATTTACTAAAAGAGAATCCCAACTTACCCCTTTTTGTCCTAAGTGAGGTACAGGCCAACCCGGAGAAATTCAAAAAACAGGTAGGCATACCGGATCTTACCATAGAAAAGATCTTTGCCATAAAACAGGCTAAAGAACAGATAGAAAAAGCCGGAATGGGAAATATCGACCCATTTCATATCATTATTAATATGGTATCCATGACTATCTTCCCATTTGCCGCAAAACCAATGATAAAAACTCTCAATAAAATGGATGATGAAAGATACGAACAATTTTTAGAAGAACGGAGAAAATTGATTCCATTCTGGATTAAGTCTATGTTGGGAATAGAAAATAAAGGTACTAAATAAAAAACGATTTACAAAATATAACCGATGAAAAAAGTATTCTCAATCATTTGTACGGTATTCTTGCTTTCCACCGGAAATATATCGGCTCAAAAAGCATTGACAATAGATGATTGTCAACAGAAAGCCCGGGATAATTACCCTCAAATCAAACAATTCGGATTAATCGAGCAATCAAAAGAGTATAATCTTTCCAATCTATCAAAAGCCTACCTGCCACAACTAACATTGAATGGACAGGCAAGCTATCAATCGGATGTCACGCATGTTCCAATCAGTGTTCCGGGAATAACCATTCCTACCATAGATAAAGATCAGTACAAAGCAACAATCGATTTGTCACAAACTATCTGGGATGGAGGAAACACAAGTTCTCAAAAAAAAATCACCCATGCCGGTAATGAAGTTGAGAAGCAAAACGTAGAAATTAATTTATATTCTATCCGGACACAGGTTAACCAGCTTTTCTTCGGTATATTGACACTGGACGAACAACTAAAGCAACTGGAGATTCTGAATAAAGACCTTCAAAACAGTTATGATGTGGCAAATGCCATGTTTCAGAATGGAACGGCAACATCTTCCGACGTCGATGCTATCCATGTTGAATTATTGAATAACGACCAGAAAAAGACAGAATTAAGATCGTTAAGAAAAGCTTATACAGAAATGCTTTCGGCACTGATTAACGAAAAAATTACAGGACAAACAACATTAGAAAAGCCGTCAGGTGTTATGATCGACCCCCTATCTACAATTATACGTCCTGAAATAACATTATTCAATAAACAACGAGAATTATATAATGCTCAGGAAAGTCTGATAACTGCGAAGAACATGCCGAAACTCTCACTTTTCGCCCAGGGAGGATACGGAAAACCCGGATTAAATATGCTATCCAATAATTTCGATCTATTTGCTCTCGGCGGTGTACGTCTCTCATGGAATTTCGGGAATCTGTACACAAAAAATAATGAAAAGAAGTTGATCGACATCAATAAAAAGCGTATCAATACCCAGGAGGAAACATTTACTTTCAATACAAACCTGCAATTAACCCAAACTTATAATGAAATACAGAAAGCTCAGGAGTTAATGCAAAAAGATGACGAAATAATTACTTTACGCAATCGTGTAAAAACGGCTTCTGAAAGTAAATACGAAAATGGTGTTTATACCGTCAATGACCTGATACGTGACATCAACGCTGAAAGCCAGTCGCGGCAAGCGAAGATACTACACGAGATACAGTACTTGATGAGTATTTATAATTACAAGACAATAAAGGGAGAAATTGAAAATTAAAAAATTTAAGCATTTAAGTAGTATTATGAAAACAAAAATAAATCGTATATTATTAATTGCAGCAACTTTGTCCATATTAAGTTCGTGCAACAGAAACAAGTTTGAACATGATGCTTCAGGAACATTTGAAGCTACAGAAGTGATTATTTCTTCGGAAGTATCCGGAAAATTAGAACAATTCAATGTTACAGAAGGAGACTTATTGTCTAATGGACAATATCTTGGATATATTGACAGTACTCAATTGTATTTGAAGAAATTGCAATTATTAACCGCGCAAAAAGCAGTGAGTGCAAGAAGACCAAATATTTCCGTTCAGATATCCGCGACAAAGGAACAAATACAAAAGGCCGAACTGGAAAAAGCAAGGGTGGAGAGAATGTTCAAGGCAAACGCAGCTACACAAAAACAAGTGGATGATGCGAATTCACAACTCCAGGTATTGAAAGGGACTCTGGACGCACAGATCAATTCCCTGTCCACTTCAGTAAATAGCCTGAATGAAGAAAGTATGTCGTACGAACTTCAGATCGCTCAAGTCCAGGATCAAATAGATAAGTGCAAGATTATCAATCCGGTAGAAGGCACTATCCTGAATAAATATGCAGAAAATAAAGAAATCGTGATTCCCGGGAAACCTTTATACAAAATCGCAGATACAAAAAATCTTTTTCTGAGGGCCTATATCGTCTCTGATCAGTTGGAAAAAGTTAAACTCGGAGAAACAGTAACTGTCTTCATTAATTTTGGGAAAGAAACAAAATCTTATCAGGGGAAAATATCCTGGGTTTCGGATAAAGCTGAATTCACACCGAAGACAATTCAGACAAAAGACGAAAGGCAAAACCTGGTTTATGCAGTGAAAGTCGCCGTTGAAAATACGGATGGATTGATTAAAATAGGAATGTATGGCGACGTCAATTTTGGTCAATAATATCTCCAAAAAGTATGGTGACATCCAGGCTCTGGATAATATATCTTTCGCTATCAACGAAGGGGAATTATTCGGACTGATCGGCCCTGACGGAGCCGGCAAGACAACTTTATTCCGTATCCTCACAACCCTGTTACTGGCTGATGAAGGTTCCGCGACGGTAGTTGGGTACGACGTTGTGAAACAATATCGCGAGATCAGGAATATTGCAGGATATATGCCGGGAAAATTTTCCTTATATCAGGATTTATCCGTACAAGAAAACTTGGACTTTTTCGCCAATGTTTTCAACACCTCAATAGAAGAAAATTACGACCTGATACGGGATATTTATGTACAAATCGAACCATTTAAAGACCGGAGAGCAGGGAAATTATCCGGAGGAATGAAACAAAAACTGGCATTGTGCTGCGCTCTAATTCACAAACCTAAAGTTTTATTCCTCGATGAGCCTACGACCGGTGTCGATCCCGTATCAAGAAGAGAATTCTGGGAGATGCTTAAGCGCCTGAAAAAGGAGAATATATCTATTTTGGTTTCTACTCCTTACATGGATGAAGCTACTTTGTGCGACCGTATTGCCCTGATTCAATCCGGCAAGATATTATCGATTGCGACAACAGACGAAATTATAGGGAAATATCCACAGAAATTATTCGCTGTACGCGCTGAAAACAATTATCATCTTCTGGAGCAACTACGGAAAGATCCCCAGGTTGGATCGGCTTACATTTTCGGAGAATGTTTACATGTAACTTTCAAAAATGACATTCCGACTATCAAAGCAGAAGAAATAAGACCTACAGTAGAAGATTGTTTCATTCAATTGATGGAAAAGCCATGAATAAAGTCATTGTAACAGAAGAACTCACTAAAACTTTCGGCAACTTCACCGCCGTCGATCATATTTCTTTTGAAGTACCAAAAGGTGAGATATTCGGGTTCCTCGGAGCTAATGGAGCTGGGAAAACAACAGCTATGCGTATGCTTTGCGGACTCCTCTCCCCTACTTCAGGAAAAGGTATGGTGGCAGGTTTCGATATCTATAAACAATCGGATGATATTAAAAGGAACATCGGTTATATGAGCCAGAAATTCTCATTATATGAAGACCTGAGCGTGGCGGAAAATATGCGATTATTCGGAGGTATTTACGGGATGTCATCCAAAGCTATCCTGTCCAAAACGGATGAATCATTGAAAGAACTGGAACTGGTCAAGGAACGCAATACCCTTGTCAAATCGCTGCCATTGGGCATTAAACAGAAAGTATCATTTGCCGTATCTATTTTTCACACACCCAAAATCGTCTTTTTAGATGAACCTACAGGAGGCGTAGACCCTATAGCCCGGAGAAAATTCTGGGAAATGATTTACCAGGCTGCAGAAAAAGGAATTACAGTATTTGTAACCACTCACTACATGGATGAAGCCGAATATTGTAACCGTGTTTCTATTATGGTTGACGGAAAGATCGAAGCATTGGATAGTCCGGTACAACTTAAGAAAAACTTCCTTTCAACAAGTATGGATGAGGTATTTCAATCATTGGCAAGAAAAGCAAAGAACTCATGAAACAGTTTAGTAGTTTTATAAAAAAAGAATTTATACATATTTTCCGGGATGTACGGACAATGATGATGTTGCTGGCCATGCCTATCATACAGTTAGTCATCTTTGGTTTTGCTATCCGGACGGAAATTACGAATACTCCATTTGCTGTTCTAGATGAATCGAAAAGCATTTCATCACATCAGATCATAGACAGAATAAGTGGGAGTGATTATTTCGACTTACAGAAAAACCTGAATTCTTTTGATGAAATTGAAGAATACTTCCGCAAAGGAAAAACCAAACTGGCAATAATCATTCCACAAGACTTCAGTGACGAACTGTACCGCACAGGGACAGGGAATATACAACTACTAGCCGACGCTTCCGACCCCAATGAAGCATCGTCCGTAACGTCTTACGCACAACAGATACTGATGCAGCACCAGCAGTATCTGATGAAGGATAATAAAATGCCATATCGGATCAACTCTGAAATCAAAATGCTCTATAATCCTCAGTTAAAGAGCGCTTACAACTTTGTACCTGGAATTATGGGAATGATATTAATGTTGATCTGTGCTATGGTTACTTCAATCTCTATCGTCCGGGAAAAAGAACAGGGTACTATGGAAATCCTGCTTGTATCACCAGTAAAACCGATATCAGTAGTTCTTTCCAAGGCTGTGCCCTACCTATTGATCGCATTTTTGGATGTAATCCTGATCTTATTGATATCCAACAACCTGCTACACGTACCTATAGCAGGCAATATCTTCCTGATATTATTCCTGAGTATACTCTTCATCCTTTCATCTTTATCTTTAGGAATGTTGATTTCCTCTGTCACAAATACCCAACAAGCAGCAATGATGATGTCCGGAGCAGGATTAATGCTTCCTACCATGATGCTTTCAGGATTAATTTTCCCGATAGAAAACATGCCTGTGTTGCTACAGCTCATCTCCAACATCATTCCGGCCAAATGGTTTATTATAGCGATTAAAGATGTGATGGTTAAAGGACTGGGATTTATCGCTATATGGAAAGAACTCTCTATCTTACTCGGAATGACACTCTTTTTATTGATTGTAAGTATCAAACAATTTAAGAACAGGCTATGAAACAATTAAAATATTTACTTCAAAAGGAGTTCCTGCAAATCAGACGCGACAAGACTATTCTTAAAATAATGCTTGCTATGCCAGTCATACAGTTGCTTCTATTGCCATGGGCAGCCACATTTGAGCAACGAAATATATACCTTTCCGTAGTAGATAACGACCGTGGAACCTATTCCAGACAATTGATAGACAAGGTGGTTTCTTCCGGTTTTTTTCATCTGACCGATTACTCCGTTAGTTATGATGAGGCTATGAAATCCGTCGAAAGCAACAAAGCTGACTTAATTCTGGAGATCCCCAATAATTTCGAAGATAATTTTGTGCGTCGCCAACAAACAAACGTGATGCTTTCCGTCAATGCTGTCAACGGGCAAAAAGCTGGTTTAGGCGCCGCTTACTTGGGACAGATCATTGCTGAATTTAATAAAAACGTCATTCTGGAGCAGGGAACACCACTCAACATGGTAAATATGATCAATACAACCCCTTATTTTAAATACAATACAACGATGAATTACAGGAACTTTATGGTTCCGGGGATTCTGGCATTATTATTAACCCTGATCGGAGGAGTATTGTCGGCAATGAATATTGTAAAAGAAAAAGAAATCGGCACGATAGAGCAGATCAATGTTACTCCAATCTCCAAATTCACATTTATACTTGCCAAGCTAATCCCATTCATTATTATCGGCCTGATCATACTAACTATCGGACTTTTTGTCGCCTGGCTCGTTTACGGATTATTTCCCGTTGGCAATATTTTGATTATTTACCTCTGCGCTTTTTTCTATTTACTTGCATTTTTAGGCGCAGGACTGGTTATATCAACCTATTCGGGCACCCAACAACAAGCCATGTTCGTTGCGATTTTCTTTATGATCATTTTCTTTTTGTTGAGCGGCCTCTTCACCCCTATCAGTAGTATGCCGGAATGGGCGCAAACAGTTACTTTACTCAATCCTGTACGTTATTTTGTGGAAATACTCCGATTGGTCTTCATGAAAGGAAGCTATTTAACGGATATACTGCCTCAGCTAGGAGCTATCATTTGTTTTGCTATATTTTTCAATACCTGGGCGATTTTGAACTACAAGAAAACGAACTAATTTCCGGTACAAGGGAAACGGTGCACCGTTCAGCATTCACGGTGTCCCAAAATTATTATTAACTTTGCATCTCTAAAAGTCAAAGGAATGAAAAGTTTTGCCAGTGATAATAATTCCGGCATCCATCCTACGATTCTGGATGCTATTCATAAAGCGAATACCGGACATACAGTCGGTTACGGAGCCGATGAATGGACTCGTAAAGCGGATGCCCGTTTTGTAGAGATATTTGGGAAAGGCGCAGTACCATACTATGTTTTTAATGGAACAGGAGCTAACATGGTTGCTTTGCAGGCATGTACACAACCGTTTCATAGCATTATCACCGCAGAAACCGGACATATTAATGTAGACGAATGTGGAGCACCGTCAAAATTTACCTCCTGCATGGTGAAAGAAATTCCCACTCCGGATGGCAAACTGACTCCAAAACTAATCTCCAAACGACTACATGGAATTGGGGACCAACATCACTCGCAACCCAAAGTGATATATATTTCGCAAGTAACGGAATTAGGCGCCGTATATACAGCAGCTGAGATAAAATCGATTTGTGATTTTGCTCATGTCAACAACATGTATGTACATATGGACGGCTCCAGACTGGCTAATGCAGCTGCTTACCTGAATACGGGAATGCGTGAGTTGACCCGCGACTGCGGCATCGACATTCTAAGTCTGGGTGGCACAAAAAACGGAATGATGATAGGAGAAGCAGTCATTGCTTTCCGGCCTGAACTTGCTGAAAACCTAAAATACATCAGGAAACAATCAGCCCAACTATATTCTAAGATGAGATACCTGTCAGCCCAATACACTGCATATTTTGAACATGATCTCTGGTTAAAAAATGCCCGACAGGCAAACGATATGGCTCAGGAACTCGCCATGCGACTAGAAGGCTTACCGGAAATACATTTTACTCAAAAAGTGGAGTCTAATGCTTTATTCCTGACAATGCCTCCGAAAACCATAAAACAATTACTCAAATCTTATTTCTTTTATTTCTGGAATGAAGCCAGGAACGAGATCCGACTGGTTTGTTCGTGGGACACAACACCCGGAGATGTAGAATCATTTGTTGCTGCTGTCAGAGAAAATTTATAAATTTGTTATTTTCGATTAAAAAGCATAACTTTGCCATATTCAAACAACAAAAAGTAGCAGAATGAAATTTCTTTTTGTGGTTCAAGGAGAAGGGCGCGGGCATTTCACTCAAGCCATTGCAATGCAGGATATGTTAACCAAGAACGGCCACGAGGTTGTCGGCGTTTTGGTAGGTAAAAGCAATTATCGTGAACTTCCTGAATTTTTCTCAAAGAATATTCATGCTCCTATCGAACGTTTTTACAGCCCCAATTTTCTTCCTGCATCTAAAGATAAACAAATCAGTATCTGGAAAAGTGTTCTATACAATTTATCAAAAGTGGCGGTATACCTCCGAAGTATCCTGTTCATCCGGAAACAAATCAAGGAAAAAAAAGCCGATGTCGTAATTAATTTCTATGAACTACTGCTAGGATTGACTTATGCTCTTCTTCCTCCGAAAGTTCCATATATCTGCGTAGCCCACCAATATATTTTTTTACATCCGGATTTCAAGTTTCCACAAGGAAATAAAGCAGAGATCGAGGGTCTGAAATTCTTCACTAAAATCACGTGTATCAATGCATCCAAATTGTTGGCTTTGTCAATGCAGAAATTGGATCATTATTCGAAATTGAATATTTCGGTTGTCCCCCCCCTTCTACGCCAAGATGTAATGAAAACCACTCCGGAAGTCGGAGATTATATTCATGGTTATATGCTAAATGAGACTTATGCCGGACAAATTGTCAAATTCCACGAAAAATTTCCGGATATCTCGATGCATTTTTTCTGGGATAAAAAAGATGCAAACGAAATCACAATTGTCAACGACAAATTATCTTTCCATAAGCTCAATGATAAATTATTTCTGAAATATATGGCCGGATGTAAAGCATATGCTACTACTGCCGGTTTCGAATCCGTTTGTGAGGCTATGTTTTTGGGAAAACCAGTCATGATGGTACCTACTCATATTGAGCAGGAGTGTAATGCTTACGATGCCTATTTAAGCGGAGC
Organism: Bacteroidales bacterium; assembly: GCA_031556375.1. GTDB lineage: Bacteria > Bacteroidota > Bacteroidia > Bacteroidales > Azobacteroidaceae > BNXB01. Next base: position 11,272 of record JAVBTA010000050.1, on the reverse strand, counting down.
AGGAATCATTGCCCGACGATTTGAATTAGATACTTTACTTAATTTTATTCCTCAATATAAACCTAACAAAGAATTCCAATCATGGGCACACCAGGCCGAATGGTATTTCATGCGGGAATTCGACTTCAAGACCGATGAATTGTGGGAGACGAGATTGAGATATAGCTATATTTTCAAGTTTAGCTAAGCGGATTTCGCTCTCTGTAACTCCTTATAACTCCCTTTACAAAAACAACAATATCAGCAATTGCGCAGAGAGGACCCTCAGGAACATCGTGAACGGATAAACCGAGGCATAACTAACAGCAGGAGCATCATTACCGGCTGTTGCATTAGAATAAGCAAGCGCAGGGGGATCTGTCATACTTCCGGAAAGAAGTCCCATTAATGTGAAGTAATTCAGCTTAAATATTCCTCTTCCTATAAGACCGATAATAAGTAACGGTACCATAGTGATAATCACTCCCAATCCAATCCAATTAACTCCACCTTTATTTACAATAGTATCGACAAAACCTTCACCGGCACCTAATCCGACACACGCAAGGAAAAAGCAGATACCTATCTCCCTAAGCATCAGGTTAGCACTCATAGTAGTATAAGTTACCAGTTTATATTTCGGTCCAAAAACACTGATCAGGATAGCAACAATAAGTGGACCTCCGGCCAATCCCAGTTTTACGGGTTGAGGAATTCCCGGGAAAGCAAAAGGTATGCTTCCCAGCAGTACTCCAAGAGCAATGCCGATAAATATTGGAATCAGGTTCGGCTCGTTCAGCCGTTTAAGTTGGTTACCCAACACGACCTCTACCGATTTGATAGAACCTTCATCTCCAACAACAGTCAAACGGTCGCCCATTTGTAGTTTAAGTCCTGGTTCTGCAATCAGGTCGACTCCGGAACGGTTTACACGAGTAATATTTACTCCGAAATTCGAACGTATATTCAGCTGTTCCAAAGACTTGCCATTAATATTGGGTTTTGTAATCAGGATACGACGTGAAACCAACTGCTTATCCAACATTTCCCATGCCAATTTATCCATATTGGATCTGGCTCCTATGAATGCAGCTATTTTCTCGCTATTTTCAGGATTTGTAGCCACATAGATCTGGTCACCCTCATTTAATATAGTATTCGAAGAAGCAATCTCCACCCTGTCATTCTGCTTATGCAGTACTCTTGAAATAATAAATTTGCTATCAGCCAATTCGGATAACTCCTTCACTGTTTTATTAAATACTGCCGGATTCTTCACCTCCAATGAACTCAACTGAATAGATTGTTTCTTTTGCCCACTTGCCTGCTGCAAGGCCTCATTTTCTTTGTCAAAATTGACTTTAAAGAAATATCTCAACAAAATAAGAGACATAATAATTCCGACAACCCCGAGAGGATAAGCTACTGCATATCCCATCGCAATCGTAGGATCTCCTACTCCATTGTTCATGTCATAATAAGCTTGTTGAGCAGCTCCCAGACCCGGTGTATTTGTAACGGCACCGGAAAGGATCCCAACCATAGTCTGCATAGGAAGTCCCGTAATGAAGTGAATAACGATAGTTGTTGTAACTCCCAGGAATACAATTCCAGCGGCTAACATATTCAGCTGAATCCCTCCTTTTTTAAAGGACGAGAAAAATCCGGGTCCTACTTGTAAGCCAACGGAATAGACGAACAATATCAATCCGAATTCCTTCATAAAGTGCAGAACTTCATGATCGACTTTAAGCCCAAAATGTCCGGCCAATATGCCAACAAACAAAACAAATGTAATTCCAAGGGAAATTCCGAAGATTTTAATCTTTCCCAGAAGGATACCGCATGCTATCACCAAAGCAAACAGTAATACAGAATGAGCAATTCCATTGCCCCAAATTAAATCATAAAACCACTCCATTAAAATTTTTGCCTATTAAATTTTCGAAAAACAGCCGCAAAATTAGACAAAGATTCAAGGATTTCAAACTTTATTCCAACAAAATATCATTTTTATTTTTATTCAGGTATTTATACCCCTGGTCATCGCATTCAAAGAAGAAATTTTTTGCTCCAAACGCAGGAGTCAGTTGATCAAACCAGGTAGCCTCAGGGTCATATTTTGCAAAAAAAGGAACATCTACCCAATTCGGATTACGTCCTTGCAAAAACCTGAGAACAAAAACTTTTTCTCCTTTCACATCAGCGACTCCCAACACCTGAATTTTTCCAGGCTCACAACTCATACTGGGACCGCGTACAGTGCGACAAGTTCCACTGACCTGAGAATAGGCTTTTTTGAATATTTTCCAACATTTTTCAAGAGGCAATTCAAAAAAATGCTTTGCACCTGTATCACGTGCTATGAACATATAATATGGAATACAGTTCAAATCTACTTGTTTCCTCCACATTTCCGACCAGATATCAGGATGATCGTTTATTTTCCGCAATACCGGTGATTGAGTCCGTATCTGTGCCCCTGTATTCCGGATTCTGAAAATCGCTTGTTTTACAGCATCTGTACTTAACTCCACCGGATGATTGAAATGAGCCTGAACAGTCAGATTCTTCCCGCTTTTGACAATTTTTTCAAACAACATCATCAATTCATCCGAATCTTTATCGCTCAGAAACCGATATGGCCAATATGCCAATGACTTGGTACCCAATCGTATGGTATGTATATGCTTGAAGTCCTGTCCCAAAAGAGGCTCTATATAACTTGCTAGAGTATTGGTAGTCATAGTCAAAGGATCTCCTCCTGTAAAAAGGACATCTGTCACACGCGGCTTCTGCTTCAGGTATTTAAAAAACAGGTCGGACTCTTTCATCGAAAACTTAAGTCCATTTACTCCGGCAAATTGAGGCCAACGAAAGCAAAAAGTACAATAAGCATGACAGGTTTGTCCCTGGCTTGGAAAAAACAAAACTGTTTCCCGGTATTTGTGCTGAATTCCATGTAAACGGATATCATCCATTATAGGCACATTATGTTCTTGCCCGGCAGGGTTGGGATTTAATTGCATCCGTATCATATTGATCTCTTGTTTCAGTGTTTCTCTATCAAGGTTCTGATTCAATAACTCAACGGATCTATGGAACAACTTCTTAGGCAACATTTCTTTTCTTGGAAAATTAAGGGTAAAAATCGGATCATCCGGAATATTATTCCAATTGATAAGTTGTTCTGTAACATAATTGTTTGTTTTGAAAGGCAATACCTGCCCTACAATCCTGATTGCGTCCCGATTTTCTTCATCTAAATACGATATTTCCGGAATTTGTTCATAGTTTGAGAGCACAAATGCGCGATAATCCATTTTTTTCATATCTTTCTGATTGATTTAAGTTAACAAAACACCTGATCCCACTACAGACATCTAAGTTAACAATTAAACATGTATTTAAGCCGGAAAGAGCCGTAAAAACGATGGTCAGACATCGTTAGAAATAGTTAAGAAAAATCTCTTACAAAATAGCTTATTTTACAAAGATATGAAATTTCTCGATTTTTTAGAAAGTCTTTTCTGTTAAAAATGATTTTTTTCTATCAAAATCAATGCCATTAGTTTCAAAATGTAAAGAGGAGACTTAAAATCTCCTCTTTTCTTATTTTATCAATAATTGATTTATTACTTTTTCAAAGTCATCCTTACTCAATGCTCCTCGTATAACGTGAGGATTGCCATCGGCCGGAACGAAAAACAGGGTCGGTATACTGGAAATTCCAAATGCCTGAGCCAATTCCCGTTCCTTATCTGTATCAATTTTATATACAATAATCTGGCCTTTATACTTTGTCGCAAGTTCAGCCAATATAGGAGCTACTTTTTTGCATGGCCCACACCAATCGGCATAAAAATCAATAATACATGGCTTAACTCCTGCATATACCCATTTATCCGGATTCTTTTCGTAGTTGAAAACTTTTGCTAAGAAATCGGTCTTGTTCAGCATCACTACATTGTTTTCTTGGGAGAAAGCAGTCATAGAAAGCCCCAAAACGCATATCATTAATAAAATTCTTCTCATTGTAATTATCTAATTAAATTATTGGCGGCAAAGGTACTATAATTCAATTTGTTTTCTCGAATATGAAATAAAAAATAACTTTATTTAGAAAAAAGGTCAAAAAATATTTGAATAAATAAAAAAAGGTCGTACCTTTGCATCGCTTTTCGAGAAAAGTATGGAGAGATGGCAGAGTGGTCGATCGCGGCGGTCTTGAAAACCGTTGTACTGTGAGGTACCGGGGGTTCGAATCCCTCTCTCTCCGCAAATAAGCCTGAAAATCAGCAAATTAAAAAGTAAACACCCAATTTTACACCCAAGAATGTGAAATTGGGTGTTTTTTTAGATACCTAAACTACGTTATTGGAAATTGCAATTTCACGGCTAACCTTTACAAGTGTTGTTGGAGAGCATTTATGCGAAGTTGCATCTGCTCATCACCTCCTTCTCCGCAATTTCCACTAACCAAGAAAATTGTTAGTCCATCAATTAGGGATTCTGTTAAGCCTAATGAAACAGCCATAAAGTCGGCATCCATCTCTTTAAGTAGATGATTGTCATTATAATTATCTGCGCGATGTAGAATATGCCCTAGTTCGTGGGCTATTATAGCAAATTTTTCATTTTCCCCAAATCCTATTGTATTGCAATTTTCCTCATGATAAGCAACTGTATCATTGTTTGATTTAAAATAATCCTGTGGGCCAAGAAGAAAACCTGCATAAGGATTGTTGCTTCCTATGAAATTAACCAGATCAATACTGGCATCTCCAAAAATTGCATTAACAATCTCTTCATACTCTTGTTTGAATCTATCAAATAGGTCTATACTATCTACATTATTCCATTTCATAACTTGCTTTTATTATTAAATTTGACATATTCCTTGATCTCATTTTAAATTTTGTTGAGAAAAGTTGAATTCAAAATCAGGCACTTTTCCATTGTATTGATAATTATCCAAATAAATCAGAGTGGAATTTATTTGATTTTGTTGATTGTATTTTGTTGATAATATCATTTAAACTGTTCTGTGTTAGTATTGTGACATCTTTTTGTTCGGTTATTAATTGTCGATTTAAATCAAACATGGGGTTGTTTTCATCAATGTTTTTGTCATACATTACAGCTCTTGGAATATTATAATCTTTTGCATATCCCATTGCTAATCTTGCGCCACTATCCAGTTTTTTGTCTAATATTTTCCATCGGTTAGCGGAATCTTGTGCGTAACTTGCTGCCAAAATAATTGTGTCGCAAAATAAAGCTTGTAATCTATCCCGATCTTTATAACGGCTACTTAGCTCCATATTAGATTTAAAATCATCAAGATATTCAGTTATTAAAAGACCACCTTCTTCTACTATTTCATGCGCCAAATCTCTATTTCTTGCTGGCAAAATACTCTGAAGAGGACTGGGCAAGATTGCTATCGTTTTACCTCCTTTTAGAGCCTGCTTATGTGCAATACTATCACAGCCCAAGGCCAAACCACTTACTATTGTGATTCCCTTCTTTACAATTTCTGCTACTATCTTTTGTTCCCTTGCTTCAATAGTATCATCTGGATTAAGAAGACCAATGACTGTAATATTACTATTCTCAATATTTAACAAGTCTATATCTCCTTTATAAAAAAGATATATTGGACGTTCGCTTTCTTTTACATTCCCACGGTGTTTTGGGAAATTTTTATCTCCAATGGCTAATAATCCATCATAATAATCCTCATATCTACTAATTTGATTTAGTAATCGTTTTTTGTTAAATTCAAAATCATCTATTGTGATTAAATTATCTTGTTTTGAACTAGAGTTCAATAAAGAGACAATTTTCTCTACACTCTCGTTACCTTTCAGATTTTTCATAATCCAAGCTCTACCAATACCTTTATAAGTCTTTGTCGTTAAAATATTGACAGCATTTTCTGTATACTTCATTGCTATATTTTTTTTGCAAGTTTTATGAATCAGTCTCTTGATACGGTTTTTCCGATAGAGTAAAACACAATGGATTTTGCACCATTGTCAAATAATGCTTGAATGGCGTCTTCATCAATGTTGACAGTTTTGGTATATAAGTCGTCAATCAGCAAAATATCTTTTCCTTTGATATTCTCAGATATGAAACATGTATCTTTTGTTATTCCGGGGTATGGCATCTCACCATCACCACCATACCCACTTTTATTCATATGTGTTGTTCTTGTGTTGGTATTACGAATGATGTAGGTTGTTCCATTAAAATACCCAGTAAGTTTATCCACAACTGATGATATGACTTTTCTGAATAATTTTTGATTTTCGGAATAAGTGTTATCCGCTTTTGCTCTTGGAATTACACAAACAGTTAGATTTTTGTCGCTATAAATTTCTTTGATTTTAGGTAAATCTTCTTCTAAGATTTTCACCAAATCACGAACTCCTCTTCTTAATATGTCAACACTAGCGTTGTCAAACTGATTTTTTAGGTGATTTATACAATCAGGATTCCCCTCTGTCCCAAATGTTGTATAATTTTGGTGGAAAAACGCCTGAATGCTTCGTTTTAAGAATTGATTTGGTAAGATTGTAAATGAGTTCATTATTATATATTTAAATGGTTAATATTTTGAATACCGGCCTCCATGGCATCAGCTATTTCATCTTTTTCGTTTTCAAATGCAATAATCAAATTAGGAGATATTCCTAATCTCAATATTGCATTCTGGAATTTATTAATTTTTCTTTTTTCATCAAATTGTCGGAAAAATAGGTTGCTAAACTTATCTGTAAGTTGGTGATGGTTCAATGTTGACAATGCTCGGTCTTCACGGCAGTTTGTTACTAAAACAGTTTTGTTTGTTTTTGAATATTTATAAAGAATTTCTGCTATTTCATTGTTAAGTTGAGTTTCATACAGAAAGTCATTGTAATATTTTTCTTTCTCAATGATAATTCTTGATGCCTCTTTTTCTGTCAGATTTGGAATAGTAGTTTTTAGCAAATTACGATTAAATCTTTGTATCGGACTATATGAAAATTCTAATTCATTTTTTGTGACTAACTCAACTGCTTTTTTATAGGAGAGAAAGTTAGCATAATCTGTGTCAATTAGTGTTCCATCCATATCGAAAAATAGAACATGGTCAGGAGTTACTGATCTGTCAACTTTTAATATTGTATTATTTTCTTCGTTCATCTTTCGTTCAAATAAATTTACTATATCAGCAAAAATACTAAATTTTTCCGAAACCGTCTGATTTACATCTTAAAACCTTTACTTTTATTTATTTCTGGTTTTTGTTTAGGTTTTATCCCTATCGCTTCCTGAAACTCCCTCTGTTTCTGTCTGAACCAATCGGTCGGGTCTAAGTTGTCAATCAACAACCGGAACTTTCCGGCTTGTTTAGGTTCTTCCTCAATTTTGGCTTCGGAATATTCGGTTTTGAAACCTCGCTTATATTCAGGAGAATATAATTCCCCCTTGAACCCGACTGGTTTGCATTGAAGTATTAATTTTATCAGTTCTTCGCTGAAACGCAGTACTTTACACAAGCCTTCAATGTGGAGTAGCTCTTTGATATGTGGAAACAGGTCATAAATCTTTTTCAACTCCTGTTTTATCTTATCCATAGTAGAATCATGTTCCTTTTGCATGTTCTGCATATTTCGCTTTAGTGTTTTCACTTCCTGAATCAGGTTTTCTTTTTCTTCTTTCAGGGTCTCAATCTCATGCAATTGTCGTTTCACCTTAGATGTGCCAATCATGGAACCTATACCGTCCATGATATTGGAGCCAACATCAGCGACTTTACTTTTGAGTTCTTCGGTTTTCAGTTGCCCCTTTACCTGATTAAGGCTTTCTTCCGTCCTTTTCAGCTCCGATTCTTTCTGCTGTTTGAATTTCTCTGCCTGAATGGATTTCTGCTTGGCTTCCAGTTCCTGCCGTTTGAATTCTTCTACGCTTTGTCGCTTGGCTTCTTCTACAGCAAACAGTATATCGATATTGGTCTGTAAATCTTTAGTTTCCATTGCGAGGTTTCTATGATATTCCGTTGCTGTAATGTGGCGGGCTTCCGAACCCTTTATTCCTCGTTCCAAACCGTATTTTTGCATGGCTTCGGCATAAGTGTCTTGATATTCCGTCAATTTATTCCTTGCCATTACATCATCAGCACACAAGCGTGGCTTGTTCGGGTCTTTCTTTTTATATTGACGTTTGGGCGTTTGCTCCGGTTGTTTCTTATTTGATTTCTTTTTTCTTCGCTCTCCTCTGACAATTGGGACTACGGACGCATGAATATGCGGAGTAGTTTCATCCATGTGTAAAGTGGCAGCAACCAGATTTTCTTCCCCGAATGTTTTCTTCAGGTAATCCATATTATCCTTACACCATTCGTCCAGCCTGCCTTCGTTTTGTATTCGGGACATATCTTCCTGTGTTCCGGTCAGCATTATCCGTATAACCTGCACCTGATTCTTTCCTATTTCCCGTCCAAGTCCTGCGGTTTTTAGTCGGTGTTGGATTGCTTCCGTCCGGTCTTTTACTCCATCAGGAAACTCAATTAAATTTTTATTCAAATGTGTCCGTGTTGGGTCAACATTCGGATGTATTACATTTCGCTCGATATGGTCTGTCATGGCAGCTTCATTTCCGGGCGATTTATCTAAATGGAGAACTACATATCCCATGATTTTTACATTTTATTGATTGATAAATTTGTTGAATATGAATTCAGTACACCCACCGGATTTACTTCGGCAGGTGGCGGATTCATCATTAAATAGTCGCTTTCGGCGACTGCGGTCGAAAGACCGCCAAGGGAGATTCCAAAGGGGGAAAACCTTTGGCTTATTGGGGAATTTTTAGCGTAGGGTAACGGAGCGTTAAGAAAATTCCCTAATAAGCTATGGCTTTTTTGAAAAGCCTCTGGGGTATCTGCGGCAGATTACATTTTCCGACCTCTACCTGGCTTCTTTATCGCGGCTTGTTTTGGAGCCGGACGGTTGCACAAATACTCATTCAAGTCTTTATGTCCGGAATAGAAAAAGGATTGGTCGTTGATATTCTTGCAACTCTTTTTCAGCTCCTGAACCGCTCGTTTCCCAGCTTCATCGTTGTCGAGAAAAGTAGCGATATTCCGGTAAGATGAAAGTACCTTTTCAACTTTAGGTAGATTAGTCAGCGAGTTCAAAACGATTCTGTCCGATGGAGAATGTTGCCAGTTTTTTATCGTCAGGAAAGACAGATAATCCATAAAACCTTCGAATAATTGGCAGGTATCATGTCCGGAAATAACAGATGTGATGTCTTTAGAAGTACAACCTTTGAAATACTTGTTCCGCAACTCATACCCTCCACTGTCGTTTTTGTAACCGATGGCAAAGTAGGGTTTGCCGTTTACTTCATAATGTACTTCGGAACAATTCTGTTTGGCAATCTCAATGCTTATTTTCCTCTCATTCAGGTAGCCGAGTAAAGCCGGATTACCAAGAGAAGTAACATTCAGAATATTTATCACATGTTCCTGTTTTGTCGGAATACTTATATTCCCATGAAAAGAGAAAGATTCGGGCAATAATTCTTTTCGTTCCAGTATGCGGATGGCATCTGTCAGCGGGCAATTTTCTAACCTCATGACAAGGTCTATCATTGTCCCGCCTTCGTTCGTGCCATAGTCAATCCACAGATTTTTATTGTAATCCACTTTCATACTGGCGTTGCGGTCATCCCTGAATGGGGAGTGATACATACCGTAATAGCCGTTTTCTTTTGCAGGATGAATACCTTTTTCGGCAAGATATTGTCTGATTGATAATTTATTTAATTCGCTAATATTCATTTGATTGATTTTTAAAAGGTTTATTTTTCTTTCACGGGAATAGTTTAGAATGGTTTGTTATATATATGCCCGAACTAAACTAAACCCGTAAACGAATGATTAATAATAGAAATCCTGATTGTAGCGGTAGAGTTTATCATCGCCCTGAATAATCATGCGTTTGTTAGTAAGGAACTGTTTCAGCTTCTTGGCTTTGTTTGTTCCGCACTCACAACCAACGGCTGTATAACACGAGCGCAAGCGTTCAATCAGGCTTCCATAAGAAAGGCTCTCGCCTATGGAAAACACGCTCTCCAAAGCTTTCCTGTGTTTTTCTTCGGAAACTTCCTTGTAGTCGAATCCTTTCTTTTTCATGGGTTGCTGTAGTTGGTAGTTTTCCACGGGTTCAGGCAAGCTGTCTTCATTGATACGGAAAGCGAACGGTTCAAAATCCCGGTCACGGATAAACATGGAAGCTACGGAACTGATATCCTTGTCGAGCTCGTCTTTTGTCACCTGTAAAACGGTTTCCGCTTTGTTGTTCAATTCCGTTCCCAAATGTCCACGGGTGTTATCATCCCCTTTGTTCAGGTGTAAAACCGTATGGATATGAATCTGCCGTTCATCTGTCCACTGCATTAATTTTGTAATCAGGTTGGTGGACTCGCTGGGGCTATTGATGTCATACACTAAGTCCCGGATTCCGTCAATGATTACCAGACCTAAATCAGGAATATTACAGATAGCATATTCAATAATTGAAAGACGTGTTTTCGGGTCACTCCCACGCAGACAAAGGAATTCCAATGTTTCGGGCTGTTTGTCGGTCGGCAATCCCGCCAGTGAAAGGATGCGTTTTAATACCCTTTGGCAATGGAATGGACTTTGTTCAGTATCCACATATAGGATTTTGCGTTTATTAACAGGAAAAGAGGAACGGTAACTTAAAACCGTGCCATTGGTCAGAGCCGAAGCAACAATCGCACAGACATTGAATGTCTTCTTGCTTTTGGCTTTTCCTGTGGATGCGCTGAAATTACCAAGCGTCCCGATAATTGAATCATCAATACGTAGTACTACAGGCGGTTGCAGGAACTGGTCGGTAACCGATAGCCGGGATTTTTGCCACAGTTCCGGCACATTCGGTTCCGCATTTATTTTTGCCGGGGCTTCCATTATTTACGCCCTCCAGTTTTATGTCCTGCTAATTCAAGGGCAAGTTCAGCATCGACAATAATTTTCCGGCCTATCTGTGTGATGGCTTTGGCAATCTTTCCGCTTTGTTTGATGCGGTTGGCCGTGGGGATACTGCACCCGAATAAGCGTGCGATTCCGGCAATACCATACACATACTTTTTGGCTGTGTCAATTACAGGTGGTGCGGTTTGTTCCTTTACACCTTCATTCTGCAACAAGCAAAGCAGTTCTTCGCCTGTCATTTGCCAGATTGGCTTTTCTTTCAATTCAGATACTTTC
>JAVBTA010000030.1:0-9251 GCA_031556375.1 Bacteroidales bacterium | reverse complement strand
TTGAAATTGACGACCTTGCAAGCAAAGTCTTAACAAGAGAAAAGGTTTCGACATCATCATTGTTAGACTATCATATTCTTGGTTTGAAGAACAATAGTAAAATTGGAGAATATTTTTCCGTATTAAATTCTTCAGGAAAAGAAGTTGCAACAGTTAGGATAGAGAAAATCGAAACTATAAAGTTTGGAGACATTACTGAAGAATTTGCTATGGAGGAAGGAGATGGCAGTCTCAAGAATTGGAAAGCAATTCATCAACCTTACTATTCCAAATTACTTGCCAATATTGGAAAAGAATTGAGTGCGGAAACTCTCCTTGTTTGCGAATGGTTTAAAGTTGTAGAAAGATTATGAGTCAAATAAATTCTTTTAAACTTCGGAAATGGCAGTTATCCGATAAAACATCCCTTGCGGAAAATGCCAATAATATCCATATCTGGAATAATCTACGTGATTATTTTCCACATCCTTATACGGAGGAAGACGGAGAGCAATTTATTCGTATGGTATTGGAGAAACCCAATCCTGTTACCGATTTTGCTATTGAAGTTGACGGAAAGGCTGTCGGAGGAATCGGTATCGTCCTGCAATCAGATGTTGAACGAATTACAGTGGAAATGGGTTACTGGCTCGGAGAAAACTATTGGAACAAAGGAATAATGACCCAAGCAGTCAAGGAAATGTCAACTTATGTATTTGAGAATTTTCCTGTTCACAAAATATTTGCCCCGGTATTTGAATTTAATCTTGCTTCACAAAAAGTACTTGAAAAAGCCGGATTTGAAAAGGAAGTCATCCTGAAACAAGCTGCAATAAAGAACGGAAAGATTATAGATTTGCATTATTATAGTTTAATAAAGTGAATACAGGTAATTCATACAACGAATAAATTATTAATAAAAATATTATGGACGTTATAAAACTACCATTCAATGAATTCATTGGTTTGAAATTTTCAGATAACCCGGATTTTCTTTTGATGTTGGATAATAAATCCGAATACCGGAACCATCTGAATACAGTTCATGCAAGTGCTTTGTTTGCTTTGGCAGAAGCAACAAGCGGGCATTTCCTATTAGGAGAATTTACCGGATTATCAGGTGTAATTCCGGTGGTTCGAAAAGTGGAAGTAAAATATAAAAAGCCGTCTGCCGGAAGCATTTTCTCCAAAGCAAAATTTCAGGATGCCGAAAAAGCAGAAATTCTCGACTCCTTGAATAGTAAAAACCGGGCATTAATAAATGTTGAAGTTTCCCTATTTGATGAGACTAATACATTGATAATGCAATCGGTATTTGAATGGTTTGTAACCGTGAAATAAGATTTAAACTCTCAACACCCCCCGGAATCCTCTGACAGCATAATAAGAAGACGCTCCGTTGTGATATACGAATACATGGTCATAACGCCGGTCAGCAAAAAGGGCTCCACCGAGTTCCCTGATTGCTGCAGGCGTTTTCAGCCAACTGGATGTTTTCATATCAAAATTTCCCAGTTGCTGTAATTCCCGGTATTGTTCTTCCGTCAACAATTCAATACCCATATCTGTAGCCATATCGATCGCATTATTCGCTGGCTTATGTTCTTTCCTCGAATCCAAACCTTCACGGTCATAGCAGGTATTCCTGCGACCTTCAGGAGTTTCCGGAGAACAATCAAAGAAAACGTATTCGCCTGTTGTTATGTCCTGACCAACAACATCCGGTTCTCCGCCAGTCCGTTCCATTTCATTAAGCGACCACAGTTTTTCCGGATTAGCTTCTAATCTGGCTTGTATTTTAGTCCATTCAAAATTGTTATGCCGGTTCCTGTTTTTCTCAAAACGAGCTTTTAATGTTTGGAATAACTCATCCCGTTGTTCCGGCGACAATTCTTTTTTATTACCATTCATTTTTGTCCCTTTTTTGACTTCAATTGATTATTGTGCATTTTCATCCATCCAGAAGAATTCCCAGATATGACCATCCAAGTCATAAATACTCCGGGTGTACATAAAACCCAAATCTTCTTCCCGCGCTTTGGATGCACCTAAAGCAAGTGCTTTTCTAAATATCTCATCCACTTTTTCTTTATTCTCGAGTGAAATAGCCAACATTCCTTCAATGCTTTTGGATGTATCTGTAATACTTTTAGTTGTAAACGACAGGAAAAACGATTCTTTTAGCATCATCACATAAGCCGTTTCGTTGATCTTCATACAAATAGCGTTTTCATCCGAAAATTTCTCATTGAAATCAAACCCCAACTGACTGAAAAAATTCCTCGTCTCTTTCAAATCCTTTACAGGGATATTCGGAAATATCATTTTTGTATACATAATCATTCTATTTTAAGAATTATACATGTAAATAAAACAACCAACATTGCAGATAAGTTTCTTCAATGATTTTAAATCCGTATTTTTGTAAGAGATTAAATCTGTAAAACTACATGATCATGAAAAAACTCAAAATCGAAATCAAATGGGCATTGATTTTTGCTGCAATGGGACTTTTATGGATGCTTGGTGAAAAGTTAGCCGGATTACATGACCAGCACATCGACCAGCATGAAAGATACACTATGTTTTTTGCTATTCCTGCCATTGCCGTATATGTATTCGCGTTATTGGACAAACGCAAGAATTACTATAAAGGCACGATGACTTACATGCAAGGATTCATTTCAGGGCTGATTATTTCGGTAATTGTTACCGCACTTAGTCCTTTAACGCAGTACGTCACATCGTATATCATCACACCCGAATTTTTCTCGAATGCTATCAAATACGTGGTTGAACACGGACGTATGACACAAGTTGAAGCGGAAAGTTATTTCAGCATGAAGAACTATATCATTCAAGGATTAATGTGGGGAATGGGTATGGGTATCGTTACATCGGCTATTGTCGCTATTTTTACAAGAAAGAAAAAATAGTATGAAAACGGATATGAATACAGCTAAACCCAAAACGGTTGATGAATACATTGCTGTAGCTTCGCTGAATGTAAAAGAACATCTGGAACGGTTACGGATTGCCATTCCGCAAGTAGCGCCACAGGCACAGGAAAGTATCAGCTACGAAATGCCCGTCTATAAGCTGAACGGTGTACTGGTTTATTTCGGTGGATTCACGAAACATGTCAGCCTATTTCCCGGCCCAAGCGCTATTGAGGCATTTAAGGACGAATTGGCGGATTATAAAACTTCTGCCGGAACTATTCAGTTTCCTATAAACAAACCAATCCCGGTAACGTTGGTCAAGAAAATTGTAAAATTCCGGCTGAGAGAAAATTTGGCAAAGAAAAAATAACTGCAATGAATATAGAAGAACTCAGAGAATATTGCATCCCCATCAAAGGAGGTTCAGAATCATTACCGTTCATCGATCCGTCGATATTGGCATTTAAAGTAATGGATAAGATGTTTGCCTATATTGCTTTGAACCCGAAAGACGGCATTTCCAAGGTAAACCTGAAATGCGATTCCAAAAATCAATGGAACTGCGGGGACAATATCACGGAATTACCGCTACACCGATTTCAAAACGTTGTTGTGGAACAAGGTGCATTTATGATGTGAATGATTCCTGTAATTCTTCTTAATAGTCATAATCTTCATATTTTGACCAATTCTCTAATCTGTTTGTAGCGTTGTCATAAAATACTTCAACACAAAACTTGTCATTGAATGGACGTCCGTGATAAAGTATAATATCGAACTGTAAATTTTTCAGTTGATTTTTGATAATTTCTTGACAATGAATATCATCTTCATCTAATTTAGTACCGCGATTACTTTTTTCAACATTTATAACCTTCCCTCTTGAATCAATCTCAAGACAATACATATCATCACATAAAAATTCATTATCTAATTTCTTCCAGTTTAGTTTTTTTATTTCATTAAAAATGGCTTTCGACATTTCTTTTTTCTTTCTTGAAATACCGCCTTTAACTTTTTGATAATTATTTATAATATGTTTATCGACTAAAATGCCTTTGCGAATAGTATAAAGTTCTTCTTTGTCATAAATAGTTGTAAAAATGCCATCCCACCAAATAGGTCTACCCTTTGGAATAGTAAATTCACTTGAATACCAATCAATAAATACCTTGTTGTTTTTAACTTTCTCATGAAAAATCTTTTGTATCTGTTCATTTGAATTATGAATATCATCTACATCAAGTTTTCTTATTGAATTGCAAGGAATAATATATTTCAAAAACAAACTGTCGTTTTCTAAACTATAAACAGCTTGATAGCCTCGCCAACAATTTGTAGAGGTAATCCCATACCCAAAATCATTGCGAAAACTGAAACCAAACAAACTATTGCTATCTGTTGACTGTTCAAGTGAATGCAAATAATCCTCCAGAATTAATTGATAAAGCGGTAAGGTATCATTGCCAATTATCAAATAATCAGGAATTTGCGGACTCGCTTTTAAATTTACTATTGGCACTAATACTAAAAATAAAATTATCAATCTTTTTTTCATTTTATCTATTTTGAGATTATTATTTCATTCAAATTCGCCTTACAAATTTATTTTTAATTTTTCCCATTGATCGGTCGCCTGTGCGTTGCAGCCAACAGATGCATTTCTGCCCTGCACCACTCAACGGCATCAGTTCTGAATGCGGGATTTTGGGAGTTTCCAAAACTTTCCGTAAAGATGTCTATATTGTTTTTCGTTACTGTTTTTTCCATGATTGTTTTTCTGTAATATTTCTCTCAGATTACAAAGATATAATTTAAATTTGAGGATATTTCGACCAAAAAATAAGGGGCTATAAAAGCCCCTCATCAGCAAAGCTGCTGTAATTACCTTCTGTTATAATCAAA
The DNA here is from genome assembly GCA_031556375.1 of Bacteroidales bacterium. Classification (GTDB taxonomy): domain Bacteria; phylum Bacteroidota; class Bacteroidia; order Bacteroidales; family Azobacteroidaceae; genus BNXB01. The sequence goes on along the minus strand of JAVBTA010000030.1, from coordinate 4,425 downwards.
TGGTCTAACAATTGGATGCCAATTGCCTCGCAGCCTTTCTTTATATTCTTAGTCAAATTGATATCCTGCGGGCTCGGAAGAATACTTTCCGAAGGATGGTTATGTGATACCATCAGGGAACAACAATGAACTTTCAATGCCGTTTGAAGAATAATCCGGATATCTACGGAAGTTTCCGACATTCCACCTTTGGAAATACAAGAAATTCCAAGTAAGCGGTTCGCCCGGTTCAGGAATAAAACATACATTTCTTCATGATGTTCCAGACATCCTTCGAAAGCGTGAGCCAATATTTTTGCAGCGTCATCTGAACATCTAATCACTGCTCTTTCTGATGCTTTTACGTTATCTTTATAAGATACTGTAATTTCCGGAATGTTGAAATAATCTGTTTTCATGATGCAAAAATTTTAATGATTCGACAATAATTTTTTTGCTTTCATGCCCATAGGAAATCGGTGACTTCATGCAAGGTTTTGGCTAAGAATACGCTTTCTTCGAAAGGAAGATTGTTTGCCAAACAGGAGGTATAACCTTGCTACTTGTCATCCGATTCTCCTATAACTTTGCCGAAAAAATTATGGGAGAGACTATCCAACTACTGCTTTTGAAATAAAAAAGGCAGACTGTTAAGCCTGCCCTTATTAGTATTGGTTATCGAAATTTTCGATAACATATTAGATTTATTCCTTTAGTTTTCTCTTAACCGTATGTTTCACTTTCAATACAGATAGATTAAACTCTATGGTTGTTTCCGTACCTGTAGTCTGAAAATCATCACTCAATATATCCGAAATCAATTCTCCGCTTTTCTGCATCATAGATTTTTGCTGTTTTTTATCTGCCTGTTCTGACAATTGAGAAATAGTACGAGAGAGTTCCCTAACTTTAGCAAATGTTTCAATGATAGCAATAGTTGTTTCTGTTGCTACTGGCGATTTAAGAATTGTTGCTAACATATAAAGCGCTTTTTCTGACATGGCACGTGGAAGTGCGGATGAATACTTGAGTTTCGCAAGGTGGTCGAAATTTTCGACCACCTCTGTTTTCTCCTCTTGGGTAAGGGTAAATATGTATCCTTCAGGAAATTTATCAGGATTATTCCTGATAGCTTCATTAATCCGTTTTGTTTCCACCCCATATAAAATGGCAACATCTGTATCTAAAATCACTTGTTGTTCTCGTAGAGTGATAATCTTATCTTTAATTATTTGTAATTCCATGATTATAATTTTTAGTATTTATTACTTTGAACGAGGTAGTCAAAATTTTTGACCACCTCGAATTTGTTGGTATTTATATTGCTTTTTTAGAAAGTCTCGCTTCAACATTCGCCATATCTTCAAAGATATTCTGGTCTAATACCCGTGCATAATGTTGTGTCATCCGGGTAGAAGTATGTCCCAACATCTTGGAAACATTTTCCAGAGAGACTTTATTGGCAAGCGTGACGGTCGTCCCGAACGTATGGCGTCCGGCATGTGAGGATAAACTCTTCTTAATTCCGCATATATCAGCGATTTCCTTCAAATACGAATTATATTTTTGATTGCTCAATACAGGAAGACATACCCCTTTGGCAACACAAATAGGATGTTCCTTGTATTGTTCCAAAATATTCTGAGCAATACTTAACAAAGGGACATTACTTGTGCAGGCAGATTTATTCCTTTTAATCTTTTGTCGTCCTTTGCGAATCCAAAGTTTTCCGTTATTATCCCTGAATATATGTTCCGGACGAAGTTCCTTGACATCTATGAAGGCGAGGCCTGTCATGCAGGAAAAGAGAAAAACATTCCGTACCAATTCTAAACGTTCAATCGAAAATTTAGTATTCATAACTACATCCAACTCTTCTTTGGTCAGGAAAACAGGATTGGTTTCATCCTGTTTATAACGAACATTCATAAATGGGTCTTTTTTGAGGTATTCGTCAGCCAATGCCAGATTAGTAACCTTTTTGAAGGCTTTCATGTAACGGACAAGCGTATTATTCGCTAATCCCTTTGTCGCTTTCAGAAAATTCTCAAACTTACGGATAAACTCTCTGTTCAATTCATTGAAAGAAATATCGTCCTTACCATATTCCTGTTGAATCAATTCAGCAAGGGCTTTAATACAATTATCATAGCGGTTAATCGTACTGTACGCATAATCAATCCCGATAAGTTTACGGCAATCTTCCGCATGGGAACGGTAATAAGCGAGAAGGGTTCTTTTAGCATCAACGCTTTCCACTCTTCCAAATAGCATGTCTAACAATAGATTAGGAGTAAAATGAGCTTCTTTCAAAGATAACTCTTTGTGGATGGTTAGTAATTTCAAATTCAACGAACGAATGTATTCGTTCAATTCTAAAGATTTGGGGTCTTTTCCTTTGCTAAACCCCTTAGCTTGGTTCCATAGCTGAACGGCAATCGAACGTTGGATACGGGATTCAGCACTCGAACCATTAATTGTAACTCGCACCAGTACAGGCACTTCTCCATTTTTTAAAACTCTTGTCTTTGTTGTAAAGAAAAGAACATTGAATGTTTCTTGTTTCATAATTTTACATTTTTAAATCGTTCAAAATTATGAAATCAAATCCAGTTCTGATGTATGCAAAATGTTGATATATAGGGAAAAAGAACCACAATCAGTGTACTTTTCTTCTGTCTTTTAAAAGTACAACGAATTGCACATTTATAATATGTCAAAAACCGCTATTTTCTGCATATTTTTAAAAAGAAAAGTCCCCGAATCTCGTTGAAATTCGGGGACTTAACTATATTCTGCTTTTCTTGCTTGTGGTGCCACCAGAAACCGAACATAAAAGCTATATTGAAGAAATTATTATAGCTTAATAGATGGGTATAAACTATTTTATTTAGTATTAAAAAGTAGTTATAATTATATGTATTATGCCTATATTTGATGGTTTTTTTGGAGATTATTTATTTTATAAGTATATGTATATATTAGAAATATATAGTTGAATAATCGAATCATACTAATTTATTGAAAAAAATGAAGCTACAGGAATATTTTTATCTGTTTTTTCGATTATTTTGTCTGCATGTAATCAGGATCTTGCAGATGAAGCTTTGGTTGAGAGTAAGTCGAGTAATCCGGTTGAAAACATTGTATTGAAACGTATACAGGATTTGGGTTTTTCGCTGGATGATCTGGTTGAGTATGAAGATTGTTATGTGGTAGAAGGCGATATTGCATTTGATAAGAATTTTACTGCAAGTGATACGGATGTAACGCTTCGTCATATACAGGACAATAATACTGTGACTAATCATCAAGTTGCTATATATGTTGAACCTAACTTTGAAAAACCAAAGACAGATGTCATGATCAGGATTACGGATGCTGTGGTTAAGGCTTATAATGATGTTGGATGCAGATTGGCATTTACCAGAACTACAGATAAGAATAAGGCTGATATAACTATCAAACGTGATGCTTCAGTTACATCGTGTGCAATAGCAGGCTTTCCTACTAATGGAAAGGCATATCCTGAGGTTCGGGTGGCTGATTCAGATTTAACTGAGAATCAAATGACTCATTTAATAGCTCATGAGATAAGCCATACTATTGGATTCATACATGTAAATGGACATGAACAAGTATATTCAGATCGTTCAGGAAGTTTTATTCCGGGTACGCCTGCGATTGAACGTGAGTCAGTTATGTCTGGTTTTCCTTGTGGTGAGCCATGGAAAGGATTTCCTGAAAGTGATAAACGAGCGATCCGGACTGTGCATCCAAAGGGAAAACCTGTGTATGGTTACTATTTATATCCTGGTAGTATAACAGGAAAAGGAGGGCACATGTATTCTTGTCTGGCTCCGAATGCAGTTAATGAAAAAGATTTTAAAGGAGTATTTCAACAAACTTTTGATGGGGTTGTTTACCCATTTACCTATCATGATTTTGCTCTTCCCACCCAAACGTCTAATTATAATACACATATTTATAGATATTATTCGAGTTCATCGAAACGTTATAAACTTGATACACGTGCCAGTGGGGAATATAATGTTCAATGTGAACATTTAGGATTTGTATATGACCGGTATGTGCCTGGTACCGTACCGCTTAAGGAATACTATATCTCTGAGCAAAATAGTTATATGTATGTTGCTTTGAAAAGGGAAGAAGACGGGTTATTACTTAATCCGAGTAAGACTCCGTATATAAGGACATTAGGATATGTTTATCCGGGTGCAAGAAGAGAATAACAGCTGTTTTTGTATGTAAAGGTTTTGTTTATCAGTTGATTTTTCACGTATATTGAATATCCTACCTTTTTCCGGACAAAAAGATAAGCGGCAGGTTTTACATTATTGTTAATTGCTCTATATCTTTCCCAAAATTCCGGAATAGTGAGATATTTCAGGAAAGAATGTCTTCTATTTTGATTATACCAAATTT
>JAVBTA010000048.1:0-32658 GCA_031556375.1 Bacteroidales bacterium | reverse complement strand
AGATTAAGAAATCAAAAGCATGTCAACTCATGTACAGTTTTTTTTAACATCAAAAATCAACAATAAACCGGTCAAAATCTACAGTTTTATCCAACTTCATCTTGCTTAATTTTAGTCTGGTTTTCTTCGTACTAACAGATCCCGGATTAATATTTAAGAACAATGAAATATCTGAAATACTCCGTTCTAATTTTATCAAACAGCACAAACGAATATCATCTTTTTTCATTTTCGGATATTTCTTTTTTAGTCTGTTAGTAAAATCATTATGGGTATCATTAATTATGAGTATCAATTCATTCCACTCCTGGCTGGTTATCAATTTATCTTTCGTATCAAGTAGTTTTTTAGGGTCCGGGTTGGCGAGGGAAATAGACTTCACCTTTTTAGCGATTTCCGTCTTAGTAAAAATGATATTCTTTACTTCCTGTTCTTTTTGCGTCATCCTGTCCATCTCTTCTTTTTGCTCCCTGATTTTTTCATTTTTATATTTCGACATGTAGCAATATGCAATAATTACCAGAATCAGTAATACTACTATGCAGAATAACGAGAGAAAAAACCTCTTCATTGTCGTTTCGTGTTTTAGTTCTTTAGAAATATGCTCATTTTTCAGTTTTTCATAATGATATTTCTGCTCCTCTTCCGAAACCTCCATATTTTGAACTATTAAAGCTATCGAATCTTTCACCTCGCGCAATTTATCCGAATAATTCAAAGCCTCTATATAACAACCTGTTCTTTTAGCCCATTCATATTTCGCATTCAACACGGCTGATAACGTATAAATATTGTCCAATCGTTGACTTGTATTAAAATAGATCCAGGCTGAATCCGGCTTACTTTCGGCCAGATACAATTCGGCCAGTGTAAAATACCGTTTCCCTAAACGCACAGAATCGTCTTCAATCTCAAGAGAATGAAATAAATATTCTCTGGCCCGGTCGTTTTCTCCAAAAAGCTGATACAAAACAGCCAAATCATTCAACAACATCGATTTCAGACGAATATTCCCGGTTTTATCCGATAATTCCTCCGCATGTTTGTAATAAAAAAACGAGCTATCCATCTTGTTTGAGAGCATAAAAACTTTGCCCATCTCTCTCAAACTAAAAATTTCTCTCTCTAAATTCAGATCCTTACTATAATGTAAGTATGAACGACGAAAAAAGCTTAGAGCTTGATCAAAATTCCGCTCCTCCAGATGCAAAACCCCTAAATGACTATTGATCAAACCCAACAAAGATCGTGGAGCCGAGGAACCGGTACAATCCAAAGACTTCAAACAAGCTACCATCGATTTTTCAAGGTTCTGATCCTGAAAATCTCTGCGACTAAGATAAAAATAAGACAGAGACATACTCAGGCTATCCTCTGATGTCTCATAGAAAGCAACAGCTTTGTCAATAAGGGAATCTCCGGCTAAGGACAGATAATTCTTGTCTCTGGCCTGAGTCATCAACAAACAATAACGGGCATAATCACGAGATGGCAGTGATTCTGGAAAATAAATCTGTTCCAACAGAAGGAGGGAACTATCCGGAAATTCATCCATAAGTCGATCTGCTCTTAAAAGTTCTGTTTGAACTTTTGATTCATTGTTATTACACGAAATAAAGAAAAGTGTTGCGAATACCGCAAAAGAAAATAATGGTTTCATTGTTTTTATTTTTAAATTAAAACTACAAAAACAAAGATACCATTTAGTAATATAAAAACAACAATCTGCTTAAGAAAAACGATGGATTTCAATCTTGCTATGTAGTGCAAGATTGAAATCCATCGTTGTAAAAATATCAGAACAGGAGTTAATTCCGGAACACCAACGCCCCATCCACACTATCGACAGTCACAGGCTTGCTTCGATCCACCTTCTGCGCCAATATGGCTTTCGAAAGAGGATTGAGTACCTCCCGTTGAATCACTCGTTTTACCGGACGGGCTCCAAATTGAGGATCATAACCTTGCTCCGCGATCTGATCGACAGCTGCATCTGTAAATAGAATATTAAACCCATTTTCCGACAGACTTCTCTGAATACCATTCAGCTGTATGTGAACAATTTCACGTATTTCACTCTCATTTAGAGGTGTAAACATAATGACTTCATCGATCCTGTTCAAAAATTCAGGACGAATCGTTTGTTTTAATAAAGCAAGAACCTCCTGTTTAGTATCTTCAACGATCTGTTCTTGATTTGATCCCGAGATCTTTTCAAAATTTTCTCTGATAATAGAAGATCCTAAATTAGAAGTCATAATAATAATTGTGTTCTTGAAATTAACAACTCTTCCTTTATTATCAGTCAATCGCCCGTCATCAAGAACTTGCAATAAAATATTAAAAACATCCGGGTGGGCCTTTTCTATTTCATCAAACAATACGACAGAATATGGTTTGTGTCGAACTGCTTCCGTTAGCTGTCCTCCTTCGTCATAACCAACATATCCCGGAGGAGAACCGATCAGACGTGTCACACTGAACTTTTCCTGGTATTCGCTCATATCGATACGAGTCATCGAGTTCTCATCGTTGAATAAGTATTCCGCCAAAGCCTTAGCCAACTCAGTCTTTCCGACTCCGGTGGTTCCCAGAAAAATAAATGAACCGATAGGGCGCTTCGGATCCTGCAAACCTGCCCGACTCCGGCGTACGGCATCGGAGACAGCTGTAATCGCTTCATTCTGCCCTACAACACGTTTGTGAAGTTCTTCCTCCAGATGCAATAACTTCTCCGTTTCACTCTGCATCATTCGCCCCACAGGGATTCCTGTCCACTTGGAAACGACTTCCGCAATATCGTCCGCATCGACCTCCTCTTTGATCATCGCATGGTCGCCTTGCATAGAGTTCAATTCTTTCTCAAACTTTTCGATTTCTTCCTCCTTTTGCTTCAGTTTACCATAACGAATCTCCGCCACTTTCCCGTAATCCCCTTCACGTTCAGCTTTTTCTGCCTGGAACTTCAGGTCTTCGATATCGATCTTATTCTGTTGTATCCTGTTGATAACTTCTTTTTCCGATTGCCATTTCGCTTTGAATTTGGTTTCATCTTCCTTCAAATCAGCAATTTCCTTGTTGAGAGACTCCAGTTTACTATGATCATTTTCCCGTTTAATAGCTTCCCGTTCGATCTCCAACTGCGTAATACGCCGGGTTATTTCGTCCAAAGCTTCCGGAACCGAATCGACCTGCATCCGCAGGCGAGCAGCAGCCTCATCCATCAGGTCGATCGCCTTATCCGGCAAGTAACGATCTGTGATATAACGGATTGAAAGTTGAACAGAAGCAATAATAGCATCATCTTTAATCCGTATTTTATGGTGATTCTCATACTTCTCTTTCAAACCACGCAAAATAGACACAGCATCCGCTTCACTCGGTTCTTCGATCATAACGGTCTGGAAACGACGTTCCAAAGCTTTGTCTTTCTCAAAATACTTTTGATATTCATCCAAAGTTGTCGCTCCTATCGAACGTAACTCACCTCTCGCCAAAGCCGGCTTCAGGATATTGGCAGCATCCATAGCGCCTTCACTTTTACCTGCGCCCACCAAGGTATGGATTTCGTCGATAAACAGGATAATCTCACCATCTGATTGCATCACCTCATTCACGACAGATTTCAAGCGTTCTTCAAACTCTCCTTTATACTTAGCCCCGGCAATCAAAGCCCCCATATCGAGGGAATATATTTGTTTTGTTTTCAGATTATCCGGAACGTCACCTCTCACTATACGATGCGCAAGACCTTCTGCAATAGCAGTTTTTCCGACCCCTGGCTCACCAATAAGAATCGGGTTATTTTTAGTCCGGCGACTCAATATTTGGAGTACACGACGAATCTCCTCATCACGGCCAATCACAGGATCGAGCTTTCCGGAACGAGCCCTTTCATTCAGATTAATTGCATATTTAGACAGCGATTGATAGGTATCCTCCGCCGATTGGCTGGTCACTTTATTTCCTTTTCGCAATTCATTAATTGCAGCAGTAAGCTCTTTCTCTGTTACCCCCATGTCTTTCAACATAGTAGATACTGTACTTTTTTCGATCAACAGTGCCAGAATAATATGTTCAAGAGAGACATATTCATCTCCCATCTTATGGCAATAATCGACTGCTTTCTGAAGTATGGCATTAGTTTCACGACTCAGATATGGTTCGCCCCCTGAAACCTTAGGTAACGATTGTATTTCCCGGTCCAGGATACTATTCAGACTTTGGATGTTAACCCCCAGTTTTTGAAACAAAAAATTTGTCACATTCTCACCCTCATCAAGAATAGCTTTCATTAGGTGAGCCGGTTCAATCGATTGCTGGTTATTCCTTCTGGTCAAATCAATACTCTTCTGAACGGCCTCCTGAGACTTAATTGTAAAATTGTTAAAATTCATAGGCTTTATAATTTTTTATGGTTATTAACTTTATCGGTTAAACGACAAAGGTCTTGCCAAGGTTTAAATTCTGCCAAATTGACAGTAGGCATTGGCATCGTACGGGGTATAAACTAAAACGCCCGATGATCGATAATCACCGGGCGTCATATTTAACGTTTCAGAATATTATTCCTGAGGCTTTTCCTGTTGAGCAGGTGCTTCCTGAGCTGGAGCCTGTGTACCTTCCGGAACCGGAGTTTCAAATGGAGTTACAGCATTCGGATCGGCAGCTGGAACTGCATTCTCAATATTTTGTTTAATTTCGGATTCAGGACCCTTTGAAGAACGACCTGGTAAGAAGAAAGAAACAACAATTGCCAAAACAACAACCGTTCCAGCCAATGACCATGTTGCTTTCTCTAAAAAGTCGGTAGTCTTACGAACTCCCATCACTTGATTGGAAGAAGCAAAACCAGCAGCCAAACCTCCTCCTTTTGAGTTTTGTATCACTACAACGAATATCAAAAGCAAGGATGCGATAACAATCAATACTGAAATAAATACGTACATTTTTTATTATAATTTTTTTGTGTTAATAATCAATTTCTCCAAAAAACGAATTTGGTCTGCAAAGTAAATATTTTTTTCTGGATATAGCAAATGTAACTTCCGAATAATTTCCAATGCCTTTACATATTTTTTCTGACGGATGTAAATTTTAGCTAAAGTTTCTGAGAAAAAATCACCTTCTTCAACAGTATCTAAATCGGGTCTATCCTTCTCTACAGGCTGTTCTTCGACATCTTTTAACTGAATCTTCACCGGTTCTTCAGCATCTTTACGGAGAAATTCATCAATCGTTTCCTGATGTTGCATCGGAACTGTATCCAACACATTATATTTTACATTATCCGAAAGCAAAAACGACATATAATCCGAAGAAATCAATTCTCCAGATTTATTACCGGAAATAACGACAGGCTTTTCGTCCGGAATTTCCGCCTTATCCGGCATTTTCTCATTCAGGAAAAAATCAATCAGATCGAAAGACGAATCTAATTGTAAGTTTTTTTCCGTCTTCTCGAGTCGATGCATCTGTATAGGTGCAAACTGTTCTCCATTAACCAGGAAATACAGCTTTTTCCTGTCGACAGCGTAACATGCCGTCTTTTTTAATTCGCTATTAAACTCCGAATCTTTTCCTACATAAAGATTTAACAGATACAACAACCTTGCTGCCTGAAAATATGGATAATCTTCCAACAGCGCTTTCAACTGTTTTTCCGAATCCTCATTAAGCGATGATGGATCATTTATAAGCTGTATGATATCTCCTGACTTCATTTACCAATTACCTACAGTAGCGTTATAAATCTGATCGACAATATTGGCAACGATCGTTACAATCAAACCATCCTGCACCTCATCGAGAGTCCTGTTGCTGGAAAATTCCTCAAAACCCGTAAAGCTCTGTTCAATACTTTCTTCCGGTTTAACATTATTCGTATATCGTACTTTAACCGTTATCGTCAATTTAGCCATAGAAGCATAACCATCTGCTTTTACAGCCGTTCCTTCAACCCTATAGTCGGTTATTTCACCTTCGAATTCAAGATTCGCATTACTGGAAACTTCTTTCAAACTTGTCTGATCTATCAACTTTATTCTCAGCTCTCTATTAAGAGTCTGGGTAAGTGGAGGATAAACCAATTGTGCCTGATTCAAGAAGTCCGTAATCTTGACAGTTTTGATATTCTCGTCGATCTTCCCTCCCTTAAATGAATAAGACATCGAACAGGAAATAAGTAAAAACACCGGAACAACATAAAACAATAACCGATTTATTCTCCTCATTTTATTTATTTTCTTCATTACTTCTTCTAACTCTCTTTAACTCCTTCTACCATCATTCCAAACCATATTCCTTAATCTTACGATACAATGTCCTTTCCGATATCTTGAGTTCCTGAGCCGCATTACGCCTCCGCCCGTTATTTCGTTCCAGGGCTTTACGTATCATATCTTTCTCCACATCTTCCAAAGACATGGTTTCTTCCTCATAATCAGCCTCATCCGACTCAGCATCCTCTTTTTGAGGAGGTACAGGTATCGACGGTGCAGAAATATTCACAGGGACATTGTATGTATCATGAACACTGATAGGATGATAGGGAGTATTTTCTACCTGTTGGGGAGTTGTATTTCCGGACATGATATCATGTACCAGCTTTTTCAGGTCGTTGACATCCTTTTTCATATCGAAAAGCACCTGATAGAGGATCTCTCGTTCCGAACTGAAACTTTTCGAATCATTATCTCTCACCAACACAGGAAGCCTCTCCATATCAGGGTTAGTTAGATATGTTTTCAGCACTGCGCCTGAAATCTCACGTTCTTTTTCGATGATGGACATTCTTTCCGTAATATTCTTGAGCTCACGTACATTGCCCGGCCAGCGGTAATTCATCAATACCAAACGGGCATCATCGGTCAGATGTACTGCCGGCATCCGGTACTTCTCAGCAAAATCACCGGCAAACTTTCGGAACAACAACGGAATATCTTCTTTCCTGTCGCGTAAAGGCGGAAGCTGAATAGGAACCGTATTCAACCTATAATACAAGTCTTCCCTGAATTTTCCGTTACGAATAGCCTGAAGCAAATCGACATTTGTTGCCGCAACAATGCGTACATCCGTTTTCTGAACCTTAGACGAACCTACTTTTATAAACTCACCTGATTCCAAAACACGCAATAAACGAGCTTGTGTTGCCATCGGCATCTCTCCTACTTCATCCAGAAAGATAGTTCCTCCGTTGGCAACCTCAAAATACCCTTTACGTTCGCCCAACGCGCCGGTAAATGAACCTTTCTCATGTCCGAATAATTCGGAATCGATAGTTCCTTCCGGAATAGCCCCACAATTGACCGCAATATAACTACCATGTTTACGGATGCTATTCTGGTGAATAATCTGCGGAAAAGATTCTTTTCCCACGCCACTCTCACCCGCAATCAGCACTGATAAATCGGTTGGAGCTATCAACAAGGCTTTTTCTATTTCCCTATCCAATAGCGGACTAGTACCGATAATACCAAATCTTAGTTTTACTGACTGAATATCTGTTCTTACCATTTAAAGTAATAAATTTTAAGTAATACAAAAGTAAAAGAATATTTCCAAATACAAAAATCAGGCTTTTGATACTTTTACTTTATCCACACGATTATGGTCCATATTAAGAACTTCAAATGTGAAATTTTCCCACATTACCGTATCTCCTTCTTCCGGGATACGCTCAAGTTCATCCATAATATAACCTGCTATCGTCACATAATTCGCATTTATAGTGTCGATCATATCATCGTCCAGTCCGACTTTCTCAAGAAATTCAACGAAAGGAATCTGTCCGTCGACAATCAAGCTTCCATCCGATTGTATTTCCGAAGCATACTCAAACTCGTCGGTTTCTGAAATATCGCCAACCAGTGCATCCAGAATATCATTCAGAGTAACAAATCCCTTGACACCTCCGTATTCATCCACTACAACCGCCTGGTAAACCCGCTGACGCTGAAACTTTTCCAATACGGAATATGCTTTTCCTGTAGATATTACGACCTGCACTTCCCGGCTGATTTTTTTTAAATCCGTAACAATCACATCGAAATCTTTTCCTACCAGATCTTTTGTATGAATAAAGCCGATGACATTATCCAGGTTTTCATCACAAAGCGGATAAACCGTATGCCTGTTGTCTAGAATAGTCTTTTTAATCGTTTCCGAATCATCGTTAATGTCAACCCAAATTACCTCGTTTCTTGGAGTCATCAGGGTTTGAATCTTCCGGTCACCTAAACTGAACACGTTTTGAATCAATTCTTTTTCTGTCTCCTGAATTTCACCTCCCTTATGACTTTCTGCAATGATTACTTTTAATTCTTCCTCCGTATGAATATCTTCCTGTTCATGAACTGGTTGAATACCAATTATTCTCAATAAAATATTCGCCAGACCGTTTAACATCCAGATCAATGGTCTTCCTACAAAATAAAATATTCTAAGAGGAATAGACACACCAAATGTTACTTGCACCGGTTTACGAATAGCCAGCGATTTAGGAGCTAACTCCCCCAAGACGATATGTAGTATTGTTATTAGGAGGAATGCCACAGGTATAGCCAGATGATTTGCCGCGGTTTCGCTCATTCCCAATCCTAAGAAATTAAAAAACGAAAGAATAATCTTCGTAAAAACATCCTCCCCTACCCAGCCTAAACCAAGTGAAGCAAGCGTGATACCCAATTGTGTAGCAGCCAAATAACCATCCAGGTTGGAAACTACACTTTTTGCTGCAGCTACAGAGGCCTTACTCGCATTTTTCTTAACCTCTATCTGAGAGGTCCGGACTTTTACTATTGCAAACTCTGCTGCAACGAAAAAACCATTGAGAAAAACCAGAAAAATCGTGAATAAAAATCCTAATGTCATATTAAATCATTAAATATTTTCTTTCTCTTCAAATAAAAAGCAATGATCAGGCTTTTCCTACTCATCGCAGCCGGCAATTCCGGGGAACCTAAAGACATATTTTCTTTCCGGACAGGAGCATAATTCTTTTTCTGATTCTTAAAATCCCTCCGGGCTTTCAAAACAGCATTTGCATTTGCCGGATACCCTTTCAGAAGGAATTGTAATGCAGCAAGATAGTCCAGAAAAAAACGCACAAAAAGTACTTTTTTTAAGTACTTCTCAGGAATATTCTTATAAATCATCAACAGGTTATTCCTGAAATTCAGGAAAGTTTTATGAGGGCTTTCCATTGCCAGAGTGGCACCTCCGACATGATAAACTACCGACGACGGTAAACAAACAATCTTCATTCCACGGCTTACCAGACGCCAGCAAAAATCTATTTCCTCCTGATGCGCAAAAAAATAAGCATCCAAACCTCCGGATTGTTTATAAATTTCCAGGTTTACAAACAAACAGGCTCCTGTAGCCCAAAGCACATCCGCAACCGTATCGTATTGATGACGGTCTTTCTCTACCACATTCAATACTCTTCCCCTGCAATACGGATAACCATACATGTCCATATAACCACCACAAGCTCCGGCATATTCAAATGACGTTTTATCTTTATATGACAATATCTTTGGCTGCAAAGCTACAACTTCCGGATTCCGCTCCATATAATCTATCGCAGTGGTAAGCCATCCTGAAGTAACTTCCACATCTGAATTCAACAAAACCGCATACTGATAGTCTAACTGAGCCAAAGCCCGATTATACCCTTCGGCAAAGCCAAAGTTTTTTTCAAGGGAAATAATTTTAATGGCAGGATAATTTTCTTTTAAAAAAGCAATGGAATCATCTGCAGATCCATTGTCAGCAACAACAATTTCAGCTTCTCCCGGAGGAGTATATTCGATTAAAGCCGGTAAAAACTGCTGCATCAGGGACTTTCCGTTCCAGTTCAATATAACCACAGCTGTTTTCATATCGTTTCCCTTTTATATTTCCAACGGTCATGAGTCCACAACCAACGCGACGGATCACGAAGAATTGTTTCTTCCATCAACCGGGCATAACGCTCCGTAATCTCAAATTCATCAGTAGAAGCAGGGTCTTCTGTGATCATTTTTACATCGACCTCATAATAACCTCTTTTTATTCTCTTCACATCTAAATAACCTACTATAAATCCGGTTTGTTTTGCAATTCGTTCCGCTCCTGTTAATATTGCTGTATCCTGATTCAAAAAATGAGTCCAATAATGTATATTACTCGGCGACGGTTTCTGATCCGAAATAAATCCGATCATTGTTTTTTTGCCTGCCCGCCTCAGCTTAATAATTTCGCGCAATGTGTCATTTTTTGCAAAACCTGCAGAATGAAAACGTTTACGAAGATCTATAAAAAACCTGTCAAAAGCCTTATTTTTCAAAGGACGGTATATTTGAGAAAAAATAATCTCCGGATCTTTAGACCAAAGAGTAATTGAAGTAACCCATTCCCAGTTGCCATAATGCCCCAGCATCATAATACATGAATTTCCGGATTTCATTTTATCTTCTGCAATCTCCAGATTTTTGAAAATAAACCGTCCTCTCATTTCTTCATCGGAAATATGCAACAATTTGATGGTTTCAAAAAAATAATCGCAAAAATGATGATAAAACTGCTTCTCCAGCTTTACAATCTCTTTTTTATCTTTATCCGGGAATGAATTGGAAAGATTTTTCCGGGTTATTTTCCGACGGTACCTTACTACATAATATAATGGAAAAAATAAAATATCGGAAAAAACATACAACACCCTCAAAGGCCATATTGCATGAATCCATGTCAAAAAATAAATAATCCCGTATATTAAATTCTCAATTCTCAATTGACTACGTCGATTTTTCAAATTCTCAATTAAAACGGTTTCAACGCTGATTGATCAGCATTAAAATCTCCCAAAGTTACCGGAATCAATCGATTTATCAAAGTTTCATCGTAATTTAATTCCACTTTTACATAATTTTCAGTAAAACCATGCATCATTTTCCCTCTGGGGGTATGTTCAAATAAGACTTGTTTCGCCTTACCTTGTTGTGAGCGATAAAAATTCAATAGTTTTTCATTCGAAATATCCAACAACTGTTTACTCCGCTCCTGTTTTACACGAGGATCCACAACATAGTCTATTTTTAACGCCTGTGTTCCGGATCTTTCAGAATAGGTAAACACATGTAACTGAGAGATATCCATCCCTGCAATAAACTCTTTTGCTTTAGAAAAATACTCATCTGTTTCACCCCTGACTCCCACAATTACATCGACCCCGATAAAAGCATCCGGCATCAATTCTTTGATCTTATGTATCTTAGATGCAAAAAGAGCTGTATCGTATTTCCTATGCATTAATCTGAGAACTTCATCCGATCCCGACTGTAACGGAATATGAAAATGCGGAGCAAATTTCTTGGATTGAGAAACAAATTCAAGTATTTCATCCGTCAATAAATTCGGCTCTATTGAGGAAATACGAAATCGTTCGATCGTTTCCACCTGATCCAATGCTTTTACCAGATCAAAGAAACTTTCATTGGTCGTCTTACCGAAATCTCCGATATTAACTCCTGTCAAAACAATCTCTTTACCTCCATCATGCCCTGCAGCCTCGGCCATTTCAACCAGTTCCCTGATAGTCCCGTTACGACTACGCCCCCGGGCAAAAGGAATCGTGCAATAAGTACAATAATAATCGCAACCATCCTGAACCTTAAGAAAATGCCTTGTCCGGTCATCACTCGAACATGAAGGACTAAACTTTCGGGCATCTTTAATCGGGGTTACAACCGTTGAATGATTATTTTTATTCAATTGTGCCTCTTCGAGATACTTCAGCACATCCATTTTCTGATCGGCACCCAGTACCAAGTCGACTCCTTTGATATCAGCTACATCTTCAGGTTTCAACTGAGCATAACACCCGGTTACAACCACAAAAGCTCCTGGATGTTGATTACTGATACGACGAATAGCCTGACGGCATTTTTTATCAGCCAATTCCGTTACCGAACAAGTATTTATGATACAAATATCAGCTCGTTCGCCAGGCATCACTTTCCTTATCCCCTGCTCTGCTAATTTTTTACCTATTGTTGATGTTTCCGCAAAATTCAGCTTACAACCCAAAGTAAAATACGCAGCTTTTTTATTTTCAAATATGCTTGAGTCTATCATTGTTACGCTTTTTCCCCGGCAAAGTTACAACATTATCATTATATTTGTACTTTTGTATCAGATTCATTTTAATAGAACTTAACACACACAATCATGATTAAAGAGAACTTTATCAAATTATATGAAGAGAGTTTCAAAGAAAACTGGGATCTGAAAGCTCTCAGCGATTACGGTGAATCCAGTCAATTTACCTATGGCGAATTAGCTAAAGAAATCTCAAAATTACACCTGCTTTTCGAAGAATGTCATATACGCCGGGGAGACAAAGTCGCTTTGATCGGAAAAAACACATCCCGCTGGTGTATCGCCTATCTGGCTACCGTCACTTATGGAGCGATTATTGTTCCCATTCTTCAGGATTTCAATCCTAATGATGTACACCATATTGTAAACCACTCGGAATCCGTATTGTTCTTCACCTCCGATATTATCTGGGATACCCTGGAGGAAGAAAAAATGAATGAATTGCGTGGAGTATTTTCTCTGACAAACTTCAAATTACTTCATCAACGGGATGGTGAACAATTCAATTCTATTCTTGCCAATCTCGAGGGTAATTTTGTAAAAAAATATCCAAAAGGTTATGGGAAAGAGTCTGTTAGCTACGCTGACCTTTCTAATGACAAAATAATAGTTTTAAACTATACATCCGGAACCACCGGATTCAGCAAAGGAGTAATGATCACCTGTAACAATCTGGCCAGCAACGTAATGTTTGCTAAAAACGTCATTAATCTACAACCAGGGGATAAAATGCTATCATTTCTCCCTCTGGCCCATACTTACGGTTGTGCTTTCGAATTTTTATATGCACTCTCGATAGGTTGTGATATTACTTTACTAGGAAAAACGCCTTCTCCCAAAATATTAATGAAAGCTTTTGAAGAAATCAAACCGGCATTGATCATTGCCGTTCCTTTGATTCTGGAAAAGATTTACAAAAAAATGATACTTCCTATTCTTGGAAAAAGATCGATGCGTTGGGCTTTGAACGTACCTCTGTTGGATAGTCAGATTTATGCTCAGATACGAAAGAAACTCGTAGATGCAATGGGAGGACGCTTTTATCAGGTTATCATTGGCGGGGCTCCGTTAAATCATGAGGTAGAAGAATTTTTACACAAAATAAAATTCCCATTTTCAGTAGGATACGGAATGACCGAATGTGCTCCCCTGATCAGTTTTTCTTTATATCCCAACTACAAGCCTCATTCATGCGGAAAAGTTCTGAATGGGATGGAAGCCCGGATCGATTCGCCGGATCCACTAAATATTGCAGGGGAAATACAAGTACGGGGTGAAAATGTAATGATCGGATATTATAAAAACGAAGAAGCGACCAACGATGCGTTCACAGAGGATGGTTGGCTTAAAACCGGAGATTTGGGTACCCTGGATTCCGATAATTACATATTCATCCGGGGACGTTCGAAAAGTATGATCCTTGGTGCTAACGGGCAAAACATCTATCCTGAAGAAATAGAGGCTAAACTAAATAACCTGCCTTTCGTGATGGAAAGTTTAGTGATAGAACGCAATGGAAAGTTGATCGCCCTAGTTTATCCTGATTATGAAGCTGTAGATAGTATAGGCATATCGGTAGATCATCTGCCATCGATCATGAAAGAGAACAAGGATTCCCTTAATAATATAGTAGCTTCATATGAACAAATTTCAGAAATTCGATTGTACCCTCAGGAATTCGAAAAAACGCCAAAGAAAAGTATTAAAAGATTCCTTTACATCAACGACAAATCCATAACATCTTAGTTTTAAGATAAAAAATTTAACATATTCAGGCCTGTTTCTATTGTATTTTATTAGAAACAGGCCCTCTCTAATACAGTCAATTTATGTTTAAAAAACAACAATAAAATATGAAATAACAACAACCGAAATCACAAACAATTCATTTTCAATGGTTTAAATTCAAAGAAAAATTTTGACACTTCAACATAATAAACTCTACCTTGTTGAAATCCATAATACTGTTACAACAAGTTAGTGATATAGTCTCAGTTAATGTTTAATGTTAAATTTTAATTTATGAAGAATTTATTCCTAGTCTCATTATTCTGCTGTTTGAGTCCGCTATGGTTAAATGCTCAAACAAAAGTTACAGGAAAAGTGACCGATTTGGAAACAGGGGAAACCCTGATCGGAGCTACTGTAACAGAAAAAGGTACATCCAATGTTGCTGTTACCAATGCAGATGGTGTCTATCAGATCGTACTAACACAAAATTCAAATGCAGTTTTGGTCGTTACTTACCTGGGATACACGATGAAAGAAGTCGCCGTAGAAAATCAAACAACACTGGATATTCAAATGTCCACCTCCACCGAACTGCTTGGAGAAGTAGTCGTTACAGCTTTGGGACAACGTCGCGAATTAAAATCATTAGGTTATGCGATCAGCACGTTGAAAGGAGAAGACATTGTGAAATCCGGAGCTACCGTCAACCCTTTTACGTCTTTATATGGCAAAGCGGCAGGTGTCGGAATCCAGCAGGGTGCGGCAGGGCCGACAGGTTCTGTCAACATCAAGATTCGTGGAGCAAACCGGCTGGACCCGAACTCAAGCACAAGACCATTATTTGTTGTGGACGGGGTGCCCATTCGTGATAATGCATCCAGCATGGCAACCCGCGGGTATGACCCGATGAACTCATTTGACTATGGAACCGGTATTAACGACTTAAATGCCGAAGATATCGAATCCATGGAAATCCTGAAAGGAGCTAAAGCTTCTGTCCTTTACGGTAGTGAAGGAGCTAACGGAGTTGTCTTGATCACAACAAAAAAAGGAGTCGGAACCAGGGGACTGGGAGTTACTATTTCATACCAGGCATCTTACGAACAACCTGTAAGTTTCATTGATTTTCAAAACGAATATGGTTCCGGAACAAATGAATATAGCCTACTCGGAAATCTGAATGATCCGAATGACGATAATATCCTGATAAACAGCGGATATAACTTCGGAACAAAATTCGACAACAGGGAAATTACCTATTGGGATGGTAGTAAACGAAAATACCAGGCATATAAAGACAATTATATGGATATTTTTAGCCCGGGAAGTACCAGTAATCTTCAGGTTGCCATCGCCGGAGGGAATGAAAAAGGCAATATGCGCCTGGCCTATACAGACTATAACTATAATGGCGTAATGGAAAATAACTGGCAAAAGAAAGATGCTTTCAGCTTCTCCGGTAAGATGGACGCCTCAAAATTTGCAAGTTTCGAAGTCATTGCAAACTTAATGAATATTTCCACCCACAACAGGCAACCGAACATAGGCGGATTGGTCAGTGGCGGTACTAATCGCGACTATGACTACGATACAATGGCCCGGATGTATCTGGACGATGACGGGTATAGCAGACGTAATCTGGAAGAATACAACCTGCCTGCATTTCAAACGAATATAGCCAACATACTTTGGCAACAGAATCAGAATAGCAACTTAGACAAAAAACTCCACCTGATTTCGTCGATAAAAGCGACATTCAAATTTCACCCGGCTGTCTTTTTAACTACTTCTGCTGGGTTGGACTATACTCAAATCGATTTTACGAGAGAGGATCAGGTTACCGCTGTCAAACCAAAAACAACAGGAGGAATGTATAAATTCGAAACACAACAAGCACAGGCCCAAATATTTAACGGATTTTTGAATTTTGACAAATCTTTTATGAACGATAAGTTAAGGGTCACCGCACTGGGAGGTGGAGAATACAAGAGTACCAGCGATTATAACATTTATACTTCAACTTTTGGAGACCTGTCGTACCCGGATTGGTACTCATTGAATAACGCTCCGGGGTGGCCAAGTTCAGCCGAACGATCAAAAGTATTGGGTAACTCCCGTGGATCGGATATAAAATATAGCATCATCGGATCTGCGACAATTTCCTGGAAAGAGAAATACTGGCTTGAGTTGAATGCCCGTAACGACTGGTCTTCCCTGCTCCCTCCGGAAAATAATTCTTATTTTTATCCGGGAGCTTCTTTCACCTGGGGGTTCACAGAAGATTTCAAAATTCCATCACTGGAATATGGGAAACTACGCCTGGGATGGGCCGATGCAGGATCACCGGGTAGCGTAAGATATTTTGCTATCAATTCTTATGATGTTTCCACAATTGCTAATACAAACGGGGCACAGGTCGTAACGCCTCCCTCGTCACTCTTTTCCGGAACATTAAAACCGGAACGGAAACGGGAGTTCGAACTTGGCACCAATCTGAAATTTTTTCCCGGAAATCGTTTGGAAATAGACTTTTCCTACTATACAGGCCATGTATACGACCAGATCATGTCTGTTCCGTTATCTACAACAACAGGTTACGCCACTATCAAAATGAATGCGGGAGATGTTAAAAACTGGGGGTGGGACTTATTTATTAAAGGCACTATTTTGAATACTGACGATGACAAGTTACGATGGGATGCCACTTTCACTGTCTCCAATTATAAAACAAAAGTCGAAAAACTATATGAAGGCATTACCAGACAGGTAATAGCGAGCGACAATGGCTGGCAAGTCGTTGCAACCGAAGGCCAGGAAAGTGGAGATTTGTTGACTTACGATTACAAAAAGACGGCCGATGGACAACGGATTGTCAACTCAAATGGCTTATACTCATTAGACTATCAAAAAGGATTTCAAAAAACGGCAAACGTAAATCCTGATTTTCTGGGAGGATTTTCTACCGATTTTTACTATAAGAATTTCCGGGCAAGTGTCGGCTTTGATTACAGCTATGGAAGTTCTATTGTTTCAATGTCTAATTATTACCTTGTCGGACGCGGACAAACAAAAGAAACCCTCCAGGGCCGGGATGAAGCTCATGGCGGTATTACTTACTATCTGGGAGAAAACGACGTTAAGGTACCATTAAACGGAGGCTCCGCCCCTACCGGAGAATTAGTTTATCATGATGGAATCATACTTCCGGGAATGAAAGAGGTGGCAGGCGGTGGATATGTGCCTAATGATCAGATTGTTTCCGCATACGAATACTGGCAAACTTTTATTCACGACCTGAATGGAGACTTACAACCGGATTACATTTTTGAAAACAATTATGTCAAACTGAGGGAAGTCTCTTTTGCATACACCGTACCTAAACATATTTCAGAAAAACTGAAACTCCAGAAATTGAGCTTTTCTGTCTATGGTCGGAACTTACTTTATTTATACAAGTCTATTCCTAACATCGATTCGGAATCTGTATTGGGAATGAGTACTGCTGCCGACCACAAAGCTGCATATGTAGAATATTCTGCATTCCCTTCTCTACGCTCCTTTGGATTTGGTGTCAATGTTAGTTTTTAATTTTCACAGAAAGATATAGCAATATGAAAAAGACAATATTAGCAATCGTTTTATTTACCGGAAGCTTATTCTGGGCTTGCGAAGACAAGCTGAAAGAAGAGTTCAATGATCCGGAAAGATATAGTGCTCCTGAGGATATTATCCCGGCAGGAATGTTCACAAAGGTAATTTATTCCTGGAAAGTTTTTATTCAGGACTATGGAGAATGGTGGTGGCAAATGGGAGGATGGAGCGCTACGGCTTATACCCAGATCGGAGTCAGACCAATGATCTCAAACTATGACGGTATTTATGATTATTGGAATCTAATGAACGGCGACGGTTTCAGCGACGAAAACTCAATCCGCAGTTATTTCTACGACATGTACGATCGTCTTCGTCCCTGGGGGGTAATGAAGACCACAATTGATAATGCTGACGAAGCTTACAAAAAAGAGAACTATACTTATTTCGCCTTGACCAGTATTATAAAAGACTATTGTCTGTTACGAAATGTGGACTTTTTCAACAGTATTCCTTATAAAGAAGCATTGAAAGGTCTGGATAATGTATTTTTCACGCCATACGATAATCCGGATTCCATCTATGTCACCGGATTGAACTCAATTAAAGCGATGACTGACATTCTACAAGCCTCTTATGATAATATGTCTCCTGCAGGTCAGAGTTTATTCAAAACACAAGACATTGTATTCCAAGGAGATATACAACAATGGATCCGTTGGGCCAATGCTATTCGCCTGAAATTCGCAGTTCGCCTTTCGGGAGTAAATGAAAATGAGGCTAAAATTCATATCCAGGATATTTTATCAAAAAATATGTTACCTGTTGGAGATATGTATTGGAAATTGCCTTTCGATCAGGTACCAGATGTCGTGAACGGAGGTGGAGAAACCTGGACTCGTGGTTTGTATGAACGATTCACGTCTATCTTCATTCCTAATGTAATTATGAAACGTATGAACCTGGGAAGTTACGCTTACGAAGAAGGAATAGACGATCCCCGTCTGCCGGTTTTGGCGATGCCTACCCGTTGGGGGGATTACAGAGGAGTAAGGATGGATCGGGGATACAGGGAAAATCAACCCACCCGTGATTCTCTGGCTGCTTTACCGGCCACTCCTCCTCCCGGATGGACGGAGGAGCAGTGGACCTGGAATAAAACCTATATCAACAACAATGGTAATTACAGGAAAGAAATGGATATCCATCTACATGTTAATTCCGTTTCGCCTTACAACTATTATACGTATTTCCTTAACGAATTTCCCGTGTATATGATGTCGCAGGCAGAAGTAGATCTGTTCTTAGCCGAAATTGCCCTGAATAATCTGGGTAATACAGGCAAGAGTCCACAGGAACACCTGGTCGATGCAATGAAACATTCGACGGATTTTTGGTATGGGATCAATGCGAAATGTACATTCAAATCAAATTCCAATACTTTCCCTGATACGGATTTCAGTGTACTGCAGCCTAATAAACCATCAGCAGATAAGATTAATGCTTATGCCAATGTATTAAGAAATACATATAATACGGCCAGTGATAAACTGGAAATCATCATGCAACAAAAATTCATTCACCTCAATTTAATGGGAACTTATGAATTGTGGGCAGAACAACGTCGTACCCGTCGTCCGAAACTGGAACCGGTCACGACCAGGACGATGACTAACGTCGTTGCATACCCGGAAAGAGCAAAATATCCTTCGAATGAAGCTTCTGTAAATATGGAATATTATATGCAGGTAAAAGATCAGGATAATTTCGTCTCTCCTGTTTTTTGGGTAAAAAATAAGTCGGAATCCTGCTTTGGTGGCTACATAAATTAGTAGATCGAACACGGTGCATCGTAATATTAAAAATAAATATAAAAATTTGAAAAAAAAATCATTTTATGTTGTACAACATATGAAATAATATTATAACTTTGCACCGTGTTTCGAAGAGGAAACATTTAGAAATATATTTCAACCGTTTTATTCAAGAAAAAAATGAAAAAGTTAGTTTTATTCGCAACTATTTTTGCGGCTGTTGCTTTCACAGCTTGCTCTAACGCTAAAAAAGAAGAAGCTACTCCAGAAGCAACTACTACTGAAGAAGTAACTCCAGCACCAGCTGAAACTCCTGCTGAAACTCCAGTTGACACAACTGCTGCTCCAGCTGAAACTCCTGCTCAATAATTTACAGGAACAGAATAAAAAAGGCGCTCAATCGGGCGCCTTTTTTTTGTCTTTTGTTTCATATTGTAATTCCCATTTTCTTCATCAAGAAGCAGGCATTCATATTGTGAGCCACTCCTTTCCTCAATTGATAAGAAAAATGCAACTCATCATTAATAATATCCGCGTCAAAATGGTAATTCCCGACATATTCAGGGTATTCATCCTCCAAACTTCCTAAGGCCAGGTCGTGAGTCGCAATAATACCGCAGGTTTTCAGATTGATAAACTGCTTCAATAAAGCAAAAGAGCCTTTTTGTTTATCAACGGAATTAGTTCCTTTCAATATCTCATCCAGGATAATAAACATTTGTTTGCCGCTATTCAATTCATCTATAATAGCACTCAAACGTTTGAGTTCGGCATAGAAATACGATTCATTATCATTGAGAGAATCGGAAGTCCGCAAGCTGGTATAAAGATATGCCGGATAAACCCGCAACGAAGATGCACATACCGGAGCTCCGACACAAGCCAACAGATAATTGATACCAACGGTACGCAGGTAAGTACTTTTCCCGGCCATATTCGCACCGGTCACAATCATAAATTGAGGAGCAGAAGATACATTTATGCTATTTTTTACGCAAATATCACGATGAAGCAACGGATGTCCCAGTCCTTGTCCTTCCATTTCAAAATATTTTTCGGATATTTCAGGATAAACATAACCAGGATGATTGAATGCAAACTTGCCTAACGAACAATAAGCTTCAAATTCTCCCAACCTGATCAACCAATCCTGAAGATGAGCTCCATTTTTATCTTTCCATCTTTCAATAGCGATAGATTTTCTTATATCCCACAAAAGCACTGGATTTAAAACCAGATGCACCAGCATATTTGCCCGTTGTTCCAATTCTCCGGAAAGCCTGGCCAGACGACGAATCTCGCCTGAAGCGGAATGTCCATTTTTCAAAAAGGAATTTTTTATTCGAACAGCCTTCTCTGATTCTAATTCGGAAGATTCAACGATTCTAATCAAATCAGAATAACTCTCCAGGATTTTCGTTTTCTTTCCTATCTGATTCTGAAGATCGTTGACTTTTTTGAAACAACTTTCACTGATCGCAAATGTAATAATATAAAGAAGAGATAGAACAGATAAATGAATCCACCCTACTGAGACTACAACGATCGCAGCAATCCACAAAGCCGGGAACAGATATTCTAAAACATGCCAAAAACGATCTTTATTGAAGTGGGATTGTTGTTCCAGGAAATATTTTAACTCTATTACATCCTGGGAACAACCCGGAGTCAGACTTCCGGTAACTTCAACCTGATGAATTAATGAGGGATTTGAACTTATCTCCCGGATTGTTTCCTGACGCCTAAGTATCTCATCTTTTTCAAGCAACGGATTCTCCAGCCAATCCGCAAGAATTTTCTTTCCTATTGGCGTCCCTGTCCTGTTTAATGATTGAAAGAATGACCTCGGACCAAACAAATCTAGATCCAGGCTAAAAGGATGGATACCCGAAATACGCTCAGGAGCTCCATCATAAGCGCCGAAATCATAATCGATGGACTTAAGTTCATCTTGATCAGAAGCGATAGAGGTTTTAAGATAATTTTTTCTTTTACTCAATCTGTTACTCCTGAGAATCATCCAGAAAAAAGAAATTAAACAGAGAAAGCAACCTGCATATATAGGCGTATTTATTCGTCCCCAAAATATAAATAGCAAGGCTATGGCTACTAAAACTACAATCAGACGCGTAGTACCAAGAAAATAAATGTGTTTTCTAACCTTAATTAATTCTTTTTGATTGCTACTGACACGCTGATTGTAAAATGATTTTATCTTTTCAATTTCCATGAATTGTCAATTATACTCCACTGAAAGAACTAAATCCGCCATCAATAGGCAAGACAGCACCGGTAATAAAACTCGCGGCATCAGAACAAAGGAATTGTACCGCACCGTTCAACTCTGAAATATCACCAAAACGTCCCATAGGAGTCTTATAAAGGATTTTTTGGCTACGGTCGGTCAATGATCCGTCAGGATTGATCAGCAATGCACGGTTTTGATCTCCGATAAAGAAACCCGGAGCAATTGCATTAATACGGACTCCTTCTCCAAATTTCTGAGCCAACTCAGTAGCCATCCATTGTGTAAAAATATTAATTCCTGATTTAGCGACAGAATAACCCGGAACACGGGTAATAGCTGAATAAGTAGCCATCGATGAGATAGTTATAATAGCCCCTTTTTTCTGTTCTGCCATGACTTTACCAAAAGCCCAGCAAGGATATACCGTTCCATTCAGATTCAGATTGGTCACTTTTTCCCAATCTTCAACCTTCATATCAAAAATTGTTTGATCCGGTGTTAATGTAGCTCCGGGAATATTTCCTCCCGCACAGTTGATCAGAATATCTATACGTCCCCATTTTTCAACAACCTTTTGTGCCGTTGTATTCAGGCTATCCATATCCAACACGTTACAAATCAAGCCAAAAGCTTCTCCGCCCATTTCCTGCAATTCTTTCACTCTCGCATCCAGATTTTCCTGACGAATATCCAGAACTACAATCTTTGCTCCGGCTTTAACCAGACTTTTTGCAACACTACCTCCAAGAACACCACCTGCTCCGGTAATGACCGCAACACGTCCTTTAATATCAAACATATTTTCCATAAAAAGTAATAAGAGTTATATTAATTTAAAACGCACACCGTGCACGCCCACGGCAAAGTTACATTTATTTTTCTAAAATCCAAAATCATCTACCTCAATATGTTCCATTTCTTCTTCTTCCGGCTTCCGTGAAACCTGATGGACTTTGTTTGCAATGACATTTATTGCCCTGACCGGACGAACCGGACAAATATATTCACATCCTCCGCATCCGACACATAAATCGGGAGTAACATGAGGCAAACGTAAATCATCTTTATAAGGCTGCATTTTTACAGCTTGAGTCGGACAGTGTTCAGAACAGGCTCCACAGTCGGTTCCATCAGTAAAAACGACACAACGTTCCTGTACAAACTTTGCGATTCCTATCTGTGTCGTTTTCTTAGTCTCACCTATAGTCTCTATAGCGCCATTCGGACAAACTTCGGAACAGATAGTACACTCAAAATTACAATAAGCCTTACGATATACCATATGCGGCTTAAGCAAATAACTGAGTCCGAAATTAAATCCGGCAGGTTCCAGTATTTGTTGAGGACAATGAGTTACACACAAGTGACATGCCGTACATTTATCCTTAAAATATTTCAAGCTTTTAGATCCCGGAGGTGTAATCGGAACCAGTTTTGATTCATCGACATCTGTTTTAGCCCATGCCGGAACAAACGGTATGGTAGCCACTACTGCTGTACTTGTTGCCATAAAGGCTCTCCGACTTTCACGTTTTTCATTTCGCATTGCTAAATTAGACGCCTGTGTTTCTTTCTCAGCAACAGATCCTTTATTCTTCCATGAGAATTGATATCCGATAGCATCAAATTTACAACGGGACAAACAATTATAGCAGGAAACACAACGACTGGAATCTATCTTTACATTCTTACTGTCGATACATTGAGATTTACAGGCACGTTCACATAAAGAACATTTCGTGCATTTACTCTCATTCATCACTACTTTAAATAATGAAAAACGGGAAAGCAGCCCTAATAAAGAACCGACCGGACAAATTGTATTACAAAACAATCGTCCTCTAAGAAACGACATAACACCGACTACAAGCAATGCAATAATAGCTGCTGTCAATGACACCGCAGTTACTGTTTCAACAGATACATGATAAAAACTAAAATTGCCTGATTTAAGTGCAATCGCCGCTATAATGTTATTGATTTCCATTCCCAAAGGACGGAATAAATTCGTCGCTATCCGGCCAAAATTACTATATGGATCAAGCAATAATAAAGGTGTAACAATTCCAAATATCAGTAATATTGCACAGACCACCAGCATACCATAACGTAAATAAGTCTGAGGTTTAGAATATTTGAACCAACGTTTCTTATTTCCTTTCTTGCTTTTTTTCCTTCCTCGTCCACTAAAACGAGAAATTATATCCTGCAGAATACCTAAAGGACAAATTACCGAACAATAAATCCGACCAAATAAAAGAGTGAAAAGAAATAATACGACTAAAGCAGTCAAACTTCCTGCCAATATAGTCGGAACAATCTGAACCATTGCCAATACATGAAGTTCATTGGGGAGAATATCCAAAAAATCGCAAAAATAAAGCAACAATGGAATAAAGACCAACAAGGCTAAAAACACCCGCAGGCCTTTGAGTATAGATGATTTCATAAGTAAACCGAAGGATTAAATTTTAATCCGTTTAATATTGAGTTTATCGATGTTTTGTGTGCCTAATTTAAGTTTTTCGCCATTAGCAATATGACCTACTGTATCAATATCCATTTTTTCAACTTGATTAAACATTTTGATCGCCGCAACATCGGCAGCGACAATATCCGTAGAAATAATAAGGGATTTCAATACTGCCGTATCAGAGACAGAACGTCCCTGGGGTCCATGCTTGCGCATACAACGGTAAGCATCTACTATATTTAATGCAGGTTTCTTTTCCCAGGTACAGATATCCGCGATACATTGTTGGAGGTCATTATCATGAAAAAATCCGCGATCCCAAACAATTCCCATATAATTTTTCATCGCGATAGACATTTTGGCTCCTCCATGATTCTTAAGTACAGGCACGTTAAACCAAACATCTGCGTCTATCAAAGCCTGGTGAACCTTTGCCGATTTCAATTTTATTCCTTTAGGAAGAGATACTGTTTTATAATAAACTTCATCATTCCCGGGAGCGACTGTAGCTCCGGCTGCCTTAGCAGCCTGTTCTATACCACTACTTTGGTAACATTTCTGCCAATTATCACAAGTGTGATCGAATACTGTTACTTTCTTTGCACCGGCAGACAGACATTTTTTTACTAATGCACCGATCAGTTCAGGATTTGTATTGGCCGCAAAATCAGGCTTTTTATCCCAGCCAATATTAGGTTTAATTACTACCGTTTGTCCTTTTTTTACATACCGGGAAATTCCTCCCAGGGCTTCCAATGCTTTATCCAGCATAGCCGCAGGATCTCCTCCCATCACAGCAACCATATCGGGAGCCGCTTCCACAATCATATTATTAGACTCAAGGGCTGCATTCAGCTTGTCAAAATTTAATCCGGCAGCAAACGTCACCGCGGCTCCGGCTTTAAAAAAGTCTCTACGTTTCATTCTGTTTTTTCTTTTTATGGCACAATGATACTAATTTTTGACAAGATAACAATAGAAAGGTTTAAGGTGCAATTGTTAAAGTATTATAAAACCGACTTGTCAAGAATCAAAGGGAATGATTTTTGAATCGTATTATGATTATTAATTTTTTTGTAATGATGCAATGAAAAACAAATTCATACTAATCGCACTATTGGTTATCACTTTAACCACATTTCAAACCGTAAAATCTCAAAATGAAATTAAACTTCATGATATCGAATGTTATAACCTGGGCGACGGACGATATTTCTGCCATGAAAAAGGAACAAAAAAACCGCTACAAGGTAGTTCCAGAATCATCGACGGGTATACAACCCAATACACTGAAGCTGTATTTAAAGACGGAATACCTAATGGTAGCTGGAAAACATATAAATACAACAAACTCGCTGAAGAATATACTTACGACAACGGTATTCTAAATGGCGTGTATAAAGAATATTATTCCGACGGAGCCGTCAAAGCTTCCCGCAATTATGTCAAGGGAAAGCCTGAAGGTAAATTTATTCAATATGGGGCAAATGGAAAAATTGAAAGTGAAGTAAATTTCAAAAACGGGGTTCAGGATGGCGCTGAAATAAGATATGACAGCCAAGGTAAAGTCCGGTCTCAAGCTAATTTCAGCGAAGGTAAAACGATAGGAAAAGAAGTACGTAATATATCCAGCAATACTGGAGATTATGTACAGACAGCCAATTACAACAAAGAAGGAAAATATGATGGAGAGTATTCCGAAATTTTTACGGATGGAAAAGTAAGGATGAAAGGACAATATAAAAACGGAAAAAAGGAAGGAACCTGGGAATATGGCAAAAAGAACGGACAAAAAATACGCACAGAGGTTTATAATAATGATGAAAAAGTAAAAGAAACTATTTACTATACAGACAACACTGTGGAATCTGTAAAAGAATTGAAAAATGGCAAAAAGAATGGCTGGGAACGTAAATATAACTATGGAGACGGCACTCTAAAAAGTGAGATTTTCTATAAGGACGGGGAGGTTTCCTCAGAAACAGGTTCAGGTCTGGCAAAACAAACCAAACAAATTTCGAGTAATATCGGAGGCTATACACAAACTTTCTATGAAGTGAACGGCAAATATGAAGGAGAATTTACCGAACAATGGCTAGAAGGAGCCAAAGGGATAAAATCCAAAGGACAATATAAAAACGGAAAAAAGAATGGACTTTGGGTTTATGAACACAAAAGCGGGAAGAAAGAAAAAGAAGAAAATTACATCAATGGTGTTCTGAATGGAAGTTATAAGACCTATAGCGACAACGGAAAACTATATGAAACCTACGAATACACTAATGGTGATAAAAACGGCCCATACAAACTTTACCGTTACAACACTGATGTACTGAGAGAAACGGGCACTTACGTATCCGGCAGAGTAAAAGGAACACGAAAATACTACGATGAGAAAGGAAATGTTTCCAGAAAAGAGGAGATAGAATAGCTCTACCATTTTACGATCCACTTCAATAATTGTGAGATATTCAGCCTCTCTTTTAACAAAAAAGTTACAATTGAGTTACAATTCAAAGAACAGAGATAAAAAAACATCCACTATATTTGTAACACATTAATTTATCAAATAATAGGGATAACTTGATTAGGGGGAGGATATTTCACTGGAAGCGTAAAAAGAATTTGCGAGTCATCATACTCTCCTTGTGTTTTTACGCCTGTTGCTTGTAGTGACGTTTTTTATAATTATTAATGTTTGAATCCTGAAAACAAGATGAATTATATTAAGTTTTTTATTTTTCTTCTTTTTTGCAGCATATATTTCGGATGCAGCCGCACTAAACCTAAAGATAAAATAATTGATACTATAAATGTTTCTGAATCAAACCTAATACAGATAGATCTTTCTGAATCGAATCCGACAAAAGACGAAGCTGGAAATTTTCTCTTAATGGATTCGTATATCAGACTTTCAGATGAAGAGCTTATATCATCGATAGAAAGGATATTAATTGAGGATGAACGAATATACATTTTCGACGGTTCCGATAAAATTGTATGTTTTGATATGTCCGGAAATGTTTTATTTAGTATAAAAAATAAAGGAAAAGGACCTAAGGAATATGTTGAAATCTCGGATTTTGCATTGGACAAAACAAATGACAGGGTTGTCATTCTTGATAACGGGAAAAGAAAATTAATTTTCTACGATAGCAATTCGGGTGATTTTCTATCAGAAACGTCTTATTTTTATAATTATTATTCAAGAGCTTTAGCTATTGTAGATGGGAAATTTTATTTCAGTAACCCTGATAAAGACACTCATGGAAAGGTGGATGAAAAAGAATATTATTTGTTATTCTCAGAAACCGGGAATACGATCGACAATCAATTTTTGCTTCATGATGCCATTTCTGAATTTAATTTCCGAATGGAAAATGGTCATCCTTTCTTTTACAATGGGGACAAGATGCTTTATAACAGAGCTTTTGATGGAACTGTATATGAGTTGATGCCTGACGGAATAGAACCAATATACGAAATTAATTTACCTAATCAACTCCCTATCAGTGAAATTGAATCGAAAATCCAGCATCACGATCTGGTTCGTTCCAACTATTCGTTTGGCATCAGTGATATTTTTGAGGGAGATAGCATATTGCATATTAATTATTCTAAAAACATGATGATTGCTTCTGTATTTTACGACATAAAGCATCATAAGTTGCTATATAACGGCTTTCGAGTTTTGGGAACTCCCAGAAAAGATATGCCGTTTTATTACCTGATTAGAGGTGTATATAAAAACAAATTTTACTCGATAATTCCGGCTGATATGGTTGTTTCCACAATCCAAAAGTCAAAAGGCGTAATTTCAAAAGATCTAATGAATATTTCGGATGATGACAATCCAATCATTGCATTTTATAAAATAGTCCGGAAAATAAAGTAAGTTTGCTATACCCTAACTTCTCTGAAGAATCAAAAAAGGATCGCAACTTGAAATTACGATCCTTTTAGATTTATTTTATCTGATTTTCCTTAATTAACAAACGCCAATATTTGCCCTTTTTGAACATGGTCGCCTTGTTTCACATAAGTACCGACAATCGTACCGCCATAACCCATACTCACAGGCTCAATACCATAATAATTCTGGATATAGCACAGATTATCTTTCTCCTGGATAGTAGCTCCTTCAAACGGAGCTGTAGAGGCATCCATCATATCATATTGCCATAGCACTTGTCCTTTGCAAGGAGCATGTACCGGCTTAGCATTCGGATAGTTCGCAGTTATTTCTTCAAAACTGAACATTGGAATTTCTACCACCGGACGCTTCACAACAATAGGAGTTCCCGCTTTTTCTTTCGCTTGTTCCAATTCCTGATTAAATCGATTTTTAGCGGCTCCGGATTTCAAATCACGGTATTGACGATCATGCATTGCAAATTCGAATAACTCTTCCTGATCCGGACCCTCATCCCAACCCAGTTCTTTCATCTCTGCTTTGTACTTATCCAATTCATCAGGGAATGCATCCTGAGGGTCTCCATCATAGAACTCAAGACCGTTTGCTTTTGCTAATTCAATGATTTCAGGAGCTAAAGCGCCGGGCAATTTACCTGTTTTTCCTAAAATCATGTTCCAGCTATCCTTATCAATCATAGAGAAACGGGGTTCATTCTTTGCTGCGGCAAAAATATTCATCAATGCAATATTTTTTACATATTGGCTAAACGGCGTTACCAAAGGTGGATAGCCCAGCATTGGCCATATATCTTCCACTTCCTTAAACAACTGAACCACAAGATTATTCAATGTCACCTCTTTCTTCCCTTGTTGACGAAGAGCCAGATTTATCGCGTTATGCATTCCTTTCAGGTCGGCCATCATAGATCCCATCATTCCTCCCGGAAGTCCGCAACCTACAAGAAGCGATGTCATAATCTTATTACTCGGATCGATAAAGAAACCTAAGAAATCGTCTATAAACTCTTGCGACAACCTGCGGGCTTCCATATAGGCTTCCATATTAATTTCCGGAACCGTATAACCTGCATCTTTGAGCATAGCCTGAATTGTAATCACATCGGGGTGAACCATCCCCCAGGAAAGCGGTTCCATAGCCACATCCAGAATATCTACGCCATTTTCTGCGGCTTCTATCATTGATGCTACTGAAAATCCGGGCCCTGTGTGTCCATGATATTGTATGGTAATCTTCGGGTGACGGGATTTTATTCCTTTAATAATTTGCCCTATACTATAAGGACGACCGATTCCGGCCATATCTTTAAGGCAGATCTCTTCTGCTCCGGCTTCAATCAATTTTTCTGCCAGGTTCACATAATATTCTACCGTGTGTAAAGGAGAATATGTTATACAAAGTGCTGCCTGAGGGGTCATTCCCCCTTCTTTTGCATATTGTATGGAAGGTATAATATTACGGGGATCATTCAGCCCACAAAATATACGGGTGATATCAACACCCTGAGCATGTTTTACCCTATACATCAACTTACGCACATCAGCCGGCACAGGAAACATCCGCAGTCCATTCAAACCACGATCCAGCATATGAGTCTTTATTCCGGCTTTATTAAATGGCGCCGTAAATTCCCTTACAGCGATGTTAGGATTTTCTCCATAAAGTAAATTCACCTGTTCAAAAGCTCCACCATTAGTTTCCACCCGGGCAAAACATCCCATATCCACAATAACAGGAGCTATTCGCTTCAATTGGTCGACCCGAGGCTGATATTTACCGGATGATTGCCACATATCACGGTAAACTAAGCTGAATTTAATTTCCCTTCCCATAGTTCTAATTATTAACAGTTCAAAAGAGTTTTGTTATATCGATTAGAGTAAGTACACCTTACCTTGTAATCACACACAAAGTTAGATGTTTTCATTCTAATTAGACAATAAAAACAGAACTAAAATACATGTTAAAGAACAGGTTTAACACACTAAAACAAAAGAACTTAATTTACATTAAAATTATTATTTTTTCTTGAGTTTTAATTCAAATTTAAAGAAAAAAGCATCGTTTAATAACGATTACTCCGGAATGGTAACTTCTCCTACCAGGGATTTTGCAATTTGTTGCTTTATTTGCTCCAGATCCATACCATGACCAAACAAAAACATCAGTTTGGTAACCGCGGCTTCTGTTGTCATATCGTATCCGGAAAAGACTCCCGCATCAGCCAGGATTTTACCGGACCGGTATCTCCTCATCTCTACAGAGCCCGATGCACACTGGCTCACATTCAGAATAACAACTCCCCGCTCTACCGCTTGGGTCAATATATTCAGGAATTCTTTTCTTTCCGGTGCATTGCCCGCTCCGTAAGTCTCAAGGACGACTCCTTTTAATTGAGGATTATTGAATATGGACTGTACTATATCTATCGACATCCCAGGAAAGATTTTAAGAATCATCACGTTAGGATCCAACCAGTAATGAAAACGCTGGGCGCCTTTAGGTGATGGCTTCCGGATCAAATGGTGTTCATAACGTATTTGGCTACCGGCAATTGCCAGCACCGGATAATTATAAGAATTAAATGCCTTAAAATTTTCAGCGTTGATCTTCATCGTACGATTTCCTCTCATCAGATAGTTTTGGAAAAAGATACAGACTTCAGGGACAATTGCATTTCCCTCGGCATCCTTATCAACGGCAATTTCCAATGCCGTAATTAGGTTTTCCTTCCCGTCCGTTCTAATCTTCCCGACAGGCAATTGTGAACCGGTGAGAATGACCGGTTTATCCAGGTTCTCAAGCATATAGCTCAGCGCTGAAGCAGAATATGCCATCGTATCTGTTCCATGGAGGATCACAAATCCATCATAATTATTGTAATTATCTTCTATAATACGAACTAAAGTACACCAACGTTCCGGATCCATATCGGAAGAATCGATCGGTGGATTGAACTGAATAGTATCTATCGAAAACTTAAAACGTTTTAGTTCCGGAACATATTCCTTTAAATGATTAAAATCAAAAGACTCCAGGACTCCGGTCTCCGGATTTTCTATCATTCCGATAGTCCCCCCTGTATAAATCAACAACACTGATGCATTATGGTCTAGCATAAAATATAATTTACAGCAAATAAATTGTCAAAATGTAAGTTATCTCTATTTTTTCACAAAGATAAACAAATCCCGATTATAAGAGTTACCTTTGCAAAAAATTTATTCCGGTATAAATAATGAATAAAACAAAACTACAAGGGCATCTGATCATTGCATTTGTTAATATTCTGTTTGCCATCAATATGATCATATCGAAATCTTTGTTACACGACGAAATTTCGCCCGAAGGATTGACTTTAGCCCGTATCTTATTCGCTTGTACAGCTTTCTGGATTACCTCTTTATTTGTAAAAAAAGAAAAAGTCGATAAGAAAGATTTATTCATGCTTTTTCTATGCGGAATGCTGGGCATTGCCATAAATCAGGCTCTTTTTATCGAAGGTCTCAATACGACCTCTCCTGTCGATGCATCGATATTGGTAACCTGTACCCCTATGTTTGTCATGGTATTCGCGTTCTTCCTTCTAAAAGAACCTATTACCTGGAAAAAAGCTGGCGGAGTAATTATCGGAGCGACAGGAGCCATTTTATTAATTCTGACCGGACATCATGTAGACACCCGCGACGGTTCGTTAAACGGCAACCTGATGGTCATTGCCAGCGGATTTTCATATGCTCTATATCTCGTCATCGCAAAGCCTCTTACATTAAAGTATAGCGCAGTTACAATTATGAAATGGATGTTCTTATTTTCAGCAATTGTATTAACTCCTTTCAACTTTCAATATTTAAAAAACGCGCCGGTGCTTTCTTCCGGAGAAGTTCCACATTATCACGGATTATTATTACTTGCCTATGTCTTGTTTTGTGCGACTTACATTACATACTTGTTAATCCCGATTGCTTTGAAAAAAATACGTCCGACAACCGTAAGTATGTACAATTACTTACAACCGATTGTCGCAGCGCTTATTGCTGTTCTAATCGGCCAGGATTCTTTTACATGGGAAAAGCTGGGTTCTGCTGTGATGGTATTCTTCGGAGTTTATCTGGTAACTATCAGTAAATCCCGTGCTGACGTAGAAAAAGAAAGCTTAGAAAAAGTAACTGTAAAAAAATAGAGTATGATTTGTTTTCCGAATGCAAAAATCAATCTGGGATTAAATATCGTTTCAAAACGTGAAGATGGTTATCACAACATTGAAACAATATTCTATCCTATTGAAATGAAAGACGCTCTTGAAATAGTCCCGGCAAAAGACAAGAAAGGCACTTTCATCCAATCCGGCATTCCTGTCGATGGAAAACCGGAAAACAACCTGGTCATAAAAGCCTGTAACCTGTTAAAAGATAAATTCCAAATTCCGGAAACTGATATTTACCTGAGAAAAAACATCCCTTTCGGAGCGGGCTTAGGCGGAGGCTCTGCCGATGCTGCATTTATGATAAAACTGCTAAATGATTATGCAGAACTGGGTCTCGACAATAAACAAATGGAGGATTTTGCATCTCAACTTGGAGCGGATTGTCCGTTTTTCATTGAAAACAAACCCGTTTTTGCCGAAGGAATCGGGAATGTCTTCTCTCCTGTTGAAATCTCTCTGGAAGGTTATCGTATCGTTGTAAATAAACCGGATATTCATGTTTCGACACAGGAAGCCTAC